>JAITIC010000106.1 GCA_031279635.1 Treponema sp. | reverse complement strand
ACACATTATAGACAGACTACCTTAAAACAGGCATTTTGCGCACCGTTTTGGTACAAAACGGGAGCAAATGCAAGGTCTGTCCATAAAGTAACCGACTTTATGGACAGACACTAATTAATCCGGGAGCCTGTTGCGCTTCATAGCGAAAGCGGGAGACTTCTGTCCCCGGTTGGCGGATTGCCCCGCCCGTCTTACCCTTCCGCTCCCCTTTCAGCCTTGCGAAAGCCGGTATAAGCGCTTCAGGTTATACCCAAGGCACACGATCTCCCCTTCCAGATTAGCTTTCTCCAACCCTCCTCAGGAGAAATTGCCGGAACCCTCAAAAAACAGCCGTTTTTGTACTTCGTTTACAGCCCCTTTGCGGTTGTTTTTGAAATCGGAATTGCTGTTAGAGTACTTGTATTTTTATGCGATTATCCGGTAAAACCATTAGACACTTTCAGACAAAAGTATTATGATTTTATTTATAAATTGGTATCTCTATTCTATTATTTTTTGGAGGAAATCATGAAAAAGACCCTTTTGGCGGCGCTGGTACTCGCCGCGTTGTTTACCGGCTGCGCGAAGAAAAGCGCTGCGCCGGGAGTGTACCTGCTCAACTTTAAGGCCGAAATCGACGCCCAGTGGAAAGAAACGGCGGCCCAGTTCACGCAGGAGACGGGCATCCCCATGAAGGTGGTGACCGCCGCGAGCGGCACTTACGAGCAGACCCTGCGCTCGGAGATCTCGAAATCCGAGCCGCCCACCCTGTTCAACATAAACGGCCCGGTTGGCTACCTTACCTGGAAAAGTTACTGCGCGGACCTGAAAGACACCGCCGTGTACAGTTGGCTGCTGGACAAGAGCATGGCCATCACCGAAGATGGCGGCGTCTACGGCATCCCCTACGCGGTGGAGACCTACGGCATCCTCTACAACGACGCGATTTTCCGCAAATACTTCGCCCTGCCCGGCCGCGCGGTGCGGGACTTGAGCGACGCGAGGGAGATCAAAAACTTCACCGCGCTGAAAGCGGTGGTTGAGGACATGGGCGCGCACAAGAGCGAACTGGGGATCGACGGGGTCTTCGGCTCCACCAGTTTCAGCCCCGGCGAGGACTGGCGCTGGCAGACCCACCTGGCCAACCTCCCCATCTATTACGAGTACAGGCAAAAGGGCGTGGGTGATTTGGCGGCAATCGACCTCAGCTACGGGCAGAACTTTAAGAACATTTTCGACCTCTATATCAACAACTCCGTCACCGAGCGCGGGCGCATCGGCGCGAAGACCGTGGGCGATTCCATGGCCGAGTTCGCGCTGGGCAAGGCGGCGATGGTACAGAACGGCAACTGGGCCTGGACCCAGATCTCCGGGGAAGCGGGCAATGTAGTTAAAGAAGAGGACATCAAGTTCCTGCCGATTTACACCGGGGTTGCCGGCGAGGAAAGCCAGGGCCTTTGTACCGGCACCGAGAATTTTATCTGCCTGAACAGCAGGGCGTCCGCGGCCAGCCAGGAGGCTTCGATCAAATTACTGGAATGGCTCTTCAACACCCCCTCAGGCAAAAAAAACGCCATGGAGAAGCTCGGCCTGGTAGCGCCGTTCAGTACTTTCGGCGCCGATGAGCGGCCGGACAATCCGCTGGTAAAGGAGATGTTCTATTATCTGGACAATCCGGCGATTACCTCGGTGTCATGGAATTTCCCCACCTTCCCCAGCCAGGAATTCAAGAACGAACTCGGCGCGGCCATGTACGAATACGCCCTCGGCAACAGCAGTTGGGATCAGGTGACAGACACTTTTGTTGACACCTGGGCTTCGGAGAAAGCGGCGATACAGTAGCCGGAAAGGAAGACAAACCGCGGAGGGCACAAAAGAATGTACGGAGCACACGGAGAAGATTATAACCGCTTTACTCTGTGTGCCCTGTGTAAAATCGCTGTGTCCTCTGTGGTTACATTTTTTCCGGGTCTCTTTAGAGCCTGTCCCAAAACTAATTGACTGTGCGCTAACGTTCCTGTCATAGCCGGGGGCACGGTTTTGGGAAAGCCTCATTTGTGATTAATTTATTGTTAATGCCTTAAAAGGAGTTGTGCGTGGAAAAATCACTGAAAAAGTATTTCCTGTTTTTTATCGGCCCCACCCTGATAGCCTTCACCATCGCCTTCATCATTCCCTTTATATCAGGAATTCTGCTTTCCCTGACCCGCTTTACCACCATGTCTGATGTGCAGTGGGTGGGCTTGAGCAACTATGTCCGGGCCTTTTCCAATCCGGATTTTCTCAACGCCCTGAGCTTCTCGGCACTCTTTACCGTGGTGTCGGTGATCATTATCAATGTGGCGGCCTTCTTTCTGGCCCTGCTCCTGACCAGGGGCTACAAGGGAACCAATGTATTCCGCACGATGATCTTTATGCCGAACCTCATCGGCGGCATCGTGCTGGGCTATATCTGGCAGTTTATCATCAACGGCTTTTTGAGCCTTTTCGGCGTCACCATTACCGTGGATCCCAAGTACGGTTTCTGGGGCCTTATCATCCTGACCAACTGGCAGTTCATCGGCTACATGATGATCATTTTTATCGCCGGGATTCAGAACATTCCGGGTGACGTGCTTGAGGCGGCGAAAATAGACGGGGCGGGCCCGTTCGTGGTGTTACGCAAAATCATTGTGCCCCTGGTGATGCCTTCGATTACCATTACCCTGTTTATGACGATCACCAATTCTTTCAAGATGTTCGACCAGAACCTGGCGCTTACCGCCGGCGCGCCGGGCAAGCGGACCGCAATGATCGCCCTGGATATTTACAATACCTTTTACAGCCGCGCCGGCTGGGAAGGGGTGGGACAGGCCAAGGCCATGATGTTCTTCATGCTGGTGGTGATTATCTCGCTGGTGCAGCTTTCCATTACGCGGCGCAGGGAGGTGACCAATTGAAAGACAATAACAGCCGCGCGTACAACGCCGGTAATATTATTATGGTGATATGCCTTTCATGTATCGCCATCCTTTTTGTGGCGCCGATTTTGCTCGTGCTGCTTAACTCGTTTAAAGGCAAGCTCTACATTCTGAACAATCCCTTCGCTTTTCCCAATGCCGAATCCTTTACGGGCCTTACCAATTATACGAGCGGGCTTGCGGCCACGGGCTTTTTCCACGCCTTCGGCTGGTCCCTGTTCATCACCGTTTTTTCAGTGGCGGCAATCGTGCTGTTCTCCGCCATGACCGCGTGGTATATCACCCGCAGCAGCCTGGCCTTCTGCAAGGGACTGTACTTTATTTTCGTGTTTGCCATGATCGTGCCGTTCCAGATGGTGATGTTCCCGCTGACCAAAGTGGCCAACCTTCTGCATCTTGATAACCCCGTGGGCATTCTCTTAATCTACCTCGGTTTCGGCTGCGCCCAGTCGGTGTTCCTGTTTTCGGGCTTTGTCAAATCGGTGCCGCTGGCCGTGGAAGAGGCGGCGGTGATTGACGGCTGCACGCCGGTTACGGCCTTCTTCCTGGTGATCTTCCCCATGCTCATGCCCATCGCGATTACCGTGGCCATTCTCAATACCATGTGGATATGGAACGACTTCCTCCTGCCCAACCTCATCATCGGCTCCGAGTACCGGACCATTCCGGTAGCGGTCCAGTACCTCCGGGGCGGCTACGGCTCCATTGACTGGGGTTATATGATGGCGGTGATCATCATGGCGGTCATTCCGATCATCGTGTTCTATTTCGCGTGCCAGCGGTACATTATTGAGGGAGTAACCGCGGGCTCGGTGAAGGGCTAGCAGGTTGATTGGACTAAACACACTGATATGAGTGGTTACAAAAATAAAAGCTAACCACGAACGGCGCGGACAGAACGGACAAACATGTGGATTTTGAACAAAAAGTCCGAATTGCCCGTGAAGTCCGCGGTTTTTTCTCTTCATTATGTCTCTTGATAGCACATAGGCGCGGGCCTTGACCCTGGGACGAAGGTGGCGTATTTTGAAAGAGCTTCAAGGGAGTAAAACTGAACGTGTTCGGCCGCTTTTATGTTGGCCCGCTGGCGATAATCCTTGGATTTCTGCTGGATATGCTTTTGGGCGATCCCCCGGCCCTTCCTCATCCGGTGCGGGGCATAGGGTTTTTGGTTTCCCGGGGAGAAACGTTGTTGCGCCGCAAAGCAGGCGGACGTGAACGCCTTGCCGGAACCGTGCTGGTCATTACCGTGGGGTTTATTACCTTTTCCCTTTCCATGGGGGCGCTGTTTTTGTTTTACCGCATACATATAGGGGCGGGTCTTGCCCTTGAGGCAATCCTGTGCTGGCAGATTCTGGCCGCGCGGTGTATGCAGATTGAGGTGATGAAGGTGTACGCCAAACTTAGCGCCGGGGATCTTCCGGGATCCCGCAAGGCGCTGTCCATGATCGTCGGCAGGGATACGGAAAACCTGTCCGCAGAACAGGTGATCAAGGCGGCGGTGGAAACGGTGGCGGAAAATCTGTCCGACGGCGTTATCGCCCCCTTGTGTTATACCGCTCTGGGAGGAGTTCCCCTGGGGATGCTCTATAAGGCGATCAATACCATGGATTCGATGATAGGTTATGATAATCAGCGGTATCTCCGTTTTGGCAGAACCGCGGCCAAGCTTGACGACGCGGCTAACCGGCTCCCCGCCCGCTTAAGCGCCCGGCTGCTGATAGCGGCCGCGGCGATTCTGGGCTTTGACTATAAAAACGCCCTGCGGATATACCGGCGGGACCGGAATAAACACGCCAGTCCGAACAGCGGCCATCCTGAGGCGGCCTGCGCCGGCGCGTTGACCCTGGCCCTGGCGGGAAACGCCTGGTACGAAGGGAAACTGCTGGAAAAGCCGGTAATCGGAGACGCCCTGCGGGAACCGAAAAGTGCTGATATTCCCGCTTCGGTCAGGCTCATGTACGGCGCGGAATTCCTTTTCCTGCCTCTGGTTTTGGCGGTGAACGCCGCCCTCCGTTTCCTCTTTTTTGCCGTCCTCGTTCCTTCGGGGCCGCGGCCGTGAATAAATACGATCACGGCGGCGATATTTATGATCTGCCGCAAAAGCCGCTGGATTTTTCCGCCAATATAAGCCCCCTGGGCGTTCCGCAGGGGGTGGCGGAGGCTGTTTGCCGGGAGGCGTCTCATTTTGACATTTATCCTGATCCCCGCTGCGGAAAACTCAGAGAAGCCCTGGGGCGCTGTCATGGTATTGACCCGGAAAGGATAGCCTGCGGGAACGGCGCCGCGGACCTGATTTACCGGACCGTGCGCTATTTCCGTCCCCGTAAAGCCCTCCTCGCTGTTCCCACCTTTTCGGAGTATGAAAAGGCTTTGGAAGAGGAACACTGTGCGATAATCCGTTATGCGCTTCCCCTTCCCCGTTTCGGGGGAGACGCGGGTATTCTCCCGCTCATATCCGCTGAAACGGACATGCTCTTTTTATGCAACCCGAATAATCCGACCGGGCTGTTATGGGAAAAAGCGCTTATGGAAAAAGTCATAACCAAGTGCCGTAACACTCAAACCATCCTTGTTATTGACGAATGTTTTAATGAATTTCTCGATGATCCGGCGGACCATTCGGCACTGGCTTTTCTTAACGCATCTGCGAACCTTATCATCCTCAAAGCCTTTACCAAGATATACGCCATGGCAGGCTTCAGGCTGGGGTACATTTTATGCGGTTCTGAAGAGACTGGCCGGGGAATAGCCGCCGCCGGGCAGGCATGGAGCGTTTCGTCCGTCGCCCAGACCGCGGGGATTGCCGCCCTTACCGAGACAAGTTATGTTGAGGAAGTACGGCGTCTGGTAAAAGAGGAGCGGAACAGTATGAAAGATGCCCTCAGCGGTCTGGGCCTGGAAGTGCTGGGAGGAGAGGCCAACTATATTTTTTTCAGAATAAGCGAAACTTCCGGTTTTGACCAATCACGGTTCTTTGAACAGCTCCGTTGCCGGGGATTTCTGCTGAGAAGCTGCGCCAATTATTCCGGGCTTGACGATACATACTACCGGGTTTCCCTGCGAAAACATGAAGAAAACCAGGCGCTTATTTCCGCGTTACGGACATTGCGGGGGGAAACATAATGGCGGCCAGGACAATTATGATTCAGGGAACCGCGTCGAATGTGGGAAAGAGTCTCCTTGCAGCGGGCTTGTGCCGGATATTTACACAGGATGGGTACCGGACAGCCCCCTTCAAATCGCAAAATATGGCGCTCAATTCCTTTATCACACGGGAAGGACTTGAGATGGGACGCGCCCAGGTGGTTCAGGCGGAGGCCGCAGGGATTGAACCCGATGTTGACATGAATCCTATCCTGCTCAAGCCGACCGGCGACAGCCAATCCCAGGTTATTGTACAGGGAGAAATATTCGACGACATGAATGCCGCAGGCTATTATGCGTATAAAAAAACTTTTATTCCCCGGATACAGGAATCCTTTGACCGGCTGAGCGCGGCCTATGATATCATTGTGATTGAAGGGGCGGGAAGTCCCGTGGAAATCAACCTTAAAGAAAACGACATTGTCAATATGTATATGGCGCGGCTCGCAAAAGCGCCGGTCCTCCTGGCCGGAGATATTGACCGCGGCGGGGTGTTCGCGTCCATTGTGGGTACTATGCAGCTTTTTTCACCGGAAGAACGGAACATCGTTAAAGGTATACTGATCAATAAATTCCGGGGAGACCGCAGTATTTTAAATCCCGGCCTCCGCCTCTTGGAAGACCTAATTCATAAACCGGTTTTAGGGGTTATCCCTTATTTGAAACTTGATATTGATGACGAAGACAGCCTTTCGGAACGTTTTTACGTAAAACAGGAGGGCCTGGTGGATATCGCGGTGATCCGTCTTCCCCATATTTCCAATTTTACCGATTTCAACGCCCTGGGCAGAATTTCCGGAACCGGTCTCCGTTATGTGGATCGCCAGGGAACACCGGAGACGGCGGATCTCATCATCATCCCCGGCACCAAAAATACGATGGCGGATCTGCTGTGGCTTAAACGGAACGGACTCGCCGAAAAGATCACGAAAGCCGCCGCGGGAGGAACGCCGATCATCGGGATATGCGGCGGCTATCAGATGCTTGGCAGATACCTTAAAGACCCCGATCATGTGGAATACGGCGGGGAAATGGAAGGGCTGGGACTCCTCCCGGTTGTAACGGTATTTGAAAAGCAAAAGACACGAACCAGGGTACGGGGAATCATCATGCCCGCCGCGGGATTGTTTAGGGACCTTGAGGGCATGAAACTGGAAGGCTATGAAGTGCACATGGGCGCTACCATTCCCGACACTTCAAAGGCCATGGCGCCGCTTCTGGAACTATGGGATACCGCTTCCGGCGCCGTTAAACAGGACGGGGCTTTTTTGGATAATATATACGGTATTTATGTTCACGGATTCTTTGACGCGGGGGATATTGCCTTGACCCTGGTACAATCCCTCTGCGCCGCAAAAGGGATTGTATACAAAACGCCGGATAACGGAATAGAAGCGGATTTTACGGCATATAAAGAAAAGCAATACGATATACTGGCGGATTCATTACGCGGCAGTATTGACATGCCAACAATTTATTCGATCCTTGAAGAGGGCGTGATAACCTCAAGTCCGTACGGCCGCGCTGCCGGACGGTATAAGCAAACAGGGAACAAAGCTCCATGAACGGTTTACTACATATTTACGCGGGAAGCGGAAAAGGCAAGACCACCGCTTCAATTGGCTTATGTGTACGGGCGGCGGGCAGGAATAAGCACGTGATCTTCGCCCAGTTTTTGAAAAGCGAAACTACGGGTGAACTTGTTTCTTTGAAAAAACTCGGCATAGAGATTATCCGTTCGACCCTCCGCCTTGGATTCACCAGCAAAATGGACGAAGAGGCCAAAGTCCGCTGCCGGAAAGAACAGGAAGGCATTATGGAAAAAATCCGGGAACGGCTGTCCGGCGGAACGGCGGATGTTTTGGTTCTTGACGAGGTCCTGGACGCATTACATACCGGTATGCTGGACGATGGTTATTTCCGCTCTTTTATTGATAACAAACCTGCCGGTTTGGAAGTGATTCTTACCGGCAGAAATCCCGCTCCCTGGCTTATCGAAAAGGCTGATTATTTTTCTGATATACAAAAAATAAAACATCCCTATGATCGGGGTATCAAAGCAAGAACAGGTATTGAACGATGAAAAACAGTTTAAGTACAGAATATCTTGATCCCGCTGAAATAGAAAAGAGAAGTTTTGAGATTATAAAAGAAGAACTCAATAAACGGCGGGGTACACAGGCGCCGCGTACTCCCCTTGAAGAGGCGGTCCTCATGCGGGTAATCCATAGCACCGCCGATTTTGACTACGACCATAACCTCGTTTTTACCCATGACGCCGCCGCGGAGGGAGTACGGCTGCTGCATACGGGAAGCCGGATAGTTACAGACACCCAAATGGCTTTGGCGGGGATCAATAAAAAAGCCCTGGCAAAATACGGCGGCCAGGCGTTTTGCTTCATTTCCGATGACGATGTGGCGGCGGCGGCGAGAGCCGGTAAGGTAACCCGCTCCCGTACTTCGGTGGACAAAGCCGCCTCCTTACCGGAACCGCTCATCTTTGTGGTTGGTAACGCGCCCACGGCCCTGCTTCGTATTCATGAGCTCGTCGTAAGCGGAACATTGGAACCAAAATTAATAATCGGAGTCCCCGTAGGATTTGTTAATGTGGAAGCCTCGAAGGAACTCTTTCTGGACAGTTCCGTCCCCTGTATTATCGCACGGGGAAGAAAGGGGGGCAGTAATGTAGCGGCGGCTATTGTCAACGCGCTGCTCTATTACGGCGGCAATTCCGAATTCAAAATAACCACGGATACACTGATATGAGTGATTACAGAAATGAGCCTCCGCGGAGCAAGCTCCGCGGTATCTTAAGCGTTGCATTAGTTCGATCGGAGGCTCGTTCGATAGGAAGTTTATAATACCGTTCTTAGTCGGCTATTCAAGCGGCCTCGTGTCTCACCATTGCTCTTCTCCCGCCCGTTTCGTTAGCTGCAGCCGGTAGTGCCGCCGCAGGTGTCGCACTTCATGCAGGTGCCGTTCCGTACCAGGGTGAAGGAACCACAGGAGGGGCAGGGGTCGCCCTCGTAGCCCTTGATCCTTGCCTGGGCGATTTTGAGCGCCTCGCTTTCTTCAGGCCGGACCTGGTCCGGAACCCGCGCCGGGGCGGCGGTTTGAACGGCGGTTAAACCCTGGGGCGAGCCGCCGGCGTATCCTGCGATTGTCAACAGGGCCGGGGCTTTCGCGGTTCCGCCGCCTTTGCCGCCAAGGCCTGATTTTGGGACCACCACCCCGCCCGCAAGGGGCGGGTTTACGGCCGATGCCGAAACCCTGGCGGCGGACACGTTTTCGTGGGGCCTGAAACCGGCGCTGTGCTTTTCACCATAACGGTGTTTCACTTCGCTCCCCCCGGAGTCGCCCTTGGTGCCGGTGGCAAGCAGGTCTTCGGGTTTTACCTGGCCCAGGTCGGTACGCTTGAGGTAACTTATCGCGAGGTCGCGGAAAATGTAATCGATGACACTCGTGGCCATTTTCACATAGTCGTGGCCCTGAACCATGCCATTGGGTTCAAAGCGGCTGAACGTGAAGGCGTCCACATACTCCTCCAGCGGCACGCCGTATTGCAGGCCCAGGGAAACGGTAATGGCAAAGCCGTTAAGCAGGCTGCGGAAGGCCGCGCCTTCCTTGTGCATGTCAAGAAAAATTTCACCCAGACTGCCGTCCTCGTATTCGCCGGTACGGATAAAAATCGAGTGGCCGCCTATTTTCGCTTTTTGCGTGTAGCCCATGCGGCGGTTGGGCAGGGACTTGCGGATACTCCGGACCTTGGCCTTGCGGCCGTCGGCCGCCGGGGACGGCGGCGCGTCAAGCCCCCGCTCCACTTTGAGAATCATGTCGGCTAACGGGTCGACGCCGGGGGCGAAAGAGGAGAGGGGCTGGGACAGTTTTGAGCCGTCACGGTACAGGGCCACCGCTTTCAGCGCGTTCTTCCAGGAAAGCATGTAGGCGCCCTTCACGTCCTCGTAATTCGCCGAGTTGGGCATGTTGATGGTTTTGGAAATAGCCCCGGAAATAAAGGGCTGTACGGCGGCCATCATGCCGATGTGGGCGGTCCAGGGAATGGAGCGCCTGCCGTTTTTCCCCGACGGGGTAGCGGTGTCAAAAACCGCGTAATGTTCTTTTTTGAGACCCGGCGCGCCTTCAAGACCCATGGTACCGCAGGCGAAAAGTTCCGCTGCGGCAATGTCTTCGGGGGTAAAACCGAAGTGTTTGAGCAGGCTGAAACCCGGCAGGGACCATGTCGACTCCGGAACGTGCAGGACTTTTTCGACAAAATCTTTTCCCAATATCCATGGATTGAAAACCCCTTCAAGGTTGAAGGCGGTCTTTACCGCCTCTTCGGCGGCGGCGATTGCCTCAGGGGAAAAGCCGCCGGCCTTGAGGCTTTCCGGATTGATTGACGGAGCGCCGGAGAGGGTTTTGCGGCCTGTCGCGCAGGCGATGATCCCTTCGATTGCCTGCGGCGAATAGCCCAGGGCTTCCAGCGCCGGGGGCACAGATTGATTGATAATCTTGAAGTAACCGCCGCCGGCGAGTTTTTTGAATTTAACCAGGGCAAAGTCAGGCTCAATGCCGGTGGTGTCGCAGTCCATGAGCAGGCCTATGGTGCCAGTCGGGGCGATAGCGCTGACCTGTGCGTTGCGGTAGCCGTGAGCCTTGCCCAATTCCAGCGCACGGTCCCAGGCGGCTTTGGCAGCTTCCAGCAAATAGGCGGGACAGTAGGCGGGATCGATCCCCCGCGGTATCGTGTGCAGGCCTTCGTATTCGGCACCGGGGGCGTTATTCGCCGCCCGGCAGTGGTTGCGGATAATGCGGAGCATGTTTTCGGCGTTCTCCCCGTAACGGAGGAAAGGCCCCATCTCGGCGGCCATGCGGGCAGATTGGGCATAAGCCTCCCCGGAAAGCAGCGCCGAAAGCGCGCCCGCCACGGCGCGGCCCTCTTCGGAATCATAGGCCAGCCCCATGATCATAAGCAGCGTGCCGAGGTTGGCGTAACCAAGGCCCAGGGTCCGGTACTGGTAGGAAAGCTCTGCGATCCGCGGCGCAGGGAACTGGGCCATTACCACGGAGATTTCAAGTATCGTGGTCCAAATCCCGATGGCGTGAAGGTAGCCTTCGACATTAAACGTTTTCGATTTTTTGTCGTATAAGGCCGCCAGATTTATTGAAGCGAGGTTGCAGGCGGTATCGTCCAGAAACATGTATTCCGAGCAGGGATTGGAAGCACGTATCTCGCCGCCCGCCGGGCAGGTGTGCCAGTCGTTGATCGTGGTGTGGTACTGCAAACCCGGGTCAGCGCACTGCCAACTGGTGCGGGCAATGTCCGCCCAGAGTTTGCGGGCCTTTACGGTCTTTACCGTTTTGCCGGCGGTACGGCTGGTCAGATTCCAGTCGGCGTCGCTCAGCACCGCCCGGATAAAATCGTCGCTCACCCGCAGGCTGTTGTTGGAACTTTGGCCGGAAACGGTGTTGTAGGCATCGTCGTCCCAGGCGGTAGAATAAAGCGTGGCGCTCACTTCCTCATCACCCTGTTCAAGCCGCCGCAGTAATTGGTACAGGCAGGTGGGCGGAATCTTGTCGGCCAACGCGGCGCGAAGGGCAGCGGCAAGCTCGTGATTTTTCTCCGCGCTGAACTTGTCGCTGTCCGGGCCGCGGAAAGCGACCAGCGCTTTTTTGATTCCCTCAAGGTGTTTCTTCACCATTGCCGAACCGGTTACCATGGAGGCGACCTTGTACTCCTCATCGGCCTTCCAGTTGATGAATTTTTCAACGTCGGGATGATCCGCGTCCAGCGTAACCATCTTGGCCGCCCGCCGCGTGGTGCCGCCCGATTTAATCGCCGAGGCGGAACGGTCCCCGATTTTAAGGAACGAAAGCAGGCCGGAAGAAACCCCGCCGCCTGAGAGCCGCTCGTTCACGCCACGAATCCGGGAAAAGTTGGAACCCGTGCCCGAGCCGTATTTAAAGAGGCGGGCCTCCCTGGTGACCAGGTCCATGATGCCGCCCTCGTTCACCAGATCGTCTTCCACCGAAAGAATAAAACAGGCGTGCGGCTGTGGCCGCTTGTAGGCGCTGTCGGATTTTACCAGTTGATTTTTTTCAGGATCAAAATAGTAGTGCCCCTGGGCAGGCCCGTCAATGCCGTACACTGAAAAGAGGCCCGTGTTGAACCACTGGGGGCTGTTGGGCGCGGCAAGCTGATGGGCCAGCATATAGCAGGTCTCATCATAAAAAGCCCGCTCGTCTTCCTCGCCGTCAAAGTAACGGTTCCGCTTGCCCCAGTCCATCCAGGTAAAGGCCAGCCGGTGGAACACCTGCCGGGCGTCGTGTTCCGCCCCGTCTTCGGGCAGGGCGCCGCCGGGGTCTCCGTCCCGCCCGCTGCCACGGGTTTTGTCTTCGCCCAAGCCCCACTTTTTCCATTCGTATATTTTGTCCGCCGGGACTCCGGCTTTGCGGAAATATTTCTGCGCGATAATATCCGCCGCAATCTGGCTCCAGAAGGAGGGCACAATCACCGTATCCTCGGAAAAAATCGCCTTCCCGTCGGGATTGCGGATTTCGCTTTTCCGCTTCTCCCACACAATATCATGATACGGGCCGCGGACCCGGTCCGTGAATAACCTTTGTACTTTCATTCCCCAATCCTTTTCCCTACCCTACCATACAGGCAGCGGAGTATTTGACAGTATACCACTATATACAGTAGGGTGCAAGGCGGCGGGCGGGAGTCTACTTGAATTATTTCCTGTCCACTATCAAACTCATTGAGGTATTACGGGGAAAAGGATGTTCCAAGGAAAAACGTCCCGGTTTGTAAAATTGACAGCGGTTCTGCTTGCCTGCGCGCTTTTACCGCGCCTGGTCCTGCGCGCCATTCCTTATGCCGAACTGGAGGTTTACCGCAGGCGTTCCTACGGCTTTGCCGTGCTGGACCGGAACGGTGTGGCGCTGCGGGTGTTTCCCGCAGAGGACGGAGTAAAGCGGGAATGGGCTTCGCTGGATGAGATACCCCCGGGCGCGCTGCGGGTGTTTATCCGCGCGGAGGACCGGCGTTTTTATCTGCATCCGGGGGTGGACCCGCTGGCGGTCGCGGCGGCGGCCCTGCGGAATTGGCGGGCGGGCCGTACCGTTTCCGGGGCTTCCACCATTACGATGCAGCTTGCCCGGCTGGTAAAACCGCGTCCGCCGGGGCTGATGGGAAAGGCGCGCGAGGCGTTTGACGCGCTACGGATTGAGGCGCGGCTTTCCAAAAAGCAAATCCTTGAACTGTGGATCAACGGCATTCCCTTCGGCAGCAATATTGAGGGCCTGCCCGCAATGACGCGGGCGCGCTTCGGCAGGGAAATTGCCCGGCTGGACGATACCAGAGCGGCGCTGCTCGCGGTGATACCCCGGCGGCCGGCCCTGTTCGATCCGGCGCTCAATCCCGATGCTGCGGTACAGGCCGCCCTGGCCCTTTCGCGCTACTGCCGGCTTAACCTGGACGAAGCGGCGCTCGCGGAGGCGGCATCTGAAGCCGCGCCGCTTGAGGCCGCAGGGCTGAAGAGTCCTTTTTACGCGCCGCATTTTACCGGGCGCGCCGCGGCGGCGTACCGTAACAAGCCGCCGCCTTTGCCGGCAAGGGCGGGGCGCAGGCCGCTGCGAACCACGCTGGATTTGGAGCTGCAGTTGTACGCGGAAAAGCTGCTGGCCGCGGAACTTGCCCTGCTGGAAAATAACCGCGTGAGCAACGGGGCGATTCTGGCGCTGGACAATGAAAGCGGCGGGGCGCTGGTTTATGTGGGGTCGGCCTCGTGGTTCAATGAAAAGATCGGCGGCAAGATAGACGGCGTGCAGGTTGAAAACCAGCCGGGTTCTTGTCTTAAACCTTTCCTGTACGCCCTAGCCCTGGAAAAGGGCTTTAGCCCCAACGATATTCTTCCCGATATTCCGACGGTGTTCGGCGGCAGTGAAGCCTACAGTCCCTCGAATTTTAACCGCCGCTTTAACGGCCCGGTACGTTTCAGGGTTGCGCTTGCCTCCTCGCTGAATGTTCCCGCGGTTTATCTTTTGGAACGGCTGGGGGTCGGCGCTTTTGAGGAGTACCTTTCAAGCCTCGGCTTTGATTCCATTTCCCGAAGTATGGGGAGTAACGGCGTGGGGCTTGCCCTGGGTAACGCGGAGGTGAGTCTTGAAGAACTGGTCCGGGCCTTTTCGGCCTTCCTCCGGGGCGGGCGGATCGCGGAGCCGCGCTTCATTGCGGATTTGCCGGAGCGGCCTTTTGAGGCGCGGCAGGTAATGTCACCTGACAGCGCCTGGCTTATCTCGGATATACTCGCCGACCAGGCCAGCCGTTTTATCGGTTTCGGCCCCGCGCCGACTCTGGCAACGGATTTCCCCTCGATATTCAAAACCGGAACCGCCAACCAGTTTCAGCACATCTGGGCTTTGGGAGCCACGGCGCGTTTTACCGTGGGAGTATGGATGGGCAATTTTTCGGGAGAAACCGTAGTGGGAAAAACCGGCAGTTCCATTCCCTCGCGGATCGCCGCGGATTTGCTCCGCGCCCTGGAACAATCTACGCCAGCGGCGAAGAGCGCAGAAAGGGGCGCTCTTCATCAAACCATAAGTTCGACGGTTTCCGGCGACTTGCGGCCAACGGAAATATGCGCCCTTTCGGGAATGGCCGCCGGTCCCGCCTGTACCGGCACAGTGCGTGAATGGATTCGCGCCCAACACCTTCCCGGCGCCTGTTCATGGCACCGCCGGCCGGGGACGGAGCCGGTGTATCCGCCTGAGTACCAGGCCTGGCTGCGGGAACGCTTCCGCGCCGGAAATGTCAGAGGCCGCGGCGCGTCCTCCGGCCTGCCCGGTGATCCGGACGACCGCGCTTATATCCGCATCCCCGTTTCCGGCTCGGCTTTTTATATCGATCCCGGCCTTCCCCCCGAAGCCCAGGCCATCAGGATCGAAACCGCCGGTTTTAGAGCGGAGGCTCTTGTGTATGTCGATGATGTCCTTCAAGGCGTTCTCAATCAGGCGGGGGTGTATGTGCTGCCCCTGCACCGGGGGGCTCATCGCATAACAGTGGAAGACGAAAGCGGGGCAAACGCCGCCGTGGATATTGTGGTTAGGTGAGCCGCTTCCAAACGAATCAATTGGAATGGTAATGCGCGAAGGTAACTGGGGGAACATGCCCTCCCTCAGTACAATAAATTTACGAATGAAGGAAATTGGGACATTGGCTGCCGAGCTATACCAAAAGATAAGCCTCCGCGAAGCCCTGCTCCACGGAGGCTCATTTCTGGTACGGAATGAAAAGCGCCAAGCAAAGCCGGACTTCTCATTCCCTTCTTTACAAACAAAGAACCAAGATTACCAGGAATCCATCATATCGTCGGCATCGCGGTTATTCTCGGCAAAGAGGTCCGTTACCGCGCGAAGATCGTCAAAGTACACATAGTAGCTTCCGTAGGCTTCCATGGGATCGCAGTCAATCCGGAAGCCCACTATTTTGATCCCCATCTGGTTGTTGTAGTGGTAATTCCGCTGAACTACCCCGCTAAAGCCGTCTTCCGCCTGGGGGGGAATGGCCACGGTCAGTTTCTTCCAGCCCTGGAAATTGAGTTTTCCCATATACAGTTCGTAGTTCCGGCCAAAGAAATCCTGAATCAGCAATTTTATCTCGTGGTTGTAATTCCGTCCGACCAGCCACATGGAAACAGTCTTGGTGATTCCTTCAATGGGAATGGGACGGGTGGGATAGACGAACACCGACGTATAACCCCGGCGGAGAAAGTCCACCCTCGCGCCAAGCACGTACTGGTCGGGGATATTCATCCCCTCTTCCTCCGGAATGGCCTGTTTGGCGGCGGGAGCGCCTGAAAACAGCCGCGCGGTAACATAGCCTGTGTCCGAAGAAATGGAAGCGCGCCAAAAGCCGTCATGCTCAAATTTATCAACCGAAACTTCTTTCAACTGTTGCTGCGCCGAATCGATCCCGGTACTTTCAGGATTAGGCGTACCCACCTCGGTTCCCTCCTGCGCGAAAAGCGCAGCGGCGGCGATAAGGAATAACGCAACTATACTAAACCGTTTCATTTTATGCTCCTTTTAGTTACCGGCATTGGCCCAGAGTTTCTGTACCTGTTCGGGATCGGCCAAATCATCGCCGTCAAAATAACTTTCAAACATATCGGTAAGAATTTTGAACTGTTTGAAATATACATAGAAATCGGCGACTTTTTCGACCGGCTGGGTCCAGACGCGGAATTTGACAAAAGTCATGGCCGCCAGCCTGGGCAGTATCCGCTTGGCCTGGGGAATAGTATTGGGGATATTCGCTTTCAGGTTTTTCCAGCCGGTAAACGCTATATCGCCCATCGGGATAACATGCACCACCCCCTGGTAGTCCCGCAAATAGGCCTCGATATAAAAATTGAGATTTGAACCCCATATCCAGAGGTCCAAATTCCGTACCCGGCCAGGCAGGGGAATCTCCGCGGGCGCCGGATTATCGCCGGTGTCATCGGCCCTGACCGGGTAAATGTCCATCCAGTTATAGCCCTGGCGGTCAAAGCGGCCGTGGAGGCCGAGACTCTTAATGGTCTGGCTGCCGTCGCGGTTGTTGCCGAAAAGGGCGACCGGCCACGCATCCACATAGGTCAGTTGGGGATAGCTTACGTCATCGGTCTTGGTGGCGAATTTGCTGGCCGCAACTTTCCATGTGTATTCAGAATCTCCATTAAAGGCTTCCATCACCTTGGATTCCAAATCGACGATGATGTCGTCACCATAGGTTGATAGAACTGTTATGCATGCCCATACAATAAGGCAAACAGCCTTGAAACTGCCGTGTTTCATCTGTTACTCCTTTACAAATCCTTTCTACATCATTATATTGCGTAGCTGATTTTTTGTCAAACCTATCAGTGCTTATCCGTCAAATTTATCTGGAATTCCCGACGGTTTTTTTAATACGCCTCAGTATATCTTTATCGGCAATTTTTGTCGATAAAATCAGTAAATCTGACGGAATTCGCCCTTCATTTTGGTTTTTGGCGATCATTTTAACCGCCGGGACCGCCAAAGCCCAAGGTGAATCGTCAAAAATAAGTACCACTTCCGGGGGTACCATGCCCGGATCCAGCCAGGTGTAGAAGATAACCGGATGCACCAGATTTTGCTCAAAATATTCCGCCCCGGAACCGGCCAAAACCACGCAGGAAATGTCCGAAAAATCCGGCAATTCGTAAAAACCGTCCAAAAACAGCGGGGCCGTCCCGTTTCCCCCTTCCCGCAGGCCATCCGCAAAGGCGCGCCGCCCGGTTTCTTCTATTGAGTAGTCCTGAAAAACGACGGTTTTCCCTGTTCCCCCGCTGAGAATGGCGGCGCAAAGCCCCGCCCGGTACATATCGCTTTCCTGATCGGTTTTGAACACAAAAAGGCCGCTTCCGGCCGCTATACCGGACCTCTGCCCCGCCCGGCCTTCCAGCAGTACCGCCGGTATTCCGGGAAACTGTTCACGGTAACGCAGGGCGGCTTCGCTATAACGGTAGGGGAACAATACGCAGCAGGGCCGCCGGGATAAGCTGCGGGAAGCGGCTTCCTCAATGGCGAATACCAGCACATCGGGGCCGGCGCCTTCGGCAATCATCACCGGTTTTACCTGTCTGAACAAAGCCAGGGAAGCAAAAACCTGCCGCAGCAGAACCCGGCGCGTCCCGCCGTACAGCGAGGAAAAGGGGGTATCGATGACAATGAGTACCGGGGAACGGATGAAGAATACGAGCGCCGGGGCGGCAAGCACCAGGACTATGCCAATGATAAGCGCCGGCGCTTTCCCGCCTTGTTTCATGTTTTATTTATACCACAAATACCGTTAAATGACCAAACTATGCGGTATTGATTCATTGTCCATACAAAAAACAAGGGACCGGCGTTTCTTTTTGGCCGGCCCCTTTTTCATGCTGCAATGTGCTAAAACCGCCTGCGGTTTTAGTAGTCCATTCCTCCCATGCCGCCCATTCCGCCGCCGGGCATCGGGGGCGGGTCTTTCTTTTCGGGGATGTCGGTAATGGCGCACTCGGTGGTGAGGAGCAGGCTCGCGATGGACGCCGCGTTCTGTAGGGCGGAACGGGTTACTTTCGCCGGGTCGATGATACCGGCTTTCACCATGTCCACCCATTCGAGTTTGGCGGCGTCAAAGCCGACGCCCTTTTTCTCGTTCTTGGCCCGCTCGGCAATGACCGCGCCGTCAAGACCGGCGTTTTCGGCGATCTGGCGGATCGGTTCCTCAAGGGCGCGCTTGACGATCTTGAAGCCCACTTTCTCGTCGTCGGTGAGGCCCGCGACATCGGCTTTGTCCAGAGCGATGGCGGCCTGAATAAGGGCCAGCTCGCCGCCGGGGACAATGCCTTCCTCAATAGCGGCGCGGGTGGCGGACAGGGCATCCTCAACACGGTGCTTCTTCTCTTTCAGTTCCACCTCGGTGGCCGCGCCCACGTTAATCACCGCGACGCCGCCGGCGAGTTTGGCCAGCCGTTCCTGGAGTTTCTCGCGGTCGTAATCGCTGGTGGTGTCTTCAATCTGAGCCTTGATCTGGGCGATGCGGTCCTGAATGTCCTTGTTCTTGCCCGCACCGTTGATGATCGTGGTGTTGTCCTTGTCGATCTTAACGGTTTTCGCCTTGCCGAGCTGGGAAATGTCGGTGTTTTCCAACTTGAGGCCGAGTTCCTCGGAGATAACCTCGCCGCCGGTGAGTACGGCGATGTCTTCCAGCATGGCCTTGCGGCGGTCGCCGAAACCCGGGGCCTTCACCGCGCAGGTGCGCAGCGTACCACGGAGGCTGTTCACCACGAGGGTGGAAAGGGCTTCTCCGTCCACGTCCTCGGCAATGATCAGCAGGGGCTTGCTGCTCTGGGCGACTTTTTCCAGCAGGGGAAGCATGTCCTTCATGCTGGATATTTTTTTGTCGTGGATAAGGATGTACACATCCTCGTACACGCTGATCATGGTATCGCGGTCAGTGACGAAGTACGCGGAGATATAGCCCCGGTCAAACTGCATGCCTTCCACGAATTCGATAGTGGTGTCCATGGTTTTGGACTCTTCCACGGTGATGACGCCGTCTTTGCCGACTTTTTCCATGGCGTCGGCGATGGTTTTGCCGATTTCGGCGTCGTTGTTGGCGGAAACCGAGGCCACGTGGGAAATTTCTTCCTTATCTTTGATGTCCTTGGAATTTTTCTTGATTTCCTCGACGGCCGTTTCAACAGCCTTGTCAATACCCCGTTTCAGCTCAATGGGGGTCATGCCTGCGGCCACGGACTTCAGGCCCTCTTTCACGAGGGAATAGGCCAACACCGTGGCGGTGGTGGTCCCGTCACCGGCCACATCGTTGGTCTTGGTGGCCACTTCCTTCAGGAGCTGCGCTCCCATGTTTTCGTAGGGATCCGCCAATTCCACCTCTTTGGCGACCGAAACGCCGTCTTTGGTGACGGTAGGTGCGCCGAATTTCTTGTCCAGGAGGACATTCCGCCCCTTAGGGCCGAGAGTGACCTTGACGGCCCTGGAGATCTGCTCAACCCCGGCGAGCAATTTGCGTCGGGCTTCTTCGTTGAACAACAACTGTTTTGCCATGATTCTTTTCTCCTCTTTCTTATTACCGGAATTCTCTTAAAAAGCGGCTTTTCCGCTTGTGAAGACCGGCATAATATAAAATGGATAGTGCGCCCCCAGGGGCGACGGGACTGCAAAGAGTCCCGTCTATAAAATACTAAATTAACGCTAAAACGGCAATAGGAAAATGCGATTTATTCAGGAATTCTTACGGAAACCGGGAATCCGCCCGGTAATACACGCGAACCGCGTGGATAAGGCAACGCGCCTGAAAATCGGGAGCGACGAGGCGCGCCAACCGCAGACCGGCGTGTTCTTCCAGTCCGCGTTAGGGCGGCATCCCGCCCGGCTAAAGCCGCAGCGCGGCCTGCGGCATACGGTGGCCGCCGCCGGGCCTACGCTGTGCTGATTTTATCATCTACACGGCTTGCGCCGTGCGTTTTCTGAGCCGGCCACTGCATCGGCTAAAGCCGCAGCGCGGTCTGCGGCATACGGTGGCCGCCGCCGGGCCTACGCTGTGCTGATTTTGTTATCTACACGGCTTGCGCCGTGCGTTTTCTGAGCGGACGGCATCCATGTCTCCCTACCATTCCTTAAATTATATAGAAATGCCCGTGAACAGTTACAATAATCGTACATATCAAATGTTTTGAACAAAATATCCGTTGACCAATAAAAAGGAGTTAACATATAATTAGTGTCTGTCCACAAAGTCGGTTGCTTTGCGGACAGACCTTGCATTTGCTCCCGTTTTGTACCAAAACGGTGCGCAAAATGCCTGTTTTAAGGTAGTCTGTCCATCATGTGTCTACATTATGGACAGACTCTAATTATTAGATCTGTTCGGAAACTGAAGTTTTCGAACAACCCTATTATTTTTTTATCTAATATTTCTTCTTCCATACTATTACAGATATTATATTTATACTTGTCCTTC
>JAITIC010000096.1 GCA_031279635.1 Treponema sp. | reverse complement strand
AGACACATTATGGACAGACTACCTTAAAACAGGCATTTTGCGCACCGTTTTGGTACAAAACGGGAGCAAATGCAAGGTCTGTCCGCAAAGTAACCGACTTTGTGGACAGACACTATATAGCGGATTAAAACCCGTTACGTTATTATAATATAGAGGCTTTCCTAAAACTTCAGTTTTGGGAAAGTAACCTTGAAATTCGCGGCTTTGCAGGGCTGAAAGCCTGAAAAGCCGCAAGAGCCTTCGGCTCAGGCCAGTCCCAAAACCGTGCCCCGGCTGTGCCGGGAACGTTGGCGCACAGTTGAGACAGGCTCAATAGGGAGTGTTACATGAATAGAAAAGTTGTGGTGACCGGAATGGGGGTGATTTCCCCCATAGGCAATTCGGTGGAAGAATACCGTGATGCGCTCAAGGCCGGAAAAAGCGGAGTGGGGCCTATCACTTCTTTTGATACCACCGATTTTGACGTGACTATTGCCGGGGAGGTAAAGGATTTTGACCCTTGCCGCTGGATAAATAAAAAAGACGCCCGCAAAATGTCCCGTTTTGCCCAAATGGCCGCGGCGGCCGCCACCCAGGCGATAAGCGAGGCGGGCCTGCTCGGAGAGGCCGACGAGGAAGGCCGCAGACTGATAACAAGCGATCCTTACGAGACCGGCATTGTACTGGGAAACGGGATCGGCGGATTCGAGATGGTGTCGGCGTCGTTTTTAAAACTCATCGAGAAGGGACCGAAGCGCATGCTGCCCCTTACCGTGCCTCTGATGATCGCCAACGAGGCTGCGGGAAATATCTCGATGATATTCGGCGCAAAGGGACCGGCCTACACCCAGGTTACCGCATGCGCTTCCGGCACCGATGCCCTGGGTCAGGCCCTGGACCTTATCCGTTGCGGCAGGTGCGAGGTAATTATTTCCGGCGGTACCGAGGCCTGCATTGTTCCTTTTTCCGTCGGCGCTTTCCAGATGCTCAAAACCCTTTCCACCAAGTGGTCAGCCACGCCTGAAAAAGCGTCCCGTCCTTTTGACGTTGACCGTGACGGTTTTGTATTGGGTGAAGGCGCGGGCGTTCTGATTCTTGAAAGCGTGGAACACGCGAAAAAACGGGGGGCGAAAATACTCGCCGAGTTCGCCGGCTATGGGGCAAGCGCCGATGCGTATCACATAACGGCTCCTGATCCCAGCGGCATGGGCGGCGGTACGGCTGTCAAAAACGCCCTCGCCGACGCGGGGATGAAGCCTGAGGACATTCAGTACTACAACGCCCACGGTACATCCACGGAAATCAACGATCCAACCGAAACCAAAATGATCAAATACGCTTTTGGGGATCACGCGTACAGGATGAAGGTTTCCAGCACCAAGAGCATGACCGGCCATTGTGTGGCCGGTTCCGGCGGCCTTGAGGCCATTGCCTGTGTTCTTGCCATTCAGAACGGCTTCTACCCGCCCACGATCAATCTGGACAATCCCGATCCGGAATGTGATCTGGATTACGTTCCCAACAAAGTTCAGTACGGTGAAATTGCCGCGGCAGCCTCAGGCTCTCTGGGCTTTGGCGGTCACAACGGGGTAGTGATATTCAGAAAATACAACGGATGAATGTCCCATTGCGGGGCTTTCCCGTGCCGCCTAATCATCACATATAAGGAAGAAGCATGAGTGAAATTGAAAATTTACTGCCCCACCGGGAACCATTTTTGTTTGTTGACGAAATTGTACAGGCCGATGAAAAAAAAATTGCTGCCAAACACGTGTTCACCGAAAAAGATTTTTTCTTCAAAGGGCATTTTCCCCGGTATCCGGTTGTACCGGGGGTAATTCTCGTGGAAACAATGGCCCAGTCCGGCGGCGCGGGTTTACGGAAACTCGGTATCCTTGGCGATGACGCGCTGTTTTTTCTGGCCTCTGTAGACAAGGTAAAATTCCGCCGCCAGGTCCGGCCCGGTGAGGAGCTGCGATCCGAAATTGAAAATCTGCGTGTTTCCTCCCGGATGATAAAGCAATCCGGCAAAGCCTTTGTGGGCGATGAACTTGCCGTCGAAGCCGAGTGGATGTGCCTCGTCGCCAGCGGCAAAGAAATGAAGGAGTAATAATGATCATTAAACCCATGATTCGAAATAATATCTGCATTAACAGCCACCCGGCCGGCTGCGCCGCTTCGGTGCGGCGGCAGATTGAATACGCCGGAAAAAGGTTAGGTGCAAATCATGACGGGGCGGGGCCGAAATTGGCCCTGATAATCGGCTGTTCTACCGGCTACGGCCTGGCGAGCCGCATCGCCGCAGCCTTCGGTTACCGCGCCGCCACGGTGGGCATCTCCTTTGAAAAGCCGCCTACAGAGACAAAACCCGGAACCCCCGGTTACTACAACAACCTCGTCTTTGACAAAGAGGCCGCCCAAGCGGGCCTGGCCTCGAAAACCCTGAACGGCGACGCCTATTCCGGCGCGGTGAAGGACGAGACGGTTATGGCAATAAAAGAAACGGCCGCCGCCGCGGGCCTTCCCCCCCAGGCGGACCTTATCATCTACTCCCTGGCCTCTCCGGTGCGGACTGATCCCAAAGACGGGGTGGTATACCGGTCCGTGATAAAACCTGTCGGCGAAAGCTGCTCGGGAAAAACCATCGACATGATGAGCGGTAAATTCACCATCGCCCTGGTGGAACCGGCCAGCGAAGAAGAGATTCGCCAAACCGTCAAAGTAATGGGCGGCGAGGATTGGGAACTGTGGATCAAGGCCCTTGACGATGCCGGCGTCCTTGCCCCGCAGGTGAAAATCCTGGCCTATACCTACGTCGGCCCGAAACTTTCATGGACGATATACAAAAACGGAACCATCGGCAAAGCCAAAGAAGACCTGGAACGGGCCTGCCGTGAAATAAATAAAAAATTGAACGCAAAAGGCGGTCATGCCTGGATCTCGGTGAACAAGGCCCTGGTAACCAGGGCAAGCGCGGTAATTCCCATCATCCCCCTTTACGTGTCCTGCCTTTTTAAGGTGATGAAAGAAAAGGGCCTTCACGAAGGCTGCATTGAGCAGATTGCGCGGCTCTACCGGGAGCGGCTTTACGCCGGCTCCGATCCGGCGAAGGTTCCGGTGGACAGTGAGGGCCGGATACGGATAGACGATTGGGAAATGAGGGAAGACGTGCAGCGGGCGGTCGCGGAATTGATGGATTCCGCCACTGACGAAACCATTATGAGCATCGCCGATGTCGAGGGTTTCAGGCACGACTTCCTTGAGGTTCACGGCTTTGACGTGGCGGGAGTCGATTACGACGCCGAAGTCAACCCTTTGGGCCTTGATTTATAAAGAGGTTTGTATTGATGAATGAAAAATTGATTCTGACTTTACTCGATAAATTCAGCGCCGCTTCCATCGCGGAACTTGATCTGAACGACGGGACCACTCATCTTGTTATGCGAAAAGAGGCTGCTTTCAAAAATGCCCCCGCCGCCGGGCAGACGGACGCGGTTTCTTTCACCGCGGCTCCCGCCGTATCCGCGACAGACGCGGCCGCGGCGCAGGAACCGGCGGGCGGCGTCCGCCTTGGGCTGCCGGTTTCTTCCGGCGGCAACGACACGATCACCAGCCCCATTGTGGCGACTTTTTACGGCGCGCCGGGACCAGACTCCCCGCCTTTTGTAAGGCCCGGTTCCAGGGTCAAGGCGGGGGACAGTCTTTGTATACTTGAGGCGATGAAAATGATGAATCATCTGGAAGCCGAATTCGACTGCGAAATTGTATCGGTATTGGCATCCAACGGAGATCTGGTTGAGTACGGCCAGGCGCTTTTTGAAGTAAAACGGTTATAAGATTGAAAAAAAAGGATTTGGCCCTGCCGGTAAAAGATCAATCTCCGATCAAGGTTCCGGTTAAGAGGCTCCTGATCGCAAACCGGGGCGAAATTGCCGTACGGATCATCCGTTCATGCAGGGAACTGGGGATTGAAACGGTAGCGGTCTACTCCACCGCCGACAAAGACAGCCTCCACGTCCGCCTTGCCGATCAGGCGGTTTGTATCGGCCCGCCCGCCCCTTCTCAAAGTTACCTTGTCACAAGCAACCTCCTCATGGCCGCCCAACATTCCGGGGCGGAGGCAATTCACCCCGGCGTCGGCTTTCTTTCCGAGAACGCCGGCTTTGCCCGCCTCGTGCGGGACAAGGGCTTTATCTTTATCGGCCCGGACCCGGATGTGATTGAACTTTTGGGTGACAAGGTGAAAGCCAGGGAAACGGCCGGACGTTTCGGCCTGCCCGTCACGCCGGGTACAAAGGAAGCGGTTTCGGACTCCGCGGCCGCCGCCGAAGCCGCCAAAGAGATCGGCTTTCCGGTCATTATTAAAGCGGCGGCGGGCGGGGGCGGCAAGGGAATGCGGATTGTGCGGAAGAGCGAAGACCTGGCGGAAAACCTCGCCATTGCAAGCCGGGAGGCGGAATCCAATTTTGCCGACGGCCGGGTGTTTATTGAGCGCTATCTGGAAAATCCTCGGCATGTGGAATTGCAGATCATCGCCGACGGCTGCGGCAATGTGGCGGTGTTAGGTGAAAGAGACTGCACGGTTCAGCGGAACCACCAGAAACTTATTGAAGAAAGTCCTTCCCCTGCGGTTGACGAAACCATGCGGCGGCGTATGTCCGAAGGGGCGGTGGGGATGTTCCGCGAATTACAATACCGCGGCGCGGGTACCATTGAGTTTCTGGTGGAGGGGAAAAACTTTTATTTTATGGAAGTAAACGCCCGCGTCCAGGTAGAACATCCGGTAAGCGAATTGGTCACGAACACCGACATCATCCGCCAGCAGATAGTTGCCTGTACCACGGGCCGCATGGAAACAGACCCTGCAGCGGTACGCATAGAAGGCTGGGCGGTCGAATGCCGGATAAACGCCCTGGGGCCGGGCACAGTTTCAAGGCTTGACGTTCCCGGCGGTCCCGGAACCCGCTTTGATTCGTTTTTGTATACCGGCTGCAAGGTTCCTCCCCACTACGATTCCATGGTGGCAAAACTCATTGTCCACGCCCCCGGCCGCACCCGCGCCCTGGACCGCATGGACCGCGCGCTGGGGGAACTCGTTATTGAAGGAATTAAAACCAATAAGGAAGAACAGCGATTGATCATCGGCGAGAAGGTGTTCCGTTCAGGTGTCTTTGGAACATCTTATTATGAAAACACTGCCGCCCATTTGCGGGCGATGAGCCTCCGCGGAGCAAGCTCCGCGGTATCTTAAGCGCTGCATTAGTTCGATCGGAGGCTCGTTCGATAGGAAGTTTATTATAAGGTCTGGTTTAATACCAAATTTTTGTAAGCGTTGCGTCATTTGAGCCGGAGCATAGCTTGCCTGGCAAGCAGAGCTTGCCTTGGAGTATTAAACCAGACTTGCGAATAAAATAAGCCTCCGCAAGCCCCGGCGGCTAAAAGGAAATGTACATGTCATCAGAAAAAACAGAAAAGCTACCCTGCCCAAGCTGCGGCGCGCAGCACAGCGCTGAAGAAATAGACGGCAGCCTGAAAACCTGTCCCTCCTGCAATTACCATTACCGCATGGAACCTGTGGACCGCATCAGCTACCTTACCGATCCCGGCAGTTTCAGCGAATTTTCAGCTAACCTCAGATCGCTCAACCCCATCGATCTCGCGGGTTATGAGGAAAAACTTTCCGAGGCGGAACTCAAGGCCCGGATGAAAGACGCGGTAATTACCGGCAACTGCACGATTGAAGGAAAGCCTCTGATTCTGGGCCTTATGTCCTTTCAGTTTATGGGAGGTTCAATGGGTTCCGTGGTTGGCGAAAAAGTGAGCAGGGCCATGCTCAGGGGAGCAGAAGAAAAAATCCCGGTGCTAATCTACACCACATCAGGCGGCGCGCGGATGCAGGAGGGTATCTTTTCACTGATGCAGATGGCCAAGACCTCAAGCGCTGCGGCGGAATTGGACAAGGCGGGAATTCCCTTCTTCAACGTGTTATGCGATCCGACTACCGGCGGCGTTACCGCGTCATTCGCCATGTTAGCCGACATTACCATCGCCGAGCCGGGGGCGCTTATCGGTTTTGCCGGGCCGAGGGTCATTGAGGGAACGATCAGGCAAAAACTGCCCGATGGTTTCCAGCGCGCCGAGTTTCAGCTGGAAAAAGGCTTTGTGGATATTATCGCCAGGCGGCAGGATCAGCGAAAATTAATTTCCCGATTAATCGATCTGCATCGTCCTGTTTTTAATGAATTCAATTTCGCATAACGGAGTGTACGTACAATGAACATTTCCAGTATTCGGCAAAAAATCGCGGAACTCAAAAAAATGGCGGAAAAAGCCGGTATTGACGCCGCCAGTGAACTTGAAAACCTGAAAACAAAAATTGAGGCCGGTTCCCGTACCGAGGCCGCCTGGAAGCAGGTGGAACTTGCCCGTCATCCTGACCGGCCCTATTCGCTTGATTACATCAACCGCATTTTTGACAACTTTATCGAACTCCACGGTGACCGGAGTTTTGGCGACGATCCGGCCATTGTCGGCGGTCTCGCGTTTCTTGAGGGCCGGCCGGTCACTATCCTGGCGAATCAAAAAGGACGGACGCTCAAAGAAAATGTCCGCCGCAACCACGGCATGGCAAACCCCGAAGGCTACCGCAAGGCCCTGCGCCTTTCCAGGGAAGCGGAAAAATTTCGCCGTCCCATTGTTACCTTTGTAGACACCGCCGGCGCATATCCCGGCCTTGGCGCGGAAGAGCGCGGCATCGGCGAGGCGATTGCGCGTAATCTCCGGGATTTCAGCCAGATAAAAACGCCCATCGTCTGCGTAATTATCGGCGAGGGCGGTTCGGGCGGTGCGCTCGGCCTCTGCGTGGGAGACAAAATTTACATGCTGGAAAACGCCATCTACTCGGTGATCAGCCCCGAAGGCTGCGCTTCGATCCTGCTGCGGGACGCCGGCAGGGCAAAAGACGCCGCCGCTATGCTCAAGATAACATCAGGCGATCTCCTGGATTTCAAGGTGATCAACGGCATTATTCCCGAACCTCCGGGAGGCGCGCACCAGGACCCCGGCGCGGCGGCGGTAATTATCAAAAAAATCCTGGTCAAAGAACTGAACAATCTCTGCGCCCGCAACCCCGCCGTTCTGGTCCGTTACCGGAACCAGAAAATACGCAAGGCGGGGCACTGGAACGAAGGGTGATTACCGGCGCGTCACCATATCCGGGGCTTGAAGCCTTCGGGGGGCTTGATTTGTACCGTGTCTCCCGATTGCTCTATCACATAAAAACCGCTCTCAAGGGCATATTCCTTCGCCGCGTTTTTGAATATGGCCCCGGCCGCCGCTCCCAGCAGTTTCCGCGTGTCGTGCCGTTCATCAAGATAACGGCGCAGAATATCCATGCGCTTGAGATGATACTTTACATCCGACTTGCTCAGGTACGATTTTACCTCCACCGCCATGACAAAGTCGCCGTTTTCAAGCCAGACATCCACTTCGGTAAGGGCTTTTCCGTCGGAGTCGAAAAACTCGACATTGGGGCCCGCTTTGGTAAAGGCATAATTCAGTTCCCTGAATTTTTCAGCGATATTGGGCGTTACCAGATGCTCGGCCAGTTCCCCAAAACGGTTGCACAATTCTCCGACCATCTTGTAGGTTTTCTGCATTTCTCGATTCCTTTCCCGTATTTCTCGATTGGTTTCCTGCATTTTCCGGTCTGTTTCCTGGAACTTCCGGTCTGTTTCCTGCATTTTCCGATCGGTTTCCTGGAACTTCCGGTCTGTTTCCTGCATTTTTCGATCGGTTTCCTGGAACTTCCGGTCCGTCTCCATCATCGCGGCCCAGACATCCTCAAATGTCAGACCCCGCTGCGGCTCGCGCTGCTGCGCCGCTGCATTTTTCATTGTTCCGCTCCTCTCATACAAAAATATACACCAAATTGAAGCCAACGGCAACAAAGACCACAATGCGTAATTTTTTCCACATTCGGCCTGTTCGTCATTTGGAAATCCCAAGAATTTTCGCTGTTATGGATTTCCAGTCAGACGTATTTCTATTATACGGGCCTGTAAAAACCAGCGGTTTTGAAGCAACTCTGAAAATGTCCCAGCGCTCAATCTGATCCGGGGTATAAGTGGCTTTTCCGGAAAAACTGTTTCCATTCCAGGGATTCGCCGTATGTATCGCCCCTATTCCGGTAACATTTCCCTGCTCGTCATAGGTATAATCAATGCCGGAAACCATTGCCGAATGGTTCGCGGCTCCGGTCCCATCTTTTTTTATCCTGATGTGGGCAAGGTACTCAATTTTCGACTGGCCCAATTCCCACAGCTGCTTCGCGTCAGGCAGACCTGTTTGGTCCAGGCTGACCGTATATGCCCCCTCGCTAAGAAGGGTCATGACTTTGGCCATCAATTGATTGGAAAGATCTGATTCTGTACCCTTATAGATAAGCCCCTTCTCCTTCATATACTCATTTAACCAAAGCGCATCGAATTGCTTTCCGGTAACCGCCTCGGCGCCGTATTTGGCGGACATGAACATGCAGCCTGCCAGATAAATCGATTCAAATTTCAGTGGTTCATAACCGTATTTTTTCCAGAGATCCTTATCGCCTTGCAGCTCACGCCGTAAATCCGCGTCGGTTTTACCGTCCCCTGATACAAAATCCTCAATGGCGCCGGTATAAGCTTCTTTTTCCGCTAAACCGGCTTTATAGGCGGCAAACGCGGTTTCAAACTTTTCGGCGTTTATTTCATCAACCCGGTCCCTGGATTTCGCGTTAAGGAGCGGTATGTCCCGGTAGGCGTCCATGTTTTGATAGTTGTTTCCGGTACTCGCCCATTGCCAAAAATAGTCTTTATCGTTTTTATAGGTAATTTGCAGATAGTCGTTAAACATATCCTCCATTCCGGTTTGTTTTGCCACATCAAACAGAAAACTCTCAAAAGCAAAATCCGCGTTGTTATAATAGAACCATTGATAATCCTGATTGATCCTGTCTCCCATAAGTATTCTCGCGATTGAGGCGTCCTGGAATTCCCCAAACGCGTCTCCCCCCTCTTTACCATCCCGGTATGCCTCATATCCGAGAATCGCGGCAAGCCGCATTTGCTCTTCTACACTCATTCCGGACTCATAAGAGCCGAGCTGTATGATCCGTTTGCCGTTAATTATTTCTGTGATGGCTCCGTAATCTCCCCCGGTATTTGTCCATATTTCATCTGTCCCGGCAAAGATATTTTTGAGCTGATCTTTCTGCGTCTTGTCGCCGAAGCCGTATTGGGCGCGAAGAGCAACCTTCTCTTTGAACTCGTTATTGCGGGTGTATTTGTCAATCTTGTTGTTCACGCTCCAGACCAAAGCGCCCCGCACCGCGCCGAGGATGGTATTGGGACTGACACTGGCGCCGCCTGATCCTGGACTCAGTTTGAATGAGCCGTCACGGCCCAGGTGCAGTTCAAGCATGCCGCCGTTGATCTTTCCCCCTGTCAGTAAACCCGCGTTGAGCAGATTCAGGGTGAAGTCGCCTCCGGCGGCATACTGCACTCCCTGCCCCGCGACAGCGCCGAGCAAGTTGTTTAATGTGTCAACATTCTCCATATTTAACATGGAAAAACCGATAAGTTTTTCCATGTCGATACCGCTGTTGATGTTTTTCAGCGCTGCCGATGTAAAAGTAGAAGTCATTGAAGATAAAGCGCCGATCATGGTTCCGCTTATGCCTTGAGTGAGAGTCTGTGTTGAATAACCCCAGCCGTTTTCGTGGCTGTAGCTGACGCTGTCAACGGCGCTGACGGCAAAACCGGTCGTGATGGTCTGAGCGCCGACCATAGCGGTTGAAGCAAGCGCTTTGCCGGCAGCGCTCGTAGCGGCCTGCGCAGCGGCGCTGCTGAGGCCGCTAAAGGCGGCTGATCCGAGATTGCTTATACTGCTGACGGCCACTGCCTTGCCAAAGGAAAAAACCGCTTCATCAACGGTTTTATAATTATAAGCCGTGTCCATGGCGTTAAACAGAAGATCGTCGGTTGTTTCCATACCGGCCATCAGGGCCATCATTCCCAGCATGCTGGCGCCCCCGGTCATCGGCGCCGCCACTACCCCGACTGCAGTCGCCGCGATTTTACCGGCTGCGTCCGCCGCGGAACGGATAGTAGGAGCGGTAAAAGCGCTGCCCCGATCATCCCAGAGGGGCTTGTCCCAGGTCGCCATGGAAATTTTCGCGGTTCCCCTGCCGTCAATAATGGACCAATAGTAAAAATCGGTCATAAGCCGGCCCAGTTCCCCGCTTCCCTGATCATAAAACATCGAATTCCGGGTCTTGCCGGATCCGCCGGAAGGACGCAAAGCCGGTTCGTATCCGATATACACGCCGAATTTTCCGGAACCGAGATAACGCAGCTGCGTGTTTTTCCCGTTCCCGGTCCGTATCTCACGGCTCTCACCATTACCGAATATTTCCACACCGGCGGCCTCAATTTCCCTATACACATTCTCAATCAATCCCCTGACGGCGAATGAATTCAGGCCCGCCAGATAATTCTCGTCGAGGTTTGTTTTCAGCTCCAGGGGATCCATCCGGTAATCAACGTATCCTTCAACTTTTTTCTCTTCGGTGATGACCGGCTGAAAAACGGTGGAACCGACAATTATATCTTTAATATATTTCCTTCCGCTTTTTTTCCATTGTCCCTGCACAATATACATCTTGTCCATGTTTTCCCTGAAACTGTTGTTGGCGGCCTCCACATTCGCGGCAAGGCCTTTTAGCGCTTCCATCGCGGCGGACCGGGCGTTGAAGGCCAGCCGCCTTGCTTCCCTGTCGGCCAGTTCCGCGTTTGTTTCCCGCGCCAGATCGGCGGCGGCGGCCCTGACAATACCGGAGTCCCATGTGTTTACGCCGCCCATGCCCCGCCTGACCGCCGCCGCGGAAAGATCGGTCATCCCGTTCAGAGCGCCGAAGATGCCGCCGGCATTGCCAAGTCCCGGACTATTACACAATTCCGCGAGTAGTTTTTCCGCTTCCGGCACAGCGCCCAGTATGCCTATAGGGATTCTGGTATCCATGATCCGCGCCATGCGTTCCGCATCGGCGCCGATGACGCTTAAAAAGGCCCCGGACGCGGCCTTGTCCGCAGTGACGGCGGCCTGTTCCAGCCACTGCTCCTTGTCCTCAAGCCCCGCCAAATACGCCTCGGCCCAGGAAGCGCTGACCCTTTTTTGTTCTTCAAGAAAATTCCGGTTCCACTGTGTATAGGCTTCTTCCATTTTTCGCGCGCCGGCTTTCCAGTCTTCCCTGCCCCGCCCGGTCATCAGAGCCGCCGTTTCCTGCCAGGTACGGTATTTCTCCGCCAAATCCCGGCGCTGTTCCTCCCATTCGGTTTCACGGACGGCGAGTTCCGCGTTATACCGGCTGGTAAAAGCCCTGGAAAAAAGAGAAATATATTCTTCCCCAAGGGCCGAAAAATCAGCGAGATAATCAGCGCCGTATTTGAGAAACCCGCCAAGGCCGCTTATCAGAACCGTTCCAATATTCTCAAGATGATTTTTCCATGCCGCCGTATCTTTTCCGTAGGCTGCTTTTGCCGCGGAGGAGAGGCTCCCGGCGTCTGTGTTTCCGGCAAGAAAAGATTCCACTGTTTTATAAAACTCCTTCTCTTTTTCCTGACGGTTTTGATCATCAAGGCGCCACCGGTTATCCAGGGCCTGCTTGTTTTTGCCCCGTTCAAGGCCGGCCCACAGAGTCAGTTGCGTGAGTCCTTCGGGTACACTAGTATAAAATCCTCCGGTATCCCGAATCATCGCTTCCCAGGAAGTTTTTAGTATTGCCATGTCTTCATCTTTTAGACCGCCGGCCGCAGCCATAACGCGGCTTATTTCATTCCAGCCTATGCTTTGACCGGGGGCGGCGATCCCTTCCAGTTCATCGAGTCTGGCGCAGGAGGCGGTATATGCGGACGCATAATCCTTTATCCGGCTAATGTTCCCCAATAAACCGCGTTCCCATACCTCAGTATAGATCTTTGTCTGCTCCGGCGGTTTCTTTAAGCGATTATAGGTTGACTTGTTTATGTCCCGCATTTCGGTATACACAACTCCGAATTCCCACCAGCGGCTAACCTTATCTTCTGCTTTCTTGTAAAGTTTTTTTATCTTGTCAAGCGCCGTTTTGTATTCGTTAAGGGCCGTATACTGTGAAAATCCATAAATGTAATTATTGACATTTCCTGAAAGCGTTATGATAACATAAAATTCAAGGTCCGCTTTTTCCTCCGCGCCGAGGCTGTCCCATGCTTTCTGCTGGGATTTACGCAATGAATTCTGTTTGTCCGAAATATAATTGCCAACGTATTTGATACCCGCGGCCCAATCCTCCTTATATGGCGCTTTTGCCAAAGAGCCGCCTTTCATGAAGGCTTCAGCCCTGACATATTTGTTTTTCAAAAATCCTATGTCGCCGTTTGAATCAATTAATGTCCTGATAAGATAGTCTTTCGCGAGTCCCCACTGGGAAAATTTTTCGGGGGCCCTGAAATAATTTTCCATTCTTTGACTCAGATCCCCAAGTGCGGCCTCAAAATTACTGATCTCATGCCTTTTTCCCTCAGCAGTTTGGCCGCCGTCAAAATAGTCCCGCAGTGCATTCGCGTCATCCGCGTCTACCCCGTCAAGCCTCATTGCTCCGTTCTTTGAAAATGCGAGTTTTCCGTTTTGTACGGTGATAATGTCTTTAATATTCCATCCGCTCCTGTCGGGGGATGAAATATAATTCGATTCATACTGCGGAACATTTCCAAGCGTATTAAGCCATGTACTGTATGCCTTAAACATGTTGTCGTTGTTTATGGATTCTTCCGCTATTGCCTCATTCAGGGTATTAAGGGCTTTTTGTGAAACAAGGGCCCTGTTGAAACTCTGTTCATATTTTGAATATATCTCCTGATACGCGGGGTTGTCATAAGGCCGGCGTTCTTCGTTGTTATAAATATCCGAAAGTACGGTCAGAACGGTTTGGGCCTTCAAGAGACTCTCTTTGCAATTATTCAGATCATCGTTTTCCAATTCCAGATAGGCGGTACTTGCCCACCTTCTTATGGCGTCCTGGGTTTCATACTCAAATCTTTTTTCTTCCATGATTTCGTATTTTTTCTTGAATTGAGCGTACTGCCCGTCGTATTGCGCCCCGATTGCGGCAAAATTTTCCGCGTCAAACAGATAACGGTCCCTGAGTGTGTTAAACAACGATTCCTGTGCTTTAAGCGCCGTGTACAGATTCTCAAGCTCTCTCTTAAAAACATCCGGCGCCAGTTTCGTGTATTCATAAGCCCATCCCAGACGGGCCAGTTCTTCCTGCAGGACGGCGGCGTTATTCAAATGGCGCTGTATTTTTAGGGTTTCACCCTCGTAGTTTTCAAGCAAAAAATCCGTTTCGCGTATCTGTATTTCCCGTTCATTTAATGAAGAATACAGGGCAAAAGCATCGTTGATGATTCTTGCGTTCAGGGCCGCATCGGCAAAGGCGTCAAGCATTATTCCTTCTTTCCACGAAGTTGCCTCGCCAATAAGACTGTCTTGTTCAGAGAGATACTCGCCGGCAATATATTGACGCCAGTGTTTGGTTTTTTCTCTTTCCGCCTCAGCCGCTTCCAGACTGCTTTGTTCCCATATTCCGGTGATGAGGTTTTTATAGGATAACAATATTTCATCTTCGTTTACCGCGGCATAAGCGAGTTGTATATCCTGAATGGCTTCCCCGCCGGCAGATTCAGGGGAATTGTAATACTCCGATAAAATCGCGTAACGGTTTTCGAGTTCTTCCTGTTCCCGCGCGAGAGATGCCGTATTTTTTTCAGGAATTTTTCCCTGGTATAAAGCGGCGAGGGCGGTATATTTGGCAAAAGTGTTTTTCCAGTTGTTTATTTCAGAGTCAAGCCATTCGGGGATCAAGGGAAAACACCGGTCAAATTCAAGGAGAAAACCGGCGGTATTGGAAACAAAATCGCCGGGTATATCCGCAAGGGCCGCGCAAATACTTTGCATGTCGGGTAACAGCGAACCTGAATCGTCAAGTCCGTATGCGGCGAACAAAAGCCGCATATTCCGCAGACTGTCCTGCCATGCCTCTTTTGGCACAAACGACGCCGCATCGCCGAAATTTTCATATAAGCCCAGCAATTCTCCGCTTAAGCGGTAATTGTCAAGGTATTCGGCAAGAAAAACCTCGGAACCATTGAAGAAACTTCCCCCATCAATAAACCATGCGATTATTTCACCGGTTTCATCATCTTCATCACTGCCGGAAAAATAGTCCGTTCCGCCTTGAAGGCATTTTTCCAGAATTTGTAAAACTTCGAGTCCTTTCGCGGCGTCATCCCTGTCCACGAGGCAAAATTGCGACAATAAAGCTCCACTGCTTTCCGTTCCCGTGTTTCCGTTCAAAAAATATCCCAGCGCTTCTTTTTCCAGGGCAATCCGCTTTTCGAGCAGGGCGTAAAAACGATCTTCTATATCGGAAACCAAACGTTCTTCCAGTTTTCTTCCCGCCAGAGCCGCCTTTTCGTCTTCCGCGAGAGATATATCCCATGCCCTGCAATACCAGTCCGCGCCGCTTTGCGCGTCCAGGAGGTCAATCGCGTTGAGGCGTATTTTTAACTCCGTTTCAGCGTCAGGGGTCAAAGCCGCTTCTTCGCGCAAATCGTTCAGGGATTTTAAATTTTCCCCGTCACCGTTTATCAGCTTATCCCGCAGCCCCTGGGCCGTCTCTCTTTGTCCGGCAATTCCCAATTCCAGGGCGTATTCAAGAGAGGGTTTATACAGCGCCTCGTCTCCTGATTGGGTTAACAGACGGTATTCGGTGAGAAGGCCGGCGTATTTCATATTAAATTCGATCAGCATATAGTCATCGCGGTTTACCGCGTTAGCCGCAATCAGAGCTGAATATTCCAGATTAAGCGCGTTTAATTGTTCTTCTTCTTTTTTCATTTCCAGGGCCAATATATCCAACGCCGCCTGTCTTTCACGCAGATCAACGCCGGTGGCGTTCAGGTTTTGCAGTTCCTTTTCATACTGGGCCAGGCTTTCATTGTAGGCGGTTTTCGCGGCTTCCCACGCGCGCAGCCCTTCGGCTTCGGTCATTCTTCCCGCGGTCAAATCTTCCGCGTAGGAGGAAACAGCCCCGGCAATGGCGGTACGGCGCTCCCAATACTGGACAAGCGCTTTGGCCTTGATTAAGGCAACCTGGTATTCGTCAAGGGCAAAATCCTCGCTTGACAGATTATCGGAGAGTATATCCTTTAACGTTCCACTGCCTATAAGGCCGTTATAATCGGCGATAATTTTTTCCCTGGCGTCATTTGCCCTGGAAAAATAGGAAACGTATAAATCATAAGATTTTTTTATTTCACCCAATAAATTGGCATTATTTTTGTTCAGAGAACCCTGCTTTTTGAGTTCCTCCTCAATCCATCCCCTGAAAGAATCTCCTGACGGATCAATTGTATTTCCGGGACTGTACTGTTTAACCCAAAACAAAATATTTTCCCGCGCCGCGGCAAGACCCGCCCCGCAGGTTAAATACATATCAATAAGGGCCCTGGCTCTGGAACTTCCGGCCTCTGTTCTCATCTGAAAATTAATGGCAAATTCGATTTTCGCTTCGGTGACAGCTTTCTCCAAATTTGCCGATGCGTTTTTAAAGAGCGCTTCGCCGGATTCGTACAGTTCCTTTGTCTGCAATTCCCATTTCTTACGCTGTTCCTCAAAGCGGTTAAAAGCGTCGAGCCAGGTTTCTTCCCCTTCGGCAAAAAGCCGGCCGGCCTCCTGTTCCCATTCAATGCGGCGGATAAAGAAACGCTCCTCGGCCTGTTCCCACGCCTTAAGTCCGCGGTCAAATTGTTCGCGGTACATTTCAAGCCATTCTTCTCCCATAATAATCAGATCCCCGCTGCCGGCGGAGGCCTCTTCTATGCGGCGCGCAAGGCCGGCTATGTCTCTGGCGCAGGCCTCCTCGACTTCCCCTATAAGTTGAGCGGTGATGGCCCGGGCCGCCGCCTCGTCGCTTTTTTTCCGCAGGCTCCATACATCCCCGGTCCGCCGTCCGGTAAAGATGCGTTCTTCCCTGGCGGCGAGCCGTTCAAATTCCTGCCGCATCGCCCCTGAAAAGGCGGAACCCGCGGCGGCGATTTTTACCCCCAGGGACTCGCGCATTTCAGAGGGAATGTAGGCTAACAATTCAGGATACATGCGGGCAATCGCCGCCTCAAAGGAATCGGCGCTGTTTGCGGCATGTCCTTCCACTGCGCGGCGCCACGAGTCAATGTCACTGGAAAATTCCCGCCCTTCCTCACCGGGGCGTATTACCGAAGGATCGCCGGTCTGGTCGTCGTATACAATATTTCCCCCTGAATCCAAATGATAAGTATATTGAACCTGGGTTTCGCTTATCGCCCTGGAAATCGTCTCCGCTATTTTTTCGGCCTCCGCGCCAAAGAAACGGCCCATAAGCCATTGGGTAAAGCGTTCTTCAAGTTCGGCGGCGCTCCATTCTTCAAGCTGTTTTTTCGCCCCTTCCAGAAGCAGCGGATTGTCGTAAAGATCCGGCGCGAATAATTCCCATGCATTAAGCGCGAGACCTATGCCCCGCCTTGCCTCGGATATCCAGCGGCCGGGATCCAGTTCCCGATCGGCCCTGCTAAAGTGATAATTAAAAATCGATTTGTCGAAACCTTTGATTTCCCCAGAGGTCCGCGGCCCTGACGGAGGTTCCGATTTGCTTTGGGCAAATCCCGTGAAGGGACTTAATCCCAGAATCAGCGCCAATAAGGCGCACGGGAGTTTTTGAGAAATGTTTTTCATGGCATGTAACCTGAAATCAGTTTTTCTTTCCGCTCAAGCGGAACTAAAAATGTGTATACCTATGGAAGCGCCCGGAAGACGCTTGTTCGAAAGTCTGGTTTAATACCAGGGCAAGCGCAGCTTGCCAGGCATGCTGCGCTTGCCATGCTTGCCGTGCGGAGGCTCATTGCGCAAATGCAGGAATTCGGAGAGACGCCGCACTCTATATATGGCGCGGAGTCGGCGTTTTGCTTTAGTGATTTTAAAAAAATTGCGGTTTTGAAACAGGCTCAGATTAAAACGAATAAGTCAGCATGGTCTTGAAAAAATTGTTGTTGCGGTACTGCCCCAGTTCTCCCTGTTCGTCCCCGCCGAAGATGCCGCCGGAAAGTTCCGCGGTCAGATCCCACTTGGTCCACACGATGGCGGGGATGATGAGAAAATCCCTGTCCTCAACGCCCCATATCCCCGTGGTTTTGAGTTCCAGTTCGTCCCGCAGGAGTTTTTTTGAGAGGACCATGGTGAGGCGGGTCGATGTCATGTCCGTACCCGCCTCGGTGTCAAGGGCGGGGTTGTCCTTGACGCCGCTGTTCATAAGGCGGATGGTTTCCGTGGCCTGCAGGTTGAGGTTGACGCCCCAAAAGAGGTTACGGTCAAAGCCCAGGGACCAGGCGAGGAAGGGGTTGTACACCGAGCCGTCTTTGCCGGAATAATCGCCGGTGATATGCGCGGCAAACTCGGCGCGGAGATTAAAGCCCGCGATAACCCGCGCGTAATCCGCGCCGATCTGGTGATAGGGGTTGTAGACGATGCGGGGTTTCAGGGATAGCCGGGAAGCGTTTTGGAGAGTAAGGCCCTGCAGGGCCGATGCGCCTTCCACGGTGACTGCGGGACGGCCCAGGCGTCCGAAGTAATACTGCAGGCCAAAATCCGACGAGCGGACGCTGGTGGTAAAACGCAGCCCCGCCTGGGCGTATTTCAGGGCGGCCAGATCGTTCTGCGAAGGGTACGCGTCGTTTATGGCCGACGAGTTAAGCCTTGAGGCGATCTCCGCCTGTACGGCCTGGCGGAAGGCGGCGGGCGTCAGGCGGATAAGCCCCCGGCCTATGGAGGCCGGCAGTTCCCGAACCTGGGAGGGCGTCCAGCGGCCATTTCCGGCAAAGCGGTGGGCCTCGAATGTGGGAACAAAGACCCCTTCTATGGTGGAGAAGGCGCCGAGGCGGTAAGAGGCGTGGATCATGGGCCGGGCGATTTTGCGGCCCATGAGGTCCGTCATCGCGGTGAGGTCCCGGTAGTCCAGGGGATTGATGGTGTCCAGGGGGCCGAAGCTGTCGGCCTTGCCCCAGGTGAGCTTGCGCAGCCCCCCTTCCAGGTCGAAATTCCCCAGGTAGACGCGGAGATACGCCTCGTCGAGGCTTACCGCGGAGGAAAAGTCGTCGAATACCGGGGCAAGTTTCAGGCTGATTACCGCCTCGGTGTTAAAAGCCGATGCTGCGAACCTGAGTTTCCCCCCGAAAATATCCTCCAGGCGGGCGTCTTTGAAGGCTTCCGCCGATCTAAAATCACTCCCGTAGCCCAGAATCTTTGTCGAGACCTCGCCGGAAAGTTTCACTCCCGGCTTCGCGGCGGTCTCGGCGGCTTCATCTCCAAAGCCGAAGCCGAAGCCGTCCTCGTCCTGTCCCGCCGCGGGCCACAGGGAGAGGAGCAGGCCAGCCGCCGCCCACAGATATTTCCGCCGCTTCATCGCAATTCACCTTCGCTTAACAGTTTGTTGCTCTTCGCGCATTATAATCCCCAAAAATCGCCTTCAGGCGATTTTATTCGAAAGTCTGGTTTAATACCCCGCGGCTTGCCGCGGCTCAAATAAAGCAACGCTTACAAAAATTTGGTGTTAAACCAGACGGTATTATAAACTTCCTATCGAACGAGCCTCCGATCGAACTAATGCAGCGCTTAAGATACCGCGGGGCTTGCCCCGCGGAGGCTCATCCCGCAAACTGCAGCAACCCCTTACATTGAGGATTTTTTTGTGTTTTTCCTGAAAGATTACAAAAAAATCCTCAAGTGCAACAGGCTGCTAGGGTCTTCCTGTTTCGAGGAATCTCGTGGTAAAGACGCTTTCGGGGATGGGATCGTCGTATTTGAGAATCTCCACGATGATGGTCGTGGATGTCCCCGCGGCAAAGGTGCTCATTTTGGTCAGCGTGGGACTAAGCCGCCCCTGCACCTCCCTGAGTTCAAGCGTTTCAAGGAGCTTCACCAACGTTCCCCGCCGGTCGTAGAGTTCAACCTTGTGGTTTACCCTGGTGGCCTTGTCGATCCACTGTACCATTTTGGAATACTGGTAAGACGTATCCTTGGGAACCGATTCAATCACGTAACAGGCCGCGCCGTTGAGGGACTCTTCGCGCAGGAGCCGGTGCGTGTCCAAATCCGCGTCGCGGTCCGCGGCGGAAATGTCGTCGTAGGACAGATCCGTACCCACAAAGCTGCCGGAGCCTTCGGAGGCGGCAATCCGGCGGACCCTCCCCAGCGAGGGGAGGAAAATCCAGCGGTCGTCCGCCCCGCCGGGGTTTTCCATGGTGAGAAAGCGCGTGCCCGCCACCGCCGCGGGGCTTTGGAACGCGACAATGGTCCGGCTCCCCTTGGGGCCGTCCTTGGAATACTGGTCCAGCCGGCGCTCGGTAGTGGAACCGTTTTTAGCGGTAAGCACCATCCGCGAGCGGCTGGAAACCGTGTCCGCCGTGATGCGGTCACGGGACTCCCGTATCAGCGCCGCAGCGTCCTGGGCGCTCAACGGCCGCGCCGAAATTACCATCACGCCCAGCATAAAAAGCACTCGTTTCATTCCGTACCTCTTCATCCTAACCTCCCGTGACGTCCTCGCGCTTGACGCGAGGGCGTCCTCTCAGTAGACATTCGGGTCATGCTTCGGCCAAGCCCGCCTGCGGCGGACAGTTCAGCAAGCACCCCAAGGTGACGCATTTTGATCTGAATCACCCCTGACAAACCGGGGCTTGATCCAACCCAGCAGGGCCGGCACGAGGATAAGTCCCACAAGCGCGCTCAGGCCCATAGCCAGGGCGATCATCAGGCCCAGCTCGGCAAGCATATTGAACTGGGAGAACAGCAGGACGGCAAAGCCCAGGCCTGTCGCCGCCGCGTCCGCCAGAATCGCCTGTCCGCAGGTGCGGTAGGCACTTTGCAAAAAATTCCCGCGCCCGCCTGAGGCCCGGTAGGAACGCTTGTAGGCCTCCAGAAAATGCACGGTGTAATCAATCCCGATTCCCATTGATAAACTGGAAATCATCGCGGTTCCGATATTGAGTTTGATCCCCGCAAAGCCCATGATCGCGAAGTTCGTAATCATCAAAAGGCCCAAAGGCGCCACGCTGAGCAGGCCCGCCACCGCCGAGCGGTTCGTCAGGGACATAATCACAAAGAGGGAAATCAGGGCAATGATGATGGAACTCCACAGGGATTGGACCACCAGCCTGTTGAGGGAGGCTTCCTCCAAAGTGATACCTCCTATCTCCACCCGCACCGTATCGGGAAAATTGGCCTGCACAAAACCGTTAATCACGTCAAGGACCCTGCCCGTGTCGATCTGCCCTGTGGTGCGAAGCTGTACCATGGTTCTGATCGCCGTGGGTTCCAGGGGATCATTGGAATAAGAGTCAATGTCCCCCGCAAGCAAAACCAGGTAATTGGAAACCAATTGCTGGAGTTCCTCGGGGCGGGTTTTGCCGTAGCGCTGCGGATCGCGGGGGATTTCGTAATAGGCCGCCCCGTCGTAGTTGGTGAGCCTTTTCAGCTCCCAGGCAAGGGCGGAAACGTCCATAGCCAGGCCGTCCCCCGCGCCCAGCGCCCTGTCCAGCAGGCCGGCCAATTCCAGGGGGGTGGCCGCATCGTCTTCGGCGGGAACGGCCATCGCTTCGCGCAGCGGAGCGGCGGGTTCGGAAGGCCCGTCAGAATCCGGCGCATCGGCAAAGGCCCCAAAGCCGAACCCGCTGTCCGCCGGATCATCCGCGCCGAACCCGAAACCTGAAGCCCATTCCCCCGAATCCGCGGGAACGTTTCTCGCCGCCAGGCCTTCGGGGGATTCACCGGCATTAAACACCTGGTTGATCCGTTTGACCATGTCCGTAAAGCCCATGACCTTGCCGGTTTCGGGGACTTTGGCCGACAGGTAGGCGCTCAGATCGTCAACCGCCCCCAAAACTGCAGGGTGCAGCAACATTTCAGGGGAATCCGCCTGCACCGCCAGGTCTATCACCTTTGAACCGCCGAATTTTTCCTGCATAAAAGCATCCGACATTCTGATGTCTGTGGCCGGCCTGAAATACTCCAGCATCACATTGTCGATGACGAGGCGGGACGCGCCGTACAGGGAAACGAGGAGCAGCACCGCCGCCGTTCCTATAATCAAATATCTCCGTTTGACAAGCGACGAAAAAAAACGCACGAGATAGCGGCTGGCCCGGCGCTCTTTGGCAGAACGCTGTTTGATCTTCCCCAGAACCCGCGGCCCCATGATGATAAGCAGCGCGGGGATCAGGATGAGGTTAATGAGAAAGGCCGAACAAACCCCGAAACCGGCGAAATACCCGAATTCCCGTATGGGAGGTACCTGGGTAAGACTAAAAGAAAAGAAACTCACCATAGTGGTAAGGGCCGCCAGCGCCACGGGCCTGCGGATGGTCCGTACCAGGGTAAAAATCATCTCCCGATGCGCTTCCCATGTCATGACGCTGAAATCCGCGTCAGCGTCCTCAACATAATGGATGATCACGTGCAGCCCATAAGAATTCCCCACCGCGATAAGGATCACCGGCAGAACCGTGGAAATAATCGATAGTTTTATCCCCAGAAGGGGCATAGCCCCAACGGACCAGATCACCGCCAGAATAACCCCAAGGATCGATAAAGCAACCATAGTGATATTCCGCAGCGGTAAATAGACAATCACCAAAGTCACCATAATAACGAGCGGAATCAGCAGCAGGAGATCTGCCTTGACCGATTCGTTGATAGAGGCGCTCACCGCGGGCATCCCCGTGACATACACTTTTGCAAGGCCGTCGAACATTTCGCGGGCTATGCCGCGGATTTGCACGAAAGCCGCGTCCACCTCGGGATTGCCCGATTCTTCCGGATCAAGCTCCAGCGGAATCAGAATCTGTGTCGCGGTAAAATCGTCGGAGATCAATGAGCGCCGGTACATGTCCCAGGAGAGGAACCGTTGTTTTAAGGCGGCAATTTCCTCCGATCCGCCCGAAAAGTCATCGGGTACCAGAGGTTCCACAAGGATCGAGTCCTCGTTGCCGGTGATATAATCCGTGGTCATGAGGGAATTCACCTCGCCGACAATTGCTATTTCTTCGATCCGTTCCACATAGCTCCGCAGGCGGAAAAGGAATTCCCGGTCAAACACCGTTCCGTATTCACGTTCAAGCCCCACGAGGATAAAGTGCGTGCTGCCGAAAGTCTCGTCGATGTAATCTGTTATCAGTCTGGCCGAATCATCTTTAGGGATAAAACGCCGGTTGTTGTTGTCCAGTTCCGCGCGGGGAAGCTGGAACGCGAAAAAGATCGTGATACAGGCGGTCACCGCTACAATGAGCCAGGGGTATTTAAATATTTTTTTCATGTTCCTCTTCTTCTTGCCCGTGCTGTTTCAGTTCCGGCAATGTCAGCAGGGAACGGTCAACCCCTTCCGCGGCGATGCCCCGCAAAGTAATCTCAAAAACCTTTTTCATTTCGGCAATACTCTGAAGTGTTTTCCGCTCGGCCTTGGGCAGCGCGGCGATACATTCTATAATATACAGAAACAGCGAAAGGAGGGTTCGGGTGCTTATATCCGGGTCCGTGGCGGAATCAAAGATTCCTTCGTTAATCCCCTGGATAATCATGCCCTTGATCATGCCGTACAGGAACGCGGAAGTTGAAGAATTCCGTTCCGGCGATTCTTCCGGGGGAGAGATATACCGGAAGGCTTCGGCGATATACCGCCGCATATTGAGCATTATGAGCATGTGTTCATCCGACATTTCATAGAAGGAGAGATAATTCAGCCAGAACATTCGGATCTGCTCCAGAGCGGATAGTCCCGGCCGCGATTGGGCCTGTACGGTATTGATAAATCGCCTGGTATTGCTGTCACACAGCTCCTTAAACAGGGCGTCTTTGCCTGAAAAATACAGATAGAGGGTCGCCGTACTCAGCTCCGCCTTTTGCGCGATATCCTCCATATTGACCGCGTCCACGCCTCTTTCCAGGATGAGTTCTTCAGCGCCGCACAGAATCAGGGCCTTCCGCGCCTCCCTTTCCCGTCCCTTCCGCTCCTGTATTCCCATATATCCCTCTTAAATACTGAGTGATATTCATAATGTCTATCTCTGTTAATTTTATAAATTAAATTAAATTTTATCAAGAGGGCTTTATTTTTTATAATCAAATGAGGCTGTTCCAAAACTTTAGTTTTGGAACAGCAACCTTTAAAAAACGCGGTTTTGCAAGGCTTTAGCCTGAAAAACCGCAAGAGCTTGGTCCAAAACCGTGCGCGTGAGCGCACAGTCAATTAGTTTTGGAACAGGCTCAAATTTAATCCAAATTTCCCCAAAACACTAAAGCGCCTCGCGTCCGCGCGCCATATATAGAGTGGAGAAAAATGATGAGTGTGATGGCGTATACACCCTACGGGGCGGGGGGAATTATTATCCGGGTCGAGGCGGATATCCGCAGGGGCATCCCAGGGGTTGATATTACCGGGCTTGCCGAGGGGGCGGTACGGGAGGCGCGGGAGCGGGTGCGGGTGGCGTTCAGGAATTCGGGTTTTGGCTTTCCCAGCGATCGGATTCTGATAAACCTGGCGCCGGCAGGGCTGCGGAAGGACGGGGCGGCGCTGGACCTGCCCATCGCCCTGGCGGTGATGGCGGCGGCGGGGCTTGCACCGGTTCCCGAAAGCCTTTTGGTGATGGGAGAGCTTGAGCTTTCCGGGAGGATTAGGCCGGTACGGGGAGTGTTGGCCGCCATCGCGTCGGGGCTGGAGGAGGGGATTGGCGAGTTTATTGTTCCGGCGGAAAACGCCCGCGAGGCGGCGATTCTCGCCGGGGAGCGCCGCGGAGCGGGGCCGGCGCGTTTTACCGCGGCAGCCACTTTGCAGGAAGCGGTAGAGGCCCTTTTTGTCCGCGCACAGAGCGGGGAACTTCCCATGCCCAAACTGGACGGCCCGGCGGATACGGAGCCTTGCCTGATGGACGCAAGCGCCGCGGGGGACTTTGCCGATGTGCGGGGCCAGGACGGGTATAAGCGGGTTTTGGAAATCGCCGCCGCGGGGGGGCACAATGTGCTGGTGTTCGGGCCGCCGGGCGCGGGGAAGACCATGCTGGCCCGCCTGATGCCTTCGATTATGGCGCCGCTCACCCCCGACGAGGCGGTAGAAGTGACGCGGCTCTATAGTCTTGCCGGGCCGCACAAGGCAGGAGAGGGCGTTTCGCGCAACGGCGGCTTTATCGACCGGCTGATTACCCGACCGCCGTTCCGCGCCCCTCATCATTCGGCCAGCGCGGAGGGAATTCTGGGCGGCGGCAGGTTCCCCCGGCCCGGCGAAATAAGCCTGGCCCATTTCGGCGTGCTTTTTCTTGACGAGGCCCCGGAGTTCAGGAGCAATGTGCTGCAAGCCCTGCGGGAACCGATGGAAGACCACGTGATAAGCATTGTCCGGGCGGAGGGGCCGGCGCGCCTTCCGGCGGAATTTCAGTTGCTGCTGGCGGCCAATTCCTGCCCCTGTGGCCGTCTGGGCGCGCGAAAACCTCAGGATGAACGCAATATGAAGAACAGCGCGGCGCGGCGTGGTCCCGGCGCGGCTTACGGCAGGGCCGCCACAAGCGGGGCCGTTTCCGCCGCCGGCGCACTGTACGATGAATTGACGGCGGATGAGGCGGCGGACTGCTTTTGCTCGCCCGAGGAAATTTACCGCTACTGGCGCAAGTTCGGCGGCGCGCTGCTTGACCGGCTTGAACTGCGGGCCGCGGTACTGCCGCCCAAAATCAGCGAGATGGGCAGGCGGGATGAAGCGGGCGGGGAACGCGGCGTGGACATCGCAAAGCGGGTGCTGGCGGCGGTTGAGATTCAACGGCGGCGCTACCGGGGAACGGGCATCCGCCGCAACGCCCTGCTCACGGCGGGAAGGATGGAAGCCCTTTGCCCCATGAGCGAGCGGGCGGAAAGCGCCTTTCACAAGGCCATGGAGCGATTGGGCCTTTCGGGCAGGGCCTACCACGGGATTCTCAGGGTGGCCAGGACCATTGCGGACCTGGAAGGTGAGGAAGTCATCGATACCGCGCACATTCTGGAAGCCGTCCAGCACCGCCGCCGCGGAGAAGATCCGTTTGAGATTTTGACCATTGAAAATGTGGAAGGGCTGAAGCGGGATTAGGTTTCCCGGCGGGAAAAGAGGAAGGAGCAATGCTGAGAAAAAAGCAGTTGGGCGGGACAATCTATGATAAAACTGTTATTGCCATTAACCGGATAAAAACCATGGCCCCCATCGCCGAACGAATATACGACGGGTATACCGTCATGGTATCAGGGGGCAAGGACAGTTCTATTATTCGAAAGTCTGGTTTAATACCCTAAGGGGGGATGTCCAGGAAGTTTGTTACTTCCTGGACATCCCTCGCATTTGCTCCCGTTTCGTTGAAACGGTACGCAAATGCCGTACTAAAGAAGCTGTCCGAATAAGTTTTTCAAACTTTTCGGACAGCCCCCAAGCTCTGCTCCGGCTCAAATGACGCAACGTTTACAGAAAATTGGTATTAAACCAGACGTTATAATAAACTTCCTATCGAACGAGCCTCCGTTGAAATAAAGCGCCGCTAAGGATACCGCGGAGCTCTGCTCCGCGGAGGCTCATTACATGCGCTGCTTTTTAGCTTCCGGCAACACCGTCCATGGCTGTGACGGACGGTCGTGCAGGAACGGGCGCAGATGGTCGAATTGCGGATGCTGCTCCAGAAACTCGCTCGCGAACCACGCAGTCCCGCAACTGCTGCCCCAACGGGCATTAAGCTGTAAGCTCGCGGCGAGATTCGAGTCAACGCCCATTCCGTCAATCGCGCCGCGCGGCTGATATGGTTTTGGGCGCGAAGGATCGGACATATACTCCCGTTTGTCAAGATTGTAGTGCGAGCAGACAGTGCGGCTGTTGCCGTCGGTTTCAACCTCATTGTAAACGTCATAGTGGTCGGCGATTATAGTTTCGCCGGTTTTAAGATTGATTTCGCCTTTATTACCGTACTTCTCCACCAAATGCGGCAGACGCACACGCCTCGCGCCCTGGTGACGGCGAATATCTTCGCCGCCGTCATTGGAGCATTCAAGATTCCTGATTGGCGGATGTTTCGGATAGTTCGCGCCGAAAAAATAGGGCTTTTCGTCCTCCGAATGTTTCTGAGTGACGTTATAGAATTCCAGCCCCTCTTCAAACTCCCAGATTGAGTTGTCGCGGTAATCCGCTATCAGCCAAGTATTGGCGTAGTCGCCGCTCTCGCCGGTACGCATAATATTGACGAACGAAGCGGGATCACCCTCATCGTTGATTGAGGTGAAATGCTGAACGGCGCGGCGGATGCGGTCAAATTCCGGAATGCTGTCCTTGTTGTAGCGGTTGAACCCGCCGATTGTCGTTTCCGTGATCGCCACACGGTCATACGGCCCCTCGCCGGCCTGCACAATGTAGAAATCCGCCATCGAATGAACATATCCGATTTGAGTTTGCATTGTAAAGCGATGCCCCTTTTCAGGAGTGATTGTCGCGATAACATTGGCGTAGCCGCTTGTCTCAAACACATTAAACGAGTTGTGATACATTACAGGTTTGCCATCGGTCGTGTAACGGCCTGTGGCAACGAACGCCGAACAATGGTCACGATGCGCCCTGACAGGCGGAGTCAGATACTCCGCGCCGTTTTTGACAAGCTTCGAATAGTATTGATACGCAAGCCTCGCGTCAAACGCGTAGCCTGACCATCCCTCCATCCAGTTGATCATTACGATATCCCAGACGTCGTAGCTTGTTTGGAGAATCTTGTTTACACCCGCCGCGATGGCGTTCATTTCCGCGGCCATCTCAGCGGACAGTTTGCCGTCCGAGAGCCGCTTGACGTCGTCACGGGCATACAGGTAGTCAATCCCCATACACACCCAGACGTATTGGCGGGATTCCTCAATGTAATCGCGGATTTCCTCCGCGAGCATTACCCCGTGATCGTAGCCGATTTGATCGTTCGCGCCTTTCAAATCCAATACATACCACCCGTTTTTGTACCCGCAGCTTCCGCCATTTTGGGCGCGCTCCGTACGCTTTTGTGAATCAAATGTCATAACCGTATCACTCCTTGCATTATAATATTTGCTTTTATTATATATTTACCTGTATACAAATACAATGGCCTTTCCCGAAACTTCAGTTTTTGGGGAAAGGCTCTCTATTTTACCAGCTCCGCGAGTAGATAGAGCAGCCACCCTGCCATCGGCATGTCGTATTCACAATCATAGCCCTGGGCTTCCATGGAAAAACTCTCTTCGGTAATTCCGGTATATACGCCGCCGGGGATCTGCGGCACAGGCGGGAAAAATTCTCCGAATATTCCCCGGTGTGGATGATTATAACCTACACCCTCCACATTACTCGCGTCGAAGGGGTTTAGCCCCAGAATCCAATCCAGCTGCCGCTGCGCCGCTTCCCGGTACCGAGGATTATTGGTAAGGCGTCCCATTTTTGCGAGGAATACTCCATTGGCAAGCAAATCCAGATTAAAGCAAAAACTGTTATAATCATACCAAACGGCTTTTTCCTCTCCTTGCGGCCGGGCGGTCCCTATTTGGAATTTTTGAAACGCTGGTTTCTCATTGGTGCTAAAGCTAAAACAACCGGGTGTTTCAAACACGTCATTGCCCTCAATATACCAACTGCCGGGTGAACGCCCAAAAGGATTACGCTGTGTTACCTCGGTCAATTGGTCCGCTATGTTACGGGCCGACTCCAGCCAAAACGCGGTCTCTTTATCATCCGGCCATAATTCTATTGCTCCCGCATAGGCCTGCGGAATTGTGGTACAGAAGAAATAAATATAATTATTTGCTAATCCTTCGGCTTCTCCGCTTTCATAATAGCAGGCCGCCGCGGGATTATCTATTGTATTTCCGCCTACTTTTAACGCGGCCAGCTTACGAAGAGATTCCTTTGAGGCATGATAGTAAACTTCCTCTTTGGTAACTCGATACAAAGTCTGCGCGGCCGCGGCTCTGGAACCATGGCGCAAGGCGGATTCTTCATAGAATCCCTTAAAATACTTTTCAATACCATCATGACCAAGGGGCGGAAATACCGGAATCTTATACCCGTTTAATTTTTTCCCCGGTCCTTCCAAATAATTCCATATTTTTTTTGCGCCCTCCAGGCATTTACCGGCATACTCCGGGTCTTTTTCCCCTAAATTTAGGGCAACAAGCGCCAATTCCCGAATGGCATTCCAATGTCCTGCCTCCGGACAGGGGGATTCAAAATACATCCGGGGAGAATGCCAGGGAAAGTTCTGGTTCCCAAAACCGACTCCCCGCATTTTTTCCTCGTTATAACCCTCCGGTACCCAGGTGCAGTCAATTAAGGCGCCGTCATCCATAATAAGCGACAAAAAATAGTCGGCGCTGTGTTTCATTTCTTCGGTACGAATACCGTGATCCCACAGCGGTTTTTCCCGTAGGGCATATTCGGCGTATCCCACCATTCCCAGCGAAGTTCCGTATGTCCATTTTCGTAAATCGCTGGACTGGTGGTGCCCTTTACCAAGGAAGCGGATTTCTCCGTTTTTTAAGCGGATGGAGTCCTGCGTATGACAGTTTCCATGCCATCCGAAATCGCTGTTGCAGCGCTGCCAGGTAAAAAATTCAGCCGCTAAACGGGCGATAGGTTCATATACCCTATCATCAATGATGAAACAACGGCTGTTCCCCTCTTTTGTCGCGATTCGGTAAATGCCAGGCTCCATGACGGAAGAAAAGTCCCCGGCTTTTGCGTGAAGAATTTCCCCGCCGCTGTGGTATGTCAGCTTTCCCGTATAAACAGGACTTAAAACAAGGTCCCGCAGGCGATAAACCGTGAATTCTTCCGCCGATCCTAAATAGACCAATTTTTTTACCGCTGTACACGGATAACCCACATGATTCACCAGGAATATATTTTTTTGTTCCATAAAAGCCTCCTGTCATAAACAGTTTTAATTCCGCATTGGAGCCGCTCATCATGCTTTAACGGCGCCGCCGGTTAACCCCTTGACGAAATATTTCTGGACTAAGCAGAAGAAAACAACAAGCGGGATAAGAACGATACAGATGGCGGCGCACATTGGCCCCCAGTTTGTTCCGAATTGAGCGGAAAAGGAGATCATCCCTATTGGGATGGTCTTCATTGAAGAAGAAGCCAGCTCCACGGTTGCCCAAAGTAATTCCCCCCACCAGGCAACGAAAATAAAGATTGCATTTGTGGCTATCGCCGGAGCCATAATCGGAACCGCCACATGGACGAAGGTTCTGACTTCGCCGCAGCCGTCCAGGCGCGCCGCTTCCAGTAATTCCCCTGGTATGGTGTCGAAAAAATTACGGAAAATATAAATGATCATCGGTAAACCCCATCCAATATAGGGAATGATGAGGGCCAGTCTTGTTCCCGTGATGCCTGTTTTTCCGGTTACCAGATACAAGGGCATTAGGACCGCTTCCGAAGGAAGCATAGTACACGCCAGAATGGCCATCATGATAAACTCCGCGTATTTTAAGTGAAACCTTGATAAAGCGTATCCCGCTAAAGCGCCGGCCGCTAGGGTAACTATAAGAACAACTCCCACAATGATAACGCTGTTGAACATATAAGAACCTATATTCGCGGTGACCCAGGCGGTTTTATAATTCGCGAAAGCCCAGGTTTTCGGCAAACCCCAGATGTTTACATAGAATTCACCGGTCGGCTTCAGGGAAGTAATTATAACAAAGAACAGAGGATACAGGATCAACATACAGTAGATAAGAATTATAAGCCGGCTGATAACTCCGGAAGTGCCGCTTTCAATTCTTTGCTGATGTATTTGTTTTTTTCTCATAACCTTTCGCTCCATGAAAACAGCTTTTTCAATATTCATATTTTTCGCTTCGGAATACCCGTCTTATCATTACAACAATCAGGATTACAATGGCAGCGAGAACCATTCCCTGGGCGGCGGAAAATCCGAACTTTCCGAATCTAAACCCTGTTTTAATCATGTATATTGGCGTTACATGCGAGGTTGTGCCCGGCCCTCCCCTGGTCATGATCCAAACAATATCATAACTCTTAAAATTTATCGCCAGAGAGTAGATGGCGGACAGCAGAATGGTAGGTTGAATCAACGGTAAAATTAAACGGAAAAACTGATGTAATACGGAAGCGCCGTCTAGTTTACTTGATTCAAAAATATCCATTGGCAGCATCTGCATAGCGGCGAAAGACAGCATCATCGTAAGGCCCGACATCTTCCAGATGTTCACAAACACAAGGCACCACATTACCGTATTCCTATTTTCCAGCCACGCCTTGACCAGCCCTTTTAGCCCTATGGTGCGCAGAAAATTATTGATTAAGCCCATCTCGGCATTAAACATAAAGACAAACAGCAGCCCTACGATTGCGGAAGGCAGCATAACCGGCATAAAGAGAATCAGGCGGTAGAGGGCGCCCTCTTTTTGGTTAACCTGATAAACAAACGCCGCCAACGCAACACCCACGAGGACTGCTCCGGCAGTGGAAACAAGGCCGATAAAAACGGAATTTACAAGACTTTTCACTGCAACCGGGTCTTCAAAAACCGCGGTGTATTGTTTAAGGCCAACCCATTTGGGAGCGCTGAAGCCGTTCCAGTCCTGAAAGGAAAGCACCGTATTCCACCCAAAAGGGATATATACGGCATAAAAAATAAACAGTATGGCCGGGAGCAGAAAGAATATCCTTGTAATAATCCGGTTAAAATTCTGTTTTTCCCGATTCGTTAGCGTAATTAGCATTTCATATAACCTCCACGCGATTGATAGATCAAATTTTTTCTGTACGATAGTGGCAGAACAAATGAAAAAGGGGGGAAATCTACATACTCTTCCATCCTTTTTTCCGGAATTGGGAAGGCGTACAGCCAACCAGATGATGAAAAATAATGGAAAAATATTTATAATCTCCGAATCCGACTTTTTCCGCTATTTCGTAGGTCAACAGGGTAGTTGTTAAAAGCAGCCTTTTCGCGTTTTCTATACGAAGGATTGTTAAATATCTGACGAAAGTGTAACCTGTTGCTTTCTTAAAACTTGTGCTAAAATAGTTCTTCGACTTATTCACGTACCGGGCCACATCCTCCACGTTTATTTTTTCGTTATAATGACAGTTGATATAGTCCAGGGAAAGCAAAATTGTACTATCCAGATTATTATTCTTAGTCAGATCCAGTATCTCATCTTTTCCGAAAAACATTTGATGGCTTGTAAGGCCCGGATAAGGAAAGGACGAAGTGTCCTCATTATTTATCTGACGGACACATTTCTCGGCCTGGATTTCCTTTACCAGATTGCTCACACATTCCATAAGTTCCGGTATCTTAACCGGTTTTAAAAGATAATCCCGGGCGCCGGATCGAATTGCGTTTTGTGCGTAAGAGAAATCGTCAAAACCACTGATAATTACCACATGACAAGGGTGATAGGTCAGCCTTGCCGCCAGTTCCAGGCCGTCAATGCCCGGCATCCTAATATCGGTGAGTACCAATTCTATTTTGTTTTCTTCGCACATTTGATACGCCTGAAGCCCATCCCCGGCCGTATAAACGGTTTCAATTCCAAGGTCTTTCCAATTTACGCCAAACCGGAGGCCATTGCGAATTTGCCGCTCATCATCGGCTATCAATAGTTGAATTCCCCTGCCCATCGCGCTTAATCCTTTTTGATAGGCAACAACAGAATTACGGTTGTTCCTTCCTGGGAGCTAAAAAATTGCAAGCCGTATTCCGGGCCGTATTCCAGTTGTATTCTTTCATGGATATTCCTCAACGCGAAAGAAACTCTTTTGGAATTACCTCTGATGTATTGATTGATTTCCGCTTCATCCGAGCCGGCCCCGTCATCCCTGACGCTGCATTTGATCTTTCCTTCCCACTCGGATATTTCTACCCAAACGGTTCCGCCGCCTATCTTTTTTTCTATCCCGTGTAAAATCGCGTTTTCTACCAACGGTTGGATGAAAAGTTTCAACACACGGTAATTCTCCAGGCCTTCCTGAATCCGCAGATGATACGCAATGTTATCTCCGTAGCGGCTTTTCTGTATGAGCATATAGGCTTCGAGGCTCGCGATCTCCTGCTTCAGGGTGGTATATTTTTCACCGCTGTTTAAGCTGTGGCGGAATACATCGGACAAGGCCTCGATCTGCGCCGCGATTTTCTGTTCACCCCGCATCAGGGCCATCCAACGAATTGAATCCAGAGTATTGTAGAGGAAGTGGGGATTTATCTGGGACTGAAGATACTCCAGTTCCATTTCTTTTTGCGATAATTTGCTTTTGTATTCCTGCTCTATTAAGTTTTTGATATACACGCTCATCTTTTCCAGAGACCTGTTCAATTGACCGATTTCGTCTGAATTGGTACAAACGCGGTGAATGATAAAGTTCCCCTCCCGGAAAGAACTTGTTTCTTTGGAAAGCTGTAAAATGGGCTTAATGATATTCCGGTTCTGGGCGAGAATAAAGGCAATGCCGAACACCACAATTAAAACAATATTGACCAGGCCCAGGATCATTATGATTTTTGCGTTCGACAGAAGAGCGGATCTTTCCTCTATCATCACCAAAGACCAATTCGGAGACGCCTGGGTACTGAAGAAATATACTTTATTACCCTGTTCAAAGAATCCCGTATTCTTTGAGAAAAGCCATGCCAGTTTTTCATCCTGCGCAAAATTCATGTTTAGCATTTCTTTATCGGTGGCGGAAATAACACTCCCCTTTGCGTTAACCACATACATACGGGAAGAATCCGTATTCATGGCGGAATACAGGGAACAGATATAATTTTCGCGTACCGTAATCCGTTCTATGGCGAGCTTCCGTTCAAACCGATACAGATCGTTAATCACCCGTATCAGAGAAACAACGGCATCCTCGTATTTGACTCCGTTATACGTTGATATTCGGATGTAGGCCGGCGTCCAGAAAGGCTTTCCCTTTAAGGCAATAGCCTGCTCTGTATAACGAAGGTACAATGTTTCTTTCCTGTCGCCGTTTTGAAAAAAGATATCCGACGAATTAAATATTGTTATCGTGGAAATGAATTTTCTTGAATCCATCAACGGAAACAGCGAATAGTTCATCGCTAACCTTTGTTTCTGACCAATTGGTGTGTCGGGATTGATGGTTTGTTTAATAAATGACTGGGTCTTGCTGTCGCTTAAAATGCTAAGGGAAACATATTCCAGGTCGTTACAAAAATTTATCAGTCCCACATGGGCTTGTTCCAGCTTCCGCAACTGACTTTCGCAGGTTATTTTATAATCATGGTTATAGATATAGCCGGAAACCGCTTGGGTTATGATAATTGAAGGCAGTATCAGGAACAGGATAAGCTGCAGTATAAACCTTGTGCGTAAATGTAAATGATGTATTCTGTGATCGAGAAAAAAAGCCGGGAAAGAATATTTTTGAATATTCCGCTTCATTTCCGCTCATCCTCAGAAATTTACCGTTTAATTAGTGTCTGTCCATAAAGTCGGTTACTTTATGGACAGACCTTGCATTTGCTCCCGTTTTGTACCAAAACGGTGCGCAAAATGCCTATTTTAAGGTAGTCTGTCTATAATGTGTC
>JAITIC010000060.1 GCA_031279635.1 Treponema sp. | reverse complement strand
ACACATTATGGACAGACTACCTTAAAACAGGCATTTTGCGCACCGTTTTGGTACAAAACGGGAGCAAATGCAAGGTCTGTCCGCAAAGTAACCGACTTTGTGGACAGACACTATTTAATGGACGGCTTATTTTTGCGCCCGTACTGTACTCAGTACGCCGCGAAAGGGATAATTTCGGTGATCTGCACTCTGAAACGGGCCGAGGCGGCCCAGTGCCCGCTGTCGATGTAATAGTTGGGGAAGGCGGCAAGGCTGATAAAACCTTTTGTCTCCTTGGGGCGGTTTCGCTCGCCGCCCCGGAGCATGGCCCTGACGGCGGCGCGTGCAGCGTCCTCAAGGGCGGCCTTTTTTATGGTCAGCCAGTCGGATACTTCCTCCGGCCCGCCAAGGGGGCCGCGGCCCACCGCCTGGGCGTTGCGGATTGTCCCGGTCCGCCACACCCGCAGGCGGCGGCTCTGGGCCTCGCTCAGCCGGTAATCGGTCCAAAGCCTGACCCGCATGTCACGGACTTCCATGTCGGTGGCCCTCAGGCCCGGATCGCCAAAGGGAATGGCCGCCACCGGGACCAGTTCAAACGTTTCGGGGATGTGCCGGGCCTTTTCGCCGGTGTCATAATGAAAAGACCAGCCGTATATCATCGCAGAATAGTTCAGCGCCGCTTCTTCCAAAGCCCGCCTGCGGGCCGCGTCCGCGTCAAGGGGGTACTCCCTGTCAACATAGCCGCCGTATATTGGTTCCAGCTCTACCCAAACCTCTCCGCGGAGGACTTCGGGATTGCAGCCCAAACCATGTTCCTGCGCCGCCAGGGTGAAAACGGCAAAAAAAAGAAAAACGGCGGAAACGGATGAAATTCTCCGGAACATACTACATTTTCGGAACAAAACGGCACAATATGTGGGGCTTTCTCAAAACTTCAGTTTACGCTTCCAGCGTCATCCCTTCCATCGCCATCATTATTTCCGGGACCGGCTTGTCGGGCCTGCTGTTGAGTTTGGCCCGGCAATTTGTTTCAAATTCATCAAGCTGCCTGTCGGTATGGATAGGATCGTGATGAAAGAAAACGAGTTTCTTCACCCCCGCCCGGACGGCGTTGCCAATCGCCTGTTCATACGAGGAATGGCCCCAGCCCATGTGCGTGGCATACGCAGCTTCGGTGTATTGGGCGTCATGGATCAGAATATCGGCGTCATGGAAAAAGCGGATCACTTTTTCATTTTCCTCGGCGGCGGCCAGGTCGCCTTCCCTGGCGGCTTCTTCATCGTAAGAAGGGTCCGCGGGATCGGTTGGAAAGAGATTGCGGAAAGGCTCATGGTCGAAGGCTGTGACAATGGATTTTCCCTGGAACTCAAAACGGTAGCCCAGGCAGAGGATCGGGTGATTGAGGTATTTGGTGGTTAATTGTATGCCGTCGCCGAGATCGAGCGAAGTTTCTTTTATTTGAAAATATTCAATGCGGACGGCAAGCTCGCTTGCCCTGACCGGCCAGTAACGGTAGGATAACTGGGCGCTGATGATCGATTCCAGGCTGTCATCCTCATAGGACACGGGCCCGTGGATCCACAGTTTATTTTGCGGGGAAAAAATGGGGGCAAACATGGGAAACCCCATGATGTGATCCCAGTGGGTGTGGGTGATAAAAATGTCCGCTTCGATACAGCCGTTTTTTTTGAAATCATTGGCCAGCAGCCAGTCGCCCAGGGGACGAATACCGGTACCCAGATCAATAATGATAAGCCGCTCACCGGCCCGTATTTCCAGGCAGGAAGTATTCCCTCCGTACTTTACCGTATCCGGACCGGGACACGGTATAGACCCCCGATCACCCCAAAAACGTACCGACAGCATAATTTATTGTAATACAGCCTGCCCGCAAAATCAACACGCACGCGCCGTTCATTCTCCGATAATCTTCACCAGCACCCGCTTGCGGCGCTGCCCGTCGAATTCTCCGTAGAAGATCTGCTCCCAGGGGCCAAGGTGGAGCCTGCCGCCGGTGACCGCCGCCACCACTTCGCGGCCCATGATCTGCCGTTTCAGGTGGGCGTCGGCGTTGATCTCGGTGGTGTTGTGGCGGTAGGAAGAGACCGGCTCGTGGGGGGCGAGTTTTTCGAGCCAGACATCAAAATCCTGGTGCAGGCCGGCCTCGTCGTCATTGACAAAAACGCTGGCGGTAATGTGCATGGCGTTCACGAGGCACAGACCCTCCCGTATGCCCGATTCCCGAAGCAGGGCTTCAACCTTGTCGGTTATATTGACAAATTCGCGGGGCTTTTTGGTGTTGAACCAAAGTTCTTTCGTTATTGATTCCAAAATCGACTCCTTTAACCGCCTGGCAGTTTGTTGCGCTTCGCGCATTATCCCCAAAAATCGCCTTCAGGCGATTTATCATTCAAAATTCTGGTTTTATACCCTAAGGTTGCTAAAAAAGCCTTCTACATTCCAGGTAAAAACGCTTTTCGACGGCCTCTCCCATAGAGAAACTCTTTCGGGGCAGGGGGCCGGAACGGGCTACGGTTTCAAAAAGGCCGGCTTTTTTTACCGGCGGCAGCAAAATGCCCACCGCCTGCCGCCCGGAGGCCGATGCCAGGCGGAACAATTCTTCCGCCCCATGGATGTAATCGATGGACAGAGAGCGGCTCCCGGCCGCCTGCGCCAGATGACGGTCCAGCAAAGGCTGAAGCTCTGCGGTGGCAATGCCGCCGGCGCTTGTCTCGACCAGCGCGTAACGGTTCCCGAAAGCGCCGCCGCCGGAGACAGCGTTGCAGGCAACGATACCGAAACGGTTTCCCGCGCACGGCTCGGCTGTCAGGCGAATCAGTCCTTCCCGGCCGCCCGGCTCCCGGCTGGAAAAACCGGGCAGTCCGGCGAGAACTGCCAACACTTCATCAAAATTCATGCCGAATATAACCCGGTGTATGGGTTCAAACGTGATGGCCGGATCATAGATGTTTTCAATCTCCACCAGGGCGTAACGGCAGGGATGCTCAGGCAAAGCGCCGCCGTTTGTATCACTGTGGGCTTTTTTGTACTCTTCCCAGATGCCCTTGGCGGCGGCCAGTGAATGGTTGCCGTCTCCGGCAGCGAAGAGAAAGGGCGATCCTCCCTTTTCCTCCCCGGCCGAAACGTCCTGTCCGCCGGGCAAATAACGTGTCAAGGCCCGCCGGGCAAGTTCTTCAAGCTTTTCGGTGATGAAAGCCCAGTCTTCTTCTTTATCCAGGAACCAGCCGCTTATACTGCCGGAACCTGCCATCAGGCCGCTTTGGTAAACCGGCGGGGCTTTTTTCGCCCGCTCCCCCAGAGCCGGCAAAAGGCTTTCGGTCTCATCATCAATCAGCAGAAGGATATGGGGCGTTTCCAGAGGAGCATCCCGGCGTATGTCCATTCTGGGGGGAAGCCGCTCCGGCACAGTCCCCTCGGTAGAGCGTATCAGCGGCCGGGCGGAGGGCGTCCAATCGTACTGTTCCAAATCCACCGCCGCGACCAGCCCGCGACGGCCCCGCTGAAAGGGGGTGTCCCGCTCCAGATACACGCAGCCCCGCCGCGCCCCGGCGAAAATTCCCCTGTCCAGATAGCGCATCATGGTTTCGTGAATATCCTTGATCCGCCGGGGCATATCTCCATCGGAAAGAAAAACTTCGGGAAATATCAGGTTTAAGGTCGAAGGCGCCCCGGCGGCGGCGTTTTTCACGTTTTCCCAGTAGTCCCGGTCCTGGGTGAACTGATCGCAGGCGATAACCGCCCATTTCCGTAAATCGCCCCGGGGAAGCATGATTTCGGGGATCATAAGGCCCAGAGCCGCAATTTTTTGTTGAAAATCCTTCATATTTCCATCGTGACTATTGATGCTTTCCCAAAACCGTGCGCGGTATCGCACAGTTGGGCAGGCTCTATTATCCTATAATAACGAAAATCCTGTCAATCGTGTAATATCGCGTAAATAATCCTTGACAAAGCCCCGAATGAAGCTCAAATTTGATATATGCAATTGCAGCGTCCGTCTTTCATCCAGGAACAGCGGTTCAAAATGAACCCCCAGTTTCATCAGTCCTTAAAGTTGATGGGACTTCCCATTATGGATCTGCGGGAATCAATTGAGGCGGAGCTTGAACTGAATCCCGCGCTGGAAGTGCTGGAGGACCACAGTACCGTTTCACTGGACGAGGCGATCGGTGCGCCTCCCAAAGAGGAAGACGACTATTTTGAGGCCAGTTCGGATTCGGGCTTTGTGCGCCGGGGCGGGGAAGAGGCTGCCGACGAACAGCGCCGTTTTATCGAGGGTGTCCTTACCCGGCCGGAGACCCTGCAGCAGCACCTGCTGTGGCAATTGCAGTTGGAGCCTCAGGATGATGAACTGCGGGCCATTGCGGAAATTCTGATTCAAAATCTTGACGAGGACGGTTTTCACAAAGAGCCGCCCGAAACCCTGTATAAAAAAGGACCGGCTTTTCCGGTTGTGCCGCCGCCCCGGCTCGCCGAAGCGATGCGGATGATCCAGTCCCTGGACCCGGCGGGCGCGTGTACGGCCGATTACCGTGAATCGCTGCGGGTCCAAATCGGCCTGATGCCGGACGCGCCGGACGGCGTTGAGCAGGCGCTGGATTATCTGGAGCTTCTGGAGCGGGGAAAATTCGCCGAGGCCGCAAAAAAAATGAACCGCAGCGAGAAAGAGGTCCGGCTTTTTTTTGAGCGGATAAAAGAGCTTTCCCCTTTTCCGGGTAGACAATTCGCCGCGGCGGAAGTCCGCTATGTGGTGCCCGACATTCAGGTTGTCAGGGACGAAGGGGAATTTGTGATAATCCTCAACGAGGAGGAAATACCCGTTCTGGGGATCAATCCTTTTTTCATGGAACTTGCCCGTGCGCGCGAAGGGGCGGAGCGCAAGGTAAGCCCGGACGAACGGCCCGCGCGGGATTTTGTCAGGGAAAACATCAGGGAAGCGCGGTGGTTTATCGATTCGATAAACAAGCGGAACCATACCCTGCTGCGGGTAACTCGCGCGATAGTGGAATTCCAGCGCCCCTTTTTTGTGAACGGTCCCAAGTACCTTGCCCCCCTAACCCTGGTGGACATCGCCAAAGAATTGGGGGTTCACGAAACCACGGTTTCACGGATCGCCAACGGCAAATACATGCAGACCGAGTGGGGCATCTTTGAGATACGCTTTTTCTTCAGCAATTCAATCAGCGGTATGGGTTCCGGCGGTTCCCCGTATTCCAAGGAGGGGGTTAAGGCGGTAATTCAGGAAATTATCACCGCGGAAAACCGCCGGATGTCGGACAGGGACATCGCCGATCTTTTGGCACAGCGGGGCATTTCCCTTGCCCGCCGTACGGTGGCCAAATACCGCAAAGAGCTTGATATGGGTTTTTCATACACCCGCCGGGCGGGGAAAATAAAGCAGGAGGCTAAACATGAACATTGAAATCAAGGCAGTACATTTCACGTTACACGACGACACCAGAGAGTACCTCAACAAAAAAATTGAGCGCATCCACAATGCCGAAAACATGATTGTGGATCTGCTCTTCACCCTCACCAAGGACAAAGACTTTGGTGCAGAAGCAACCGTTAATTTCCGCTGGGGCGTTTCGATCCACATCAAGGAACACGACTTTGAGCTAAACCCCGCTATAGATAAACTCATGGATAAACTTGGAATAAAAATAACCAAGGAGAAAGAAAAGGTCAAAGAGAAGCGCTCACCCGGCATTAAGGGGGAAATGGACGGCGTATAATTCGAGTCTGTCCATAATGTAGACACATTATGGACAGACTACCTTAAAACAGGCATTTTGCGCACCGTTTTGGTACAAAACGGGAGCAAATGCAAGGTCTGTCCGCAAAGTAAGCGACTTTG
>JAITIC010000175.1 GCA_031279635.1 Treponema sp. | reverse complement strand
ATGAGTTTTTTGCGGGGTTACGGATGATATTCAGCCGGTATCTGTTTCAAACGTGGGAGGACTTTATCGGCTTCGTGACCATGGAAGATGATCCCGATGGCTAAATGTAAAACTGCTGTCATTCCTCACTGCTCCCTATTCACTGATATGCAAAGATGCTATAATCCCAAACACTTTTCGTGCTGAAAGGTATCATCCCAACTCCGATTCCGTCCGGCTAAAGTCCGCAAATCCCGGGCCATGTGGGACGGAACGATAGTGTATGCGGGGAAACCGGCATGCCTTCCTTTTGAAAAGGAGCCTGCCATGCGGGAAAAAATCATTTTTGTGGCGGCGGCGGTCTGTTTGGCCTTGTCACCGGTATTTGTATTTGCCAGGGGCGCGGCCGAGGGCAGTTCCCCAGGCGCATCCCAGAGCGCGCCAAGCCAGGAAGCGCCCAAGACGCCGGTCACGGTAAAGGGGACGATCAGGCTTTCCACCACTACCAGTACCCAGGATTCGGGGCTGTTGGACTATTTGCTGCCGAAGTTTACCGCGGCAACGGGCTGGAATGTGGATGTCATCTCGGTGGGAACCGGGGCGGCGCTCCAGATGGGGCGGGACGGGGAAGCGGACGTGCTGCTGGTCCACGCCAAGGCGCAGGAGGAGGAATTCGTCAGCCAGGGCCACGGGCTTAAGCGTTTCGACGTGATGTACAACGATTTTATTGTCGTAGGCCCGCCCGCTCCCATTGCGCACAACGATGATGTGCAGGGAACCTTTAAGGCGATAGCAAATCAGAATCTTCCCTTTGTATCGCGGGGCGACAAATCGGGAACCCACACCATGGAACTTAGTCTGTGGAAGGCCGCCGGCATAGAGCCGGACAAGCTGTCCAAATACACTTCCGCCGGGCAGGGCATGGGCGCCACGCTGCAAATGGCAAATGAGATGCAGGCCTATACCCTTGCCGACCGGGCAACTTGGCTTAAACAGAAAAACAGCAGCCTGGTGATAGTCTGCGAAAAGGGTACCGAACTGCTCAATTTTTACGGGGTCATTGCGGTGAATCCCGCGAAAAACAGCCGGATAAACGCCCAGGGTGCGCAGGACTTTGTAAGCTGGATACTCTCCCCCGCGGCGCAGGCCCTAATCGGCCAGTACGGCGTAGAGGAATTCGGCGGCCCGCTTTTTACACCGAACGCCGGGGCAAACCGCTGACGCAGCACGGTGACCCTTCCCTTCTCGCTTAGCGCCGAAACCCTGGGGATCATTGGCGTTACCCTGCGCATGGCCTTTGCGTCCACCGCCGCTGCTTCAGTCCTGGGCATTGTGCTGGGCTTGCTGCTGGAAAAAGCGGCCTTCCCCGGCAAACAGGCGGTAGTGCGTCTCTGCCGTACCCTCATGGGGACGCCGCCGGTGGTGGTGGGCCTGGCGGTCTACCTCCTCCTTATGCGGCGGGGCCCGCTGGGTTTTCTGGAACTGCTCTTTACTGTGCGGGGCATGGTTGTCGCGCAGGTGCTGATCATCACTCCCATTGTCTGCGGCATGGTCTATTCTTATGCGTCCCGCTCGGCCCCGCTGATCCGGGCCTTTGCCAAAACCATGGGGGCCAACGGGACGCAAACCAAAATCCTCATGATTCGGGAGATGAGCAACGAAATCTATTTTGTGGTGATAACCGGTTTCGGCAGGGCGATCAGCGAAGTGGGTTCGGTGATGATTGTGGGGGGCAATATCCAGCACAAAACCCGGACCATGACCACCGCCATATCCCTGATGCGGAATATGGGCGATTATGCCCAGGCGATTACCCTGGGGGTGGTCCTCCTGGTGATCGCCTTCCTGCTGCAGTCTCTGTCGGATTTCCTGCACCGGGAAGGCGGGAGGGAAGAGAATTTTTGACACTGAACGTTACCAACCTCGAAAAGACGGCCGGCGGCTTTTCTCTAGCCATTGAGCGCATGTATATCGGCGCGCCGGGCATCTACGGCCTTATCGGGCCGAACGGCTGCGGAAAAACCACTGCCGCGAAACTCTTGAGCGGCGTCCTGTTGCCGGACCGGGGGGAGATCAGGGCCTTTCTGGAAAACCGGTCGGGCGGCAGGGTTCCTCTTGAAAGCCGGGACATTACCATGGTTTCCCAAAAACCTTATATGATGGACGATACGGTGTACAACAACCTGGTGTATCCCCTGCGCCTGCGGGGCATACAACCCGATCCGGCGCAGACGGATGACGCGCTGCGCGCAATCGGTTTTCTGGAGCGGAAGAATCAGCGGGCCAAGGGCCTTTCCGCCGGGGAACGGCAGAAACTCGCCCTGCTGCGAGCCATGATATTCAAACCCCGGCTGATTATTCTCGATGAGGCCATGACGGACCTTGACATCGACAGCCTGGATATGTTCGAGGGCATGGTACTGGAACGCCAGAAACAGGATCCGGTCATCTGGATCATCATCAGCCATCAGCTTGCCCACATCAAACGGCTCTGCGGTTATATTTTCTTTATGGCCGGCGGACGCCTTGAGGCCGAAGGGCCTGCCGGGGAACTGCTGGCATCCTCCAATCCCCTGATCAGGCGTTATCTGAAACACGAGGTTCTGGAGACCGGAACTTCCGCCATGCCGGAGGAAGCGTGAAACTTTTAACGGTAGACACCATTGCAGAGGCCCGGCGGAAACTGCTGGATTGCGTGAAGGACCGGCGGATTCCGTTTGAGCGGGTGGAAGTTGAACAGGCCCTGGGCTGCGTATTGGCGGAGGATATGATCTCTCCGCTGGACATTCCCGGCTTTCGCCGCTCCACAGTGGACGGTTACGCGGTGATTTCCGCGGACACCGTCGGGGCTGGGGAAGCACTGCCCGTATTTTTGAACCTTGCCGGTTCGGTGGAAATGGGCAAGGCCGGTTTTGCCGGCGCAGAAGCGGCGGCCGGCACGAAAGTGGCGGACTTCAGCATAGGCCGGGGGCAGTGCGCGGAAGTACCCACCGGCGGTATGCTGCCCGAAGGGGCCGACGCGGTGGTAATGCTGGAGTACAGCGAGCCTTTTGACGCGGTGAGCGTTGCCGTTTACGAGCCGGCGGCGGTGGGAAGCCACGTGGTCCAAATAGGGGAAGATGTCCGGCGGGGCGCGCCCTTGCTGCGCCGCGGCTCGGTGATTCGCTCCCAGGAAACGGGGGTTTTGGCCGCGGCGGGGATAACAAAAGCGCCGGTGTATGCGCCGTTTACCCTCAGCGTCATATCCACCGGGGATGAGCTTGTTTCGCCCGCCGCCCTTCCCGGCCCCGGTGAGGTACGGGACATTAACACCTGGGCGCTGGGAGCGCTGGCGGCGCGGAGTGGCTACCGGATCACCGCCTCCCAAACATTGAAAGACGATCCTGCCGCTCTGGAAAAGGCCGTCAGGGCGGCTATGGAAACAAGCGACGTGGTTGTTCTCTCCGGTGGAAGCTCCCAGGGGGCAAAGGATCTGACCGCGGGGATTTTTACCCGCGTCAGCCGCCCCGGAGTATTCTGTCACGGGGTGGCGATAAAACCGGGCAAGCCCACGATCCTCGGCTACGACGAGGACTCCGCGACGATCCTCGCGGGCCTGCCCGGTCATCCGGTTTCGGCCCTGATGGTTTTCAGGACGCTGTTCTCATGGCTTGCCCTCACGCTCACCGGCCGCCGGGAGCCTTTCCCAATTCCGGCGAAAATGTCCTGCAATCTAGCCGCTTCCCCGGGGCGGGCCCTGTATCAGCCGGTGGCGCTGGCCCCCGCCGGAAACGGCTACCTGGCCAAGCCGCTCTTTGGCAAGGCGGGGATGATAAGCACCCTTACCGCCGCGGACGGGTATGTGGTTGTGGACCTCAATAAAGAGGGGCTGCAAAAAGGGGAAGACGTGTGGGTACATCTTTGGGGAGAGGGTCTTTAGCGATTTGGAAAATTTTTAGGTGAAACAGCTGATAGGAGAAATGGGGAAGATCCTTGACGAGGTGGCGGGGACGACATGACTGAACCGGAACCATCTTGCCCCTGTGCTGCAAGTTACGGAAAGAAGCAGGCAGGGCAGGCGGTCAAGGGGGAAACCCGGCCTGGCCGCGGAAAGCGGGAGCTGGGGAAGGGCGGAGGGAGACCGCCAAAGTACCACCAGGCGTTTGCGGCCCTCTTGACGCGCATCCGGAAGGATCACGGGCGGCCGCGCGGCAAACTGCTGTCTCCCCTGATACGGGGCATCATAGACTTTCTTACCGCGTCGAAAGAGCCCGACTACGGTATCAGCGATGAAACGAAAGCCCTGCCGGTACAGGTCTGCGGCGCCCCGATAGACCGCTGCTTGCACCCGCACGGAAGAAGATATAAATCAAGCGCTTAATATTCACAAAAATTTTGGATATAATTAGTGTCTGTCCATAAAGTCGGTTACTTTATGGACAGACCTTGCATTTGCTCCCGTTTTGTACCAAAACGGTGCGCAAAATGCCTGTTTTAAGGTAGTCTGTCTATAATGTGTCTACAT
>JAITIC010000144.1 GCA_031279635.1 Treponema sp. | reverse complement strand
CCGGCGTCCGCTTTATAAAGCCCGCGGAAATTGACTTTGATGAAGTGGCCTTTGATTCCGTCCGCCGCGCGCTGCGGGCTTTTTTGGAGGCTCATTGTCCCCCGGTACATCCATCCAGGAGGAAATGAGTCTCCGCGGGGCAAGCTTTGCGGCATCTTAAGCGTTGCGTTATTTGAGCCGGTGTTTGCCCCGGAAACCGGGGGTGCCGCTTGAATTTTCCCGGCCCGGGGCCTGTTGATCGCCGGATCGGAGGAATTTGGCGTCGGCCCACAGGCGCTGTCCGCGGCGGACGCCTCTTTGGGCGGGGTGTCCATTCCCAGTTGGGGCAAAAGGTTCGCTTAACGTATCGGCGGCGTTCGGCATAGTAATGCAGGCCTGGACATATTGTTTACATGGGCCGTTTGATGTACAATAGCAAAAGGAGTTGCTGCATGGAATGGCGGGCTAGTCATATTTTGGTAAAAGACCGGAACCTGGCGGAAGATCTGCTGAGGCAGGTCAAAACGGGGACGCAGTTTGAGTCCCTTGCGCGGAAATTCTCAACCTGTCCCTCAAAATCTTCCGGGGGAGACCTCGGCTGGTTTGGTCCGGGGAAAATGGTGGCGGCCTTTGAATCCGCGGTAAAACGCCTGTCCCCCGGTTCCGTTGGCGATGTGGTGCAGACTCAGTTCGGTTATCATATTATTAAATGTACGGGCCGGCGTGACTGATGGCCGCGGTTTGATGGGGTTTGTATGATTGGGGAGAATACGGATTTTAGAGATATTATCCGCCTGGATTCGGAGCTGAATCAAATTCAGGACTTGGACCTTCTTTTGGAACGGATATTGCTTGAGGCCCGCAAAGTAGTCCACGCCGATGCGGGTTCGATTTATGTCAAGACGGCAATCGAAGCAGAGGGAAAAATGACTGAGCAACTTTCAATCAAGTACGCCCAGAATGATACGAGCCAGAAGACGCTCCCTCCGGGACAGAAGATAATCTATTCGGTGTTTTCCGTGCCGATAAGCGAAAACTCCGTTGCGGGTTATTGCGCCCTGACCCGAAAACTGATCAACGTGCATGATATGTACGATATCCCCTCCGGGGCTCCCTATTCGTTTAACTCGTCTATTGATAAGCTCTCAGGATATAAAACCACTTCCACCCTGACCATCCCGCTCGTTACCGCCGACGACCGGCTGTTAGGCGTCATCCAGGTTATCAACGCCAAGGACGCGGAGGGAAATACCATCCCGTTTTCCAATGAGGACGAGTTCCTCATTACCCACTTTGCCGCTAACGCCACCATAGCGCTGCAGCGCGCCTACGTGACCCGCGCAATGATTCTCAGGATGATAAAGATGGCGGAACTGCGGGACCCCAAGGAAACGGGAACCCATGTAAACCGCGTCGCCGGTTACGCGGTGGAGATATACGACCGCTGGGCGTACCATCACGGCGTGTCCGAAACGGAGCGGGACCGTTTTCGGGACACCCTCAAAATCGCGTCCATGTTACACGATGTGGGGAAGGTGGCAATTTCCGACCTCATTCTCAAAAAGCCGGCGCGCTTTACCTCCGAGGAATACCTCGTCATGCAGCACCACACCCTGTACGGCGCGGGTCTGTTTGACGACCCCCAATCGCCTGTGGATATTATCGCCAGGGATATCGCCCTGACCCACCACGAAAACTGGGATGGTACCGGCTATCCGGGCTGGATTGATCCGGTTACCATGGTCCCTCTGAAAACCAACGCGGAGGGCAAGCCCCTTGGCAGGAAGGGGGAAGAGACGCCCCTGGTTGGCCGGATTGTCGCCCTTGCCGACGTGTTCGACGCGCTCTGTTCAAAACGGGTGTACAAGGAACCCTGGAGCGAGGAACAGGTACTGGCCGAGATACGGCAGCTCGGCGGGACAAAATTCGATCCCGAACTGGTGAATATTTTCTTCGAGATACTCCCCAGCATTAAACAAATGCAAAGACTGTACCCCGAAGTATAATCGCTGGGCCGGTTCCAAAGCAGTAAAATTAAGAAACGAGCCACGGATTAACGCGGATAAATAATCCCCCCGTGAACGGCGGGGTATTGAAAATTTTCCCTTGAATTCTTTGTCTAGGCGGGGAATTAAACCCTGGAGGGATTAAACCGGACATTCGAACGAGCCTCCGCGGAGCAAGCTCAGCGGTATCTTAAGCGTTGCATTAGTTCGATCGGAGGCTCGTTCGACAGGAAGTTTATAATACCCTCCCCCGCGTAAGCGGGTTCTTGGCTTAATACCAAAATTTTGTAAACGTTGCGTCATTTGAGCCGGAGCAGAGCTTGGCAAGCGCAGCTTGCCTTAGGGTATTAAACCAGACTTTCGAATAAAGACTTCTATTCTGAATGTTGTTCTTGGTTAAATTTGGAATTACCGCTAGTTAAGATGCGCTTTTAACAGCATGGTAAGAGTCCGGTCAAGGCTGTCGGCGAAGGCTTTTAGTTCTTTTTTCCCGTAGTTCGCTGACCGTTCCGTTCCGAGGCCGTTTTCGGCGAGGCCGACCATAAAGTTTCGCAGCGAAAGCATTTCCCCGATGTTTTCCCGGTTAAAAACCCGGCCTCTATCGTCAATGACCGATGCGCCTTTTTCGATCAGCCGCTTTGCCAGGGGTATGTCACGGCATATCGCCAGGTCGCCCGCTTCCGCCAGTTCCACGAGGCGGTCGTCCGCGGAATTTGCCCCCGGCGGGCAAATCTCCATTAGCGCGTACTCTCCGGCTATTCCGGGAATGGCGTGGTTCGCCGCGAACACCACCCGCAGCCCCAGCCGGGCCGCGGTACGGAGCGCCAGTCCGCGGGCGTCCCTGGGACAGGAATCCGCATCTACAAGGATTTTCATGGAGTGGGAAGGGACGCGGCGTAGAGGGTAAAATTGCCCCGGAACTCAGGCGGTTTTGAATCACCGCCGCGAGCGGGAATAAAAAACGATTCCCCTTGTTTGAATCTTGCCTCGCCTTCCCCGGCTATAAGTTCGCCCCTGGTAACAACGCAGATCGCCGGGCCTGTTTCGCGGAATGACGTTTTTCCCCCCGCGCCGCGCATTACCGAAAGGGAAAATTCCTCGCAGGCGGCCGGATACCTGAAGCGCACCGCGGGGGCATTTTGCGCGCCGCATGGATTTTCAGGGGGGGGCCTGAGTATCTCAGGTTTCATGGGACTAAAGTCGAGGATTTTTAGCAATTCGGGAACGTCCACGTACTTCGGGGTAAGCCCTCCCCGGAGCACATTGTCGGAATTGGCCATTAGCTCTATTCCAAGGCCGTGTATGTATGCGTGCAGTATTCCGGCGTGGAGAAAAACCGCCTCCCCCGGCTCAAGGCTGAACAGGTTGAGGTAAAGGGGGGAAACAAGCGCCGGATCGCCGGGATAGAGTTCCGCGAAACGACGCATGAGTTCCCATTGTGCGGCGGACACATTGCGGGCGGCCGCCCCGCCGGCAGCCGTTGCTTCCGCGCCTTCGGTCTCCCCTGAGAGAATGAAGCGGGTAAGCTCCTCCCGCACGGCGGCGGGAAGGCCGAAAAGCGCCGTGGTAAAATTCCGCAGCGCCGAAGGGACTTCATCGTTATTTACGGCGGCCAGCAGGGGGGAAAAACCTTCCCGTAGTAAAAGCGGCGCGGGAGAGAGAAAACCCTCCAGCAGCAGCCGAATTTCGGCGGGAGGGCGGAAGCCGCACATGCCGATAAAGGGCGTGAGGGCGCAGATAATTTCAGGCTTGTGGTTTGGATCTTTGTAGTTACGGTCAGGTGCGTCCGGCGCAAGGCCCATCCGGTTTTCCCTCTCAAAACCTTCACGGGCTTGGGCCTTGTTTGGGTGGGCCTGGATGGAAAGGGGCTTTTCGGCGGCAAGCAGCTTAAAGAGAAAGGGGAGCGCGCCGTATTGCGCTCCCTTTTCTCCCAAATAATAAGCGGGATTTCCGGCGATAAGTTCCCCCAGTCCCGTCTCGCTTCCGTTAAGGATAAGCCGCGAAGGTGCGGCGGGGTGGCTCCCCATCCAGAGTTCCGCCCAGGGGCGGCCCTCGTTATTCGGCGCTCCCAGCAGGCGGGGAATCCATTCGGAGGAACCCCATTCGTAGTGTTTGACCTGATTGCGCAGTTTGAACAGTTCAGCCATCGGTGGAACCTTTATCTTTAAAAGCCTGATCGAGCCGGGCGATAAGATTCAGGGTTCGCCGCTCCAGTTCCCGATCTTCGCCTTCCCGTCGAGCCTCGGCCTGCTCCCGCTCTTCCCCGGCCTGTATCCGCATTTTGCTGATTTCGTCGCATAACAGAAAACCGCTAAGAATCGCGATTTTAAGGGGGTCTTTCATTCCGGAAATGTTTTGGGCGTTCTCCACCGCGTCCCGGTATTGGTTTAAGATTTCTTCCAGATAGGCGGGATCCTCGTCGGCGGTAATGGAGAACGAAGTTCCCAGAATTTCCAGACGGAGATCATTGACTGCCATGGAATTCCCTAAAAAATATCCAGTTCCCCGTCCATCGGCGGTTTATCGTCTTCCTCATTCAAAGAGAGTTCTTCCAAAGGGTCGGCAATATCATCCTCGGCGGACTCTTCTTCTGGTATTTCAAAGGACATTCCGCCCGCGTCCTCAGAGGGAACGTCGTCGCCGGAAGGAGCGACACTTTCTTTGGAAGCATCGCTGCCGGCGGAAGCGTATGAATCCGCCGCCGGTTTCGCTTTCGCCTCCGATTGCACGGCAGATGCCGACGCCATAAGGCCCGTTTTCCCGCCCAGGCTTTTCTCTATCGCGTCCTCGAACTGGTTGAGCCGGTCCAGGGCGGCGAGTATTCCGTCTTCAATGCGGGCCTGATCTTCCTTAAAGCGCGCAATCAAAACCTCAAGCTCGTCAATCCGCTTTTGATAGGATCCCAGTTTTACCCGTAAAGCGGCGTTTTCCCCGCTTGTCCGTTCAACATACTCGATCGCTTTGGCGACCCTGGTTTCCAGCAGATTGACTTGCTCAAGACTAATCATGTTAAGCCCCCAGTGCCGTTTTGGCTTTGGCGACTACCGCCTTGAAAGCCGGCGCGTCCTGCACCGCCATGCTTGCCAGGGCTTTGCGGTCGATGATGATACCGGCTTTTTCCATCCCCGCCACAAAGCGCGAATAGGAAATCCCTTCTTCCCGGCAGGCGGCATTGATTCTGACAATCCACAGCCGCCGGAAATCGCCTTTCCGGTCCCTGCGGTCCCGGTAGGCGTAGAACATGGCCTTGGTGACCGCGTCCTTGGCGGTCTTGAAATTCGAATGCCTGCGGCCCCAGTAGCCTTTGGCCTGTTTCAGTATTTTTTTACGATGGTTCTTTCTTTTGGAACCGTCTACCGCTCTTGACATAGTTTTCCTCTCTTAGCCCTGTTTCAGCCGTAGGGCAGCATCTGTTTTCTGATTGCCGGCACGTTGTCGCCGGACAAAATCCCCGCGTGGCGCAAGTTCCGTTTTCGTTTGGTCGACTTTTTGGTCAAAATATGGCGCAGATTCTGCTTCTTGTATTTGACCTTGCCGCTTCCGGTAAAGGTAAAGCGCTTGGCAGCGCTTTTTTTGGTCTTCATTTTGGGCATATTAAACCTCTTCCTTAACTATTTCTTTGACTTGGGACTTAAAACCATGGACATAAACCGGCCTTCCATAGACGGCGGCTTATCCATCACATATTCCCCTTCAATCCGCGCAAGAACATCCTTGAGGACATCCAGTCCGAGTTCCGTGTGGGCAAGCTCCCTGCCCCTGAAACGGACCGTTACTTTTACCTTGTTACCCTCGGCAAGAAATTCTTTCACGTGTTTGGATTTAAAATCCAAATCATGCTCATCGATCTTGGGCTGCATCCGGATTTCCTTCAATTTCAGGAGCTTCTGCTTCTTTTTGGAATCCCGCCCCCTTTTTTCATTTTCGAATTTGAACTTACCGTAATCCAGGATTTTCACCACCGGGGGAACCGCTTGGGGAGCTACCTCCACCAGATCCAGACCCAACTCTCTGGCGATCTCGAGCGCTTCCGGGGTTGACATAAGCCCCTGCCGTTCCCCCTCATCCCTGATGAGACGGACCTCCCGCACCCGAATCTGTTCATTAATCCGTAAATCCTTATCCGACAACTGACCTCCTCATCGGTTATTGGGAAAAATCCCCCGACATCAAAAAGCGGCTCAACGGGGAAGAACCGCCTATTCAAAGAAAATCATACCAAAAAAGCGCGTTGCGTGTCTAGCGGCAGGCAGGGCAGCGTCATTTCCATGGTTAAATTCTTCCTCTTTCACTGCAACCGGAACGTAATTGGATAGCGGTAGTGGGTGGAGACCGGCTCGCCGTTGGCTTCGGCGGGAGCGCCACGGCGGCCGGTAAAGGCCTTGACCGCCGCTTCGCCGAAGCCGCGGTTCGGCGGGACTTCCTGTAGGACGCGGATATGCCGCACCAGCCCGCTGCGGTCCACAAAGAGTTCCAGGATTACCCGCCCCTCGATCCCTGAACGTTTGGCTATTTCAGGGTACACGATGGCGGCGGCGATTTCCCTTTCGTTGAACTTCGGGGCCACGGAGACCTGGTGTATGGGAAGGTACTCTTCGCTTGGGGTAACGGGGACCGGCGTGATCACCCTTGCCGGAGCGACGGTCTCAGGCGGCGTTTCCGTGGCGATCATGTTTTCCGCGATGGATTCGGCTTCCGGCAGATTCGCGCGCGGAGGCGGCGGGGGCGGTTTGGGCGGCGGAGGAGGAGGAGGAGGCGGGATTTCTTCGGCAAGATCGGTCACTTTCATAACGCGGGCGCTTTCAGGCGGCGTCTGGGCGGCGGCCCTGACGTTAAAGGCGAAAAAGAGAATGAGCAATACATGTATACCGGCGACGGCTATAAACAGAAACAGCCGCAATTTTTTTTCAGAAAGCATCTTTTACCACAAAACTTACCACGCGGTATTGGAGTATCTGCAGGATTTCCAAAACGCCGTTTATTTTTTCATAGGGGGTGTTCCGGTCGGCGATGATATGGACGCGGGTGTCCGGCGCACTGCGGTAGATATCCGCAATTGCAAGTTCCACTCCCGTCCGGTCCGAGCGTTCGCCGTCAAGGTACACGCCGCCTTCGCGGTCAATCCAAATCTCAAGATTTTTTTCGGCGCTGGTCCGCATTGCCGATTTTGCCTCGGGGTATTCAATTTTTACTTCCTTGCGGTAATTGATCAGCGCCACGAGCATAATAAAGATCAACAATAAAAACGCTACATCCGACATGGAATTAAGGGGGATATAAAACCGGCGGCCTGTATTCCGGCGCAGCTTCATGGCGTTTCCCTCCGCATGGAAAATGAAAAAGAATCTATTTGTAGATCCTGGGCCAGTTCCACAAAGGACACGACCCGCTGCCAGGAGGCCTGGGGGTTTATGTTGAGGATGACCGCAATATTCGGGTTGAGCCGCTGCGCGGAACGGATCAGGGTTTCCGCGGCGGGAATATCAATGGCCGCGCCGTCATGGATAATGGTTCCCGACTCGTCCATATAAAAACGGAGCAGGTCTTCCCGTAAAATAAACCGCGTGGAATCCCTGGCGGGAAGATTCATTAGAAAGCCCTTGTTGATGTTAAAACCGGCGATAACTATAAAATAAATTATCAACAGGAAAGCGAGATCGCTTGCGGCGCTTGAATCGGCGAATCCCTGCCTGGTCCGGCGTTTTAGTCTCATGCTACTGCTTGTTCCAGTTTGTCCTGGCGGCCGAGAGCTTGCGGGCCGCCGCGAGATACTGATCGGCGATTTGGGCTATCAGGTTCGAGCAGGTCTTTTCAACCTCTGCGGCGAATTTGTCCACGAGATGGCTGAATATCGAATGGAAGATCATGGCGATAATGGCGATGATAAGGCCGAAGACGGTGGTGATCAGGGCCTCGTAAATACCGCTGGCCACGATCTGGGCGTTTACGTCCGTGGCCTCGGCGATGGACCTGAACGCCCCGATCATGCCCGAAACGGTGCCGAGGAATCCCGTGAGGGGCGAAAGCGAACCCAGGGCGGTGAGGAAGTTAAAGCCGTTCTCCAGGGAGTTGACGCAGTTTACCGCCTCGGTTTCCGTCACCCGCTCAAGGCGGTGTTCCGAGAAGCCCTGCCCCGGTTTGGCGCGGGTCATCAGGGCGAGGAGGATCCGCGCCCCCATGCGCCGTTTGGTGAGACCGGAAAGGTAGGTAATCGCCCCCGTGTAATCGCGGCGGTCCACATATTTGGAAACCTTTTCGCCGAGATCATCCAGCCGCAGATTGTGGTATGTCAGATACACGGCCCGTTCCAGGGAAATGGCAATCACCGCGATTGAGAAGACCAGCAGGGGCCACATGAAAATCCCCCCCATGTTAAAAAGTTCCAGCAGAGAAAAAGAAACAGAAACAGTTCCGGATTCCATTGTATTACCTCACTTAATCCGTTGCAGTGTATGTTTACGGGAAAGCAGCTCGACGATCCTTTCCCATTCATATTCCAAGTATATCCATCCAAGGGCTTCTTCCCAATCTCTGAGCAGGGTCCCCGAATTGCGGACCGTCCAAAGCGCTTCGGGAAAAACCCGCGTGGTATAGTCCGTGTTCCAGCGGATGTCTTCCGCCCAAACCCATTGAGCGCTTTCCCGCCGCCACTCGGCGGGCCGTTTTTTGGCGCCGACCATTTCGGGTAACAGAACGGGCTTCCAGTATTTTTCAAAGTCCTTCCGGCTCCTGCCCACCGGAACCTCCCGCCCGCGCATCCATTCGGCAAGGGCGCCTATCCGCTCGCGGCGGTTTCCCAGGTTGACGAGGGCCTCCTCTCCGGTGAGCCGCGTGTCGTAACGCTGAATCCGCCCGCGGGAAATTTCCACCGTTTCGAGGTTCCGGGAAACGCTGAAGGCCGCTTCGGTTTCGCCCAGGGCAAGGCTGCCGCTTCCTGACAGGCCCAGGGTGTACTCGTTCCAGCCTGAGACGCTGCCCCCCAGGTACTCAAGAGATTCAAGGTAAAAGGCGCCCGCAGAATCGGGGACTGTTCCGCGCAGCTTCATTACGGGAAACTGATTCAGCGTAATGGCCACGGAGCGCTCCCCGGCCTTGTTTCGCAGTTCCCGAATTTCCATGCCTGCTTCGCTTGTTTTCGCCGTCCGGTACACGGCGACGGTCTTTTCCGCAAAAGCCGTGCCGTCCAGCACCCGCCCCGTCTTTTCCATCAGGGAAACGCAGCCGCCCAACAGGAACAGCAGGGGCGGAAAAAGCAGCGAACACAATTTCAGTTTTATATACACCCTTTCCTTCCTAATAATTTAACTTAAACCCAAACGACGGTATCGGTATAGGCAGCTCGTAGGACGCCGAATCGCTGCCCGTGTCCTCTTTGCCGGTATACGTGTTGAAAGTAGTGTTTCCCTGGGCCGTGTACAGCAGGGCAAGGGCGTTTTCAAGCGCCACATATACCTCGTAACGGCTCTTTCCCGCCTCGTTGTCCCCCAAAATCGAAAACTTTAGATCGAGGGGAAACGAGGGGGTAGTGCGGTTATTCTCGTCCGCCACTGTGGCGCGCTGGTATTTTTCAATAAACATATTTTCCCCAAGGACATATACCGGATACGAGGTAATGGGACCGATGATTTTCGCGAGCTGTGTCCCGCTGGCAATTCCAAAGCGGGTATAGATATTGATCCGGGGAATGGGTTTAATGTTGAGCACCAGGTTTAAATTGTGAAAGCGGTGGTACGACGGGAAATACCAGTCATCATCCCTGTTTCCCCCTGAAAAGCTGAGTCCCGTATCCGCGCCGTGGGGATCACGGTACTTTGCCCAGTTAAATGAATAGGAAAGCCATCCGTCCCAGTAACGGGATTGCAATTTCTGCAGCATCAGATCAATGCCCCAGATCCTGCCCTCGCCGTCAAGATAGGGCATGGGCTGCATCCCGCTGCTGTCCACTGCTATCGGGACATAGGCCCGGTCAAAAATATATTTGTAATAACCTTCAATATTGAGGCTCAACCCGCCGGGAAACGCGATATTGGTTCCCAGCACCGATGTCCAGGAACGGCCCGGCTTTGCCCCCTCAAGATCGTATCGCTCATCGGCCAGGGCAACCATGTCGTTAATCGACGAAAAAAGCCCGGTCCCTACGCTGAAGTCAAACGATTCGACAAAGCCCCGGTTCTTGAATACGTTAAAGTCCAGATTAAGCCGGGGGTTTAAGACCGGCGTGGTGGAAACGGAGAAACCTTCTCCAAGCAGATAAAAATGATCCAGCCGCAGCCCCAGTTCGGAGCCGAAGCGCTTGCCGGGGCTGTTGTATTCTACCATGGTATAGGCGGAAGTTGAGAAGAGTTTGTTATCCACAGTGGAACTGTATGTGGTAAGGTAGTTGACGATTAATTGATCGTAGAACGATTGGGAAACCCCCAAAGGATCCAGCTGTTCTTTTACATTCTGCTGGTCCGCAGCCGAAAGCCCGTTATAGAAGCTTTCCATGCGGCCCTGGAATTTCATCGTATCGTTATAATTGGTAAACATTTCCTGCACGCCGTAGGCCGCCAGCAGGCCGTCCCCCAACTCCCAGTCAAAATCGACCCGCCCCTGGACGTTGATACTAACGGCTTCTTCTTCGCCGATTGTATCGGCGTTTAATTCGTAGGGTTCATCAATAACTGCCAGCACGGGAATGTTCACAGGATTGTTTTTGAACTCATCGGAAAAAGACTTGCTGACAAAGTTCCGTATGTCCCCGTCTGCTTTCGACTGATGATAGCCGGTTCCCAGCGTCGTTTTAAGGAGCATGTCGCTGCGGGGATTCCAGGAAAGACCGGCGGTGATGAAGCCCTGGTAATTGGCATAGTCAAAAAGCATATCAGTACTGCTGGTGAGGCCGTCCGCTGTGGAGGGGCCGTTTTTGTATCTTACCCCGATTCCGTCCATGCCCCAGAAGGCCGTGGACTGGATCTCCAGGTCATCGAAAAACCGGTAGTTAAAGACAACGGCGCCGCTTCTGATATAGGGGGCCACCCGCACCACGTTGATCACCTCAAGCTCCGGAATTACCGTCGCCATTTGTTTTGCCAGGGCCACCAGCGGATCATAGTAGGTGACCCTTCCCATGAATAAAATCCCCCCTTTGCCGAACAGGGGGAGGGAAAGGTTGGCGGCAGCGGTGCTGGTATTCAGCCCCAACTCAAACTCGGTTTCGGTTGAGGAGGGCTTTTTGCTGCTTACCTCAAGCAGCCCCGAAACGGTGTGCCCGTAACGGCTTGAAAAGACCCCGTGGGAAAGCTGGGCGCTCTGTACCATCCGGGGATCAAAGATCGAATAGCCCCCGCCCCAGTGGTAGGGGTTGCTGATATAGTAGCCGTCAAGGGAGGCGCTCATGTCCCCTGGTTCGCCGCCGCGGATGCTCGGCAGGGCGTTGAACATGCCGGTATAGCCCACCCCCGGCAGCAGCTTGATCGTGGTCATCACGTCTTCAATGATCCCGATTTCGCCGGTCTGGGCAATCTGCTGCTCGGTTACCGCGACGCTGCGGCCGGTTCTCGTTTCGCTGCTTCCGGGCCTTGAGGCCTCAATCACCAGCTCCCGGGCTTCCATAATGCCCGAAAGCCGCAGCCCCAGCTTAAAGCTGCTCTTCCCCAGGGCAAGCGCCAGCCGCGCGCTTTCATAGCCGGGGTAGCCGGCCTGCACCGTAACCGGCCGCCCGTCCGGAGCGGAGACCACCGCCTTCCCGTCCTCGTCGCAGATATACTCGCTGCCGTCCCAGGAACGGATCAGCGCCCCTTCCAGCGGAATGCCCAGTTCCATATCCTCAATGATAATTTCCACGTCGCGCGCGAAAAGGGGGGTAAGGGTCAGCAAAAAGACCGCGCTTAGCAGGGTTGTTACACTGTTTTTCAATTAAGCGGCCGCCTCCTTTGCAGATTCCCCATTCGAAAGCCTGGTTTAACACCCTAAGACTCTCAGTATAATATATTTTGGGGTTGATAGAAATAGGGAGGGAGAAGAACAGGAATGAGCAAGCGTGGGCTTGCGCCTGCTTTTTTTTTCAAAATAGTATAGGACAAGAAAATTGTGGCGATCAAAATATAAGCGCTGCTGTCCTGAGAAGGTACTTGGCAATCTACCCGAACATTGACGGCCCGCCGCTTACAACGGGACTTTCAGTACCCTGATTTTCCGCCCGGTGAGGAAACGTTCTTTTTCCGGAGGGATTGCGCTGTCGGTGATAAGGCGGCTAACCCGCTCGAAGGGCAAAAGCGGCACCAGTCCCTGTTTTGAGAATTTTTCCGATTCGGTAAGGATAATTACCTGCGCCGCCTGTTTTACCATGTCCCGCACGGTTTCCGCCCTCATGTGATCGTTTCCGGTAAAGCCCGTCTGTTCCGAAAAGCCGTCGGTCCCAATAAAGAGCTTGTCCACGGTAAAGCCCTGGATGCACTGCCGCGTGACGGGACCGACCATCACCTGGGCCTCGTTCTGATAGTCTCCGCCGAGCAGCAGAATTTTTGCCTGGGGCAGTTTTCGGATATATGCCGCAATAAAAGCGGAATTAGTGATGATCCTCAGCTCCCGCTTGTTTACGGCCAGTTCCTCGGCGAGAATTGCGCAGCAGGACCCGGACTCGATCATCACCGCCTCGCCGTCCTGTACCAAAGCGCAGGCGGCCCGGGCGATTTTGCGCTTGGTATCGTAGTGATAGGTCAGCCGGTTGTTCATGTCGTCGCTTGATCCCGGAAAAACCTGTCCTTTTTCGTGCCGGAGAATTCCTTTTTCTTCCAGTATATCAATGTCTTTCCGCAACGTAACCCTGGAAATCTTGAGCATTTCCGCAAGCCGCGCCACTTCGATACGCTGCTCAGCGGTGATAATTTCCAGCATCGCTTTTTGCCGTTTCGACTGCTTATCCGTCATTGGCGTGATGTATCTCCCGAAGAACGTCCGCCGAAAGGCGCAGCTCTATTCCCTGTTTTTTCATTGCATCAAAAGCCCGTTCCACCGAGCCTTCGGGGCGGCCCACCCCCCGGACCGCGTCACTGAGAACGACGGTACTGAAACCGAGACTGAGGGCGTCAACGGCGCTGTAAAAAACGCAGTAATCCGTTGCCAGCCCGCCAATGATCACCGCCTCGATCCCCAGCCCCTTGAGCCAGCCTTCAAGACCGGTGGGAGTTTTCCGGTCGTTCTCAAAAAACGCCGAATAGGAATCCAGGCCGGGATGGAAGCCTTTGCGGACGATAAGGTGCACCGGCTTTAAGTCCAGCTTTTCGTGAAACTCCGCCCCTCTGCTTCCCGCGATACAGTGATCCGGCCAGAGAACCTGTCCGGCAAGCGCCGGCAAATCGATCACGTCGCCCGGCCTTTTGCCCGCATGGGAGGAGGCAAAGGAGACGTGCCCCGCGGGGTGCCAGTCCTGGGTGGCCGCCACCCGTCCTCCCGCCCTGGCAAATGCCGACGCCAGCGCGTTCAGCGGCGCTATAAGCTCGTCCCCCCGGCCAACCGCCAGAGCGCCTTGGGGGTATTTTTCCCCGGAAAGGGAGGCGTAGGAGGGACAAAAATCATTCTGCACGTCGATTTCCAGGAGGATGGCTTTACGGATGTCAGTGATCATAATTTCTCCTTAGAGCCATAATAACAATCGGGGAGGATCAGGGCAACAGCGGCCTCTACATTTACCAGGGTCTGTTCACACCAAAACCGGAAGGCTCAGGAGACCGGACGCCGGCGCAGGAGAATGACCAGGATGGCCGTAAGGAGCGACACCGCGATAACGAGCAGAACCAGATTGATGATACAAATGGGGTAACATGGATAGCACAGCGCCCGGGCGGGAGAGGATTCCTCAAGGTTCTCCGCCCCGGATGCGGCGGCAAGCCCGGCGGATTCATCCTGACCGGAAGACTGTGTCTGCGGCGTTTCGGCGGCTGAATCCTGAAGAACCGCAACCGCGGGAGGAGCCGGCGGAGGAGGCGCCTGAGTTGTCTGCCGCATTTCACGGGAGGCCCCTCCGGCCGCCGCCGGAGACGGCTGCTGTGGCTGCGATTGTGTCTGCGGCCGGGTTTCAACGAGGGCCGCCGCCGCCGGAACCGGAACAGGAACCGGCTGGGACTGCCGCGAGGACTCACGGGCGGCAGTTTCACGGGACGCAGGCGGAGGAGCGGGCTGCGTCTGGACTGCCTGGGCCGCTGCCGGCGGTGTTTCCTGCGGATCCGTCCGCGGCGGGGTCTGGGCTGTCTGTGTCTGGGCCGGCTGCTCCGCCGGCGGGACCGGCGTTTCAACGGGCGTGGAAACCGCCGGCTGGACAGGCGCGGCCGGGGGAACAGGAGCGGGCGCGGGAGCCGCGGCCGCTGCCGGCGCTTCGCCGGCGGGAGCGGACTCACGGGCGGCAATGTGTTCAAGACGAACCGGAGTATAGCCGGTATGGGGCATTCCGATAGCGTCCGCCGCTTCCCTGGAAATATCGGCGACACGCGGATCATTCGGGGGAATACGTCCGTCGACGGTAACGATAATCTGCCGGTTGTTCCGCAGATTGGTCACCCGTACCCTTGCGCCAAAAGACATACTGGCATGGGAAAGGGTCAGTCCGCCTTTTGCGTTGTTATACGAAGCGTCACCCGTCTGTATCTGGGCAAAACAGAACAGTGAAAAACCAAGGCCCAGGATCAGGACCGCGCTCAAGCGTTTCATAAAACCCCCTTAACAAATAAGCCTGTTCCAAAACTTCATTTTTGGAACAGGCTCAAATCAGCGTTTCTTTACATTAATAAAACCAAAGGCATAGCCAAGGGAAAAGGACAGCCCTCCCCGCCTATAGACCGTATCCTCGCGCAGGCGTTGAACGCTTGAGTCATGGATGGTTGTATCGCCGAAATCTCCGGAATAGCGTATATCGCCGATGATCAAGCCGGGTCCCGCTTTTATCGCGGTTTCAAGGCCAACGGCAAACCCCATCGGTACGGAAACAGACCAGGAATAATCGCCCTCCTGTCCGGTCGGGTTCATGCGGTACTCCGTTTCACCAAGGGGAATAAAGGCATAGACGCCGGCAAAGGGGGAAAAACGTACCCTGTTGGTCGCCAAATTCAGTTTAAGCAGAAGGGGAAGCATTATGGAATAGGCGGTATGCTTCTCGTTTGCCAGAACCGGATCGTAAACCTCCTCCGGGCCAATATCGGTTACTCCCCGGTATACCACGTTGTCCCAGGTAAAGAGCATTTCCGCCTGGAACGAGAGCAGGGAAAGCATACGGACCGCCACAAAGAGACCGCCTTCAAAGTTAAGCGCCTGCGCTCCGGGGGAGGTTTCTTTGGGAGTGGTGTACCAGCGCTGGGAACCTCCGGCGCGCACACCAACGCTGAGCCAGGTCTCCTTCCATCCATCCGGCTCGCTTTCGGACTTTTCGATGATATGGGAGAAAAGCCATTCGACAAGCCCCGGTACAGCGGGAAGTCCTTCCTCAATATCCTGATAGACCAAATCGTCCGTATAGATCATCGTGGAATTGACCATGTTCCACAGCCACAATTGCAGATAATATTCATTCGCGTTGTTCCCCGGATATACCCCGCCTGTCAGGGCGTACCTTACGCCGGGAACCACTTCCTTTACCGGCGGCATATCGGTAGGTATCTCCAGGCCCAGGACCTGCAGGGTGTCGAGCGTTATGTCCCGGCTGCTGTACTTCTGCAGCCGGTCAACGGCGGCGGTAACAGCCTCGTAAAAAATATCCGCAGCATCCTCTTCTCCGGTGAGCGGAAGGATACCGACAATAGCCCTGCCGTCATAATCAAAACCTTCCCCGGAGCCGTTTTGTGCCGGCAGCATGGGGCAAAGCGTAAACAGAATGACAAGGAAGGCAAGCCGCCCGTCTCCTAAAATACGGTTAAGGCATTTGGCCGTAATGCTACGGGGCGTCCGTGAAACCCGGTTAGTATTATTCATGCTGCGTTTCCCATTCATCGTTTTTTGAAGAACCCGAATTCAAAACCAAGGCTCAGGGAGAGGCCGTGCCGGTAGTAGGTCTTGATTTCCCCGCTGTCCGATAATTCCGGCTTTCCAAGATCCGCGGCATAGCGGATATCGGCAAAGAACATTCCCGGTCCCAGGGGATAGGCCGCGTTGAGGCCGCCCAAAAGACCTATGGGCGGGGAAAATTCGTAAGAAAAACTTCGCGCCTCCTCTCCGGTGGTTTCCACGTTCATCTGTCCGAGAGGCACGAGAAAATAAGCGCCGGCAAAGGGGGACACCCGGAATTTGCCGGGATAAAAATTGAGTTTTGCCATGAGCGGAAATTGCATAGAGGAGCCGGTGAAGTGAACGGTATAGCGGTCCAGATCGATCTCCTTGCTGTTAAGCGCGTAGTGCCATACCGAGGCGTTATCCCAGGTAAAGTTCATCTCCGCCTGAAGACTCAGGAGGGAAAAAATCTGGATGCTTGCCTGAACGCCGATGTCCATGGAGAAACTGTTGGTACTCCCCCCTGTAAGAACCGTATCGCCGGAGGGAGTGTAAAAACGCATACTGGGACCCAGGCGCGCGCCCAGAAAGAGGATATGGTTTTTGTATGTCTTTACCCCGGAATCCTCTCCCCCCGGCTCCTCTGCGCCAAAACGCCCCGTATCAATAACCTCGGTCTCCTGTGCTCCGGAAAAAAAGGCCGGGACACAAAACAGGAGCGCCGCAAACAGAGGCAAAATTATTTTTCTCATCAATCGTCCGTCTCCTTTATGTAGAGTCTGTCCATAATGTAGACACATTATGGACAGACTTCCTTAAAAAACGCATTTTCGCAGCCGTTAGGCGAGAAAATGCAATGTCTGTCCGCAAAGTAACCGACTTTGTGGACAG
>JAITIC010000104.1 GCA_031279635.1 Treponema sp. | reverse complement strand
ATGGAAGGATTGCCCCCGCTTGTGGACGCGGTATCCCGGCAAATTTGAGGATTTCAAAAAAGAAGTGAGCGGCTTATTAAACGGGTAAAAAGGCCCCTTTAATACGGCTATGCGCAGCTGCATAGCCGGGAGACTAAAAATAAAGCAAGGAGGAAAAAATGCTTTTTTTAGACAAGACTATAGCGGACGCGCTTTGTACGGTGATTACCCTGGGGTTTGCCAGAGAAATGGAGAGAACAGGACAGCCCCTTGTCTTTGAGTATGAAGTGCCCGGAGACGCCGAAGACCATGAATTAATACGGGATGCTTTTGGACCTTTGGGGGTAATGATAAATGTACGCATGTCGGCGCCGCAGGTTCAAATGCCGTATATCTTGGGAGCCAATTTGCCGCAAAACAGGCTGAATACATTTATTAACGATCTTCATCAATGGGCGGATCAAATAAATAACATGTTCAACGCGGCTAACGGGCAAAATCCGCCCCGGGGCGCCTATATCGGCGTTCAATTCTTTGTTGACGCAAACGGTAATATACTAAGGGGACGCATCGCTAATAATTTTGACGCCGATCCGCTTGTTTACGGGCCGTCGGCTTTATCGCAGCACTGCCCCGTCTACCGCGAGATAACTTTTGTTGAAGAACAGGGGATTGGCCTCGCGTACTATAACGCGAGAAAAAGTACCATTGACGCCGCCCGCGCTGTAGCTAATGGTTTGAATCAAGCCCCCCCAACGGATTTTGATAAAGATTATCGGGCGGGCCATATTTTCGGCAGCGGCCATGGCATGATACGGGCAATGGTAAACAGCGTAATGCCTCCTCCCGGTCAGGGCATTGACCACGTTTTCGCGGAAATAGCCCTTGGGGCCGGGACGACAAAGGTTTCTTCATGCGTGCCCTGCGCGATTTTTATGCAGTCCTTTGGGTATCCCGCTTCTTCGATACATCTGGGCAGGGGAGACAACTGGCGTATACCGGACAGACCAAGCGCGGAAATACTGCATAACTGGACAGATTTTATCGTTAACTATTACTTGAGTGGACTGGAACTTTTTAATCCGTCAGTAGGATTAGGAGGCGTCAATACAACACTGGACGACGCGGCCAAAAGGATTATCGAGTCAAATGCGGGCGCAGACGATATTATTCTGAAAATTCCGAATCTGTTTTTGGAAGCCCTGACGTTTGAAGATTCGTTTATGAACCGGATAAAAAGAACGCTGTTTCCTTAAAAGCAGTGTACAGCGCGAATCAGCGTTTACCACCCCTTGCTGTTAAGCGAAAGGGTACGTTGTACCTATTGGGAGTAGAAACGCTCGTTTTATAGAGGAGAAAAGATATGGCAATTGGAGCGCAATTCGCTGGTCTTGACATGGAAAAGCTGATCGGCGGGCCGTTAACAGCCGCAGCCAATGCAAGCATTATTCTTGCGCGGAGTACGGCGGATTTTATCAATACTGTCGGTTTTAATCCCGACAAGAGTGCTAGGACCATGCTGTTCAAGTACGAAAAGAGCGACACGGATCCTTTGGGGAACCCTACCAGAAATGAAATGTCTCTGCAGGTTCCCCTGCTGGCAATCGTACCCATTCCCAACCTGCAAATCGACGAGGTAAACATCCTCTTCGACATGGAAGTAAAGGAATGTGAGAAATCGGAATCCTCCCTCGACGCGGGCGGGTCATTTTCCGCATCCGTAGGCTTCGGCCCGTTTAGGGTAAGCATCAGCGGCAGCGTATCGGCTCATCAAAGCAATACCCGCAGTTCCGACAATTCGGCAAAATACCATGTGGACGTGCGGGCGGCAAATCATGGAACGCCGGAAGGTTTATCGCGGGTGTTGGACATTCTCGCCGCCGCCGCCGCGCCGACCCTGCTGGCCAGCAAGATGGTGGACGGTAACGGCAACGAAGCGGACGCGGCCACGAAGGATAAACGCGCCAAGCTGCAGGTATCGTATGAAAGCCAGCAGCGGCTGGGAACCGCCTGCAAAGCCGCCTCCGAGCAGTACGAGACCTCCATCAAAGGGTTGAAAGACAGCGCCCAGAGTTTCCTTAACGCCCAGAAACTGGAAGTTCAGACAAAACTGAACGCGATTACCGACGGTAAAGGAGATGATGAAGCAACAAAATCAAAAAATGAACAGAACGACAAGGACCGTGAAAAATACATGGTTATTTTACAGGGACTTAGCAATTCGTGGAATCGTGTTATGTCGGACGTGCGCATGACGGTGGAAGCGGTATACAACAAAGAGAAAAATGACATAACCGCCCTGTTTGACATGAAAAAGGTCAGCGCCGATGTTTCAGACCTTACTCCGGTTGCGGAAAGCGATATTGGTACGGTTAAAAGTTATTTTGACAGTGCCATTCAAAACTATAAATCCTTTAAGGAACAGGATAAAGCGCTGACGGACGAGCGGGCCAATTACAACGCCCTGCTCATGAAGCGCTAGGAGTCTTTTCGCGGTTCCGGAAGTCTGCCGGGGCCGCGTATATTTTAGGAAGTTATGGAGGGGTAATATGCAGGCCGAAGCACGATCCCGGGTTAATTTACGGCAATTGGTTTACGGATCGCTGGAACCAATCATTGAGGCCAACGCGCAGATGAGCCAGAGCATGGTGGACACGATCTTCAAATTCAGCGATGACAAAGGGCACGATGATGACGGTTATCCGGTGGTACAATTAAAGACCCTGCAACTGGTATATGACCAGTTGCGGCATGATGATCTGGATATGCTGTATTCCGAAAAAATAGGGCTGGAGATACCTCTGCTTTCAATTATCCCTTTAAGCGGCTTAAAGGTATCGAAAAGCAAAATTCAGTTTTCCACAGAAGTTCAGGAAATTGAATACAACAACGGCAAGGTTGATATTTATACAAAAGTTGCGGCATCGGAGTCTGACCGGAGCGCCCAAAGCTCGCGGATTGATTTTGAAATTGAAATGGAAAGCGATCCGGTTGCGGAAGGATTGGCGAGGCTTATTGACCAGTTGGGACAGAATTTTGTGCCCACGATACACGAAAAGAGTCCGATTGACCTCGATGGAAACAAGCTGGACGATGAGGATCGGCAGAACCACGAAACCAGAAAGGAACTGTACCGGCAGGAACAGCGCCTGGCCCGTCTCATTTCCCAGCTTACCGGAATTCAGCGCAGTGATGAAGACAAGACAGAGGAAGATTTCAGCGTGTACAAGCCTCTTGAAGCGTATAAAGACACGCTGAACAAGAAACTGGCGGAGGTAAGGAAAAAAATTCTGGAACATGACATCGTTCATGAACTTTCGCTGGATGAAGAATCGTCAAAGCAGACGGAGGAATAAAACAGAGATGACGAGCGTGGACAGAAAAGAAAAACCACAGATAAGTGATACGCGGTACGTTCAGATTGTTACCATCGGCGGGCTTGACCCCAACAACCCTCTGTCGGAAGAAAGGCAGCTTAAACAGGTGGAACAGTTAAATAAACTGTTGTCGGGGTATCCGAAAGGAACCATCATAGGGAAAGATACATCCATAGGCCGCTTTATGCTCGGCGAGCATGAACTCTGTATGCAGCGGACAAGCTATCATGTAGCCTTCTCAAGAAAACCGGAAAACATTGATGAATATAACCAGTATCGCTCTTGATGATTTTATTTCCGCCTTTAGCGCCGCCCTTGCCGGGGCAGAGTATAAGATAGCGGAACAGTATCTTTCTGTTCAAAATGAAATGAAGGAAAAGTACGGAGCGCCTATCGTGTCTTTTGTGTACCGCGGACGGGCATTGCATATTAAGAGGGGAAGCATAACGGTGATGGCCCGGCCGTTTCTGAAAACAGAGACCGGGCCGGGCGGCAAGACGGAAAGGATGTATCTTAAATTTAACGGCTCAAACACCAGGGAGATGCATTTTGAGCTTGCGCTGGAATAATTGACTTGAAAAGATTTTCCCTTTTGTTCCCCGCAAACCTCCTCATTGCCTGCCTCGCTTTTGCCGCCTGTCCCGGCGGCGGGGCGGGGCTTTACAACGGCCCCGGCGCGGAGCGTGTTACTATCGGGGCGGCATATCCCGCGTCCCTCTGGGATAAGGATTACTATATGCGGGATGCCCTGGAGCTGGCGGTGGAGGAGGTAAACCGGGCAGGGGGAATTTTGGGGAAGCCCCTGGAACTGGTCATCCGCGATGACCGGGGCGATTCCCGTATTGCCCAGCAGATTGCCGAGACATTTTCCGAATCGGGGATCACCGCGGTGGTGGGGCATTGGAGTTCCGATGTCTGTTACTATGTGGAAGATATTTACGAGGAACGGAAGATAGTGATGATTACCCCTTCGGCGGTGAGCCAGGCCCTTTTTGAATTTGATTACCGCTACATCTACCGTATGATCGTGAACAACGGCCTGTATGCGGAAGCTCTTGCGGAGTATGCGGAAGAGCGGGGGATAGGGAATTGGGCGATCTACTACTCCGAGGACACCTACGGAACGGACCTGGCCCGGATCGTGGAACGGGAACTTCTGCGGCGGCAGATACCCGTGGTGGACCGGGTAACCAGCGTGAGCCCTGCCAACGTGGCGGATATACTGCGGCGCTGGCGGGCCTTCGGCTGCGAAGGGCTGCTTCTGGCCTCTTCGTTCCCCGACATTTTTGATCCGGTAAAACTTATCCGGGACGCGGGAGCGGCGTTCCCGGTGTTCTCCGAAGCATTTAACTACACCGGTTTTGAGCAGGTGATGGCGGATTATCTGACGGATTACTACGTCATTGTCTACGGCACGGACGCGATGGACCCCGCTTTTCTCACGGCCTTCCGGGGGGCATACGGGCGGAATCCCGACACCTATGAGGTGGCGGGATACGAGGCGGTACGGCTCCTGGCGGATGCCATGAACGCCGAAGGTTCGGTGGAAAGCGATGCTATTGTCCGGTATATCCGGGGGCTGCGGGATTACCCTTCGGTGATGGGACATATCAGCTATAACCCGGTTACGGGGGAATTTGACGGCCGGCGTATGTGGGTACAGCCCTATGGGGGCCGGGAGGAATGAAGACTGTCATGGCCGGGATGGACCCGGAAAAACGGGAACTGACCGAAGCGGTGGAAAGTATCGACCGGATGATGATGGTCATCGGGATAAAGTCCTGGCTTGCCCTGGGGACGCTTCTCCTCGTGTTCGCCGTCGTCCTGGCATGGGGTTTTCTGGGAACCATGCAGATTCGGGAAGATGTTTCCGGGGTGCTGGTACGGAGCGGCAAACTCATCAACATCTACGCCGCTTCCGAAGGAATACTGCTGGACTTCGTTCCCTCTCAGGGTATGTTCGTGGAAAAGGATCAGGTGCTGGCGCGGATCGAGCGGCCGGAGTTGGTGGCGGAGATCAATCTGCTGCTGGACTCAGGCTCGCCGCCGGAACTCATTGAAAAGAAGCGGAGGGAACTCTTTCTCGGCAGCCGGATTGTAACCTGGGAGGCGGGCCGGGTGCTGGATATCTACGCCCACCGGGGAGACTATGTTCAACGGGGTGAGAAACTCGTAACTATTTCCAAAGAGGCGGAACAGAGCAAGGCGCTGGAATGCCTCCTCTTTATACCGGCGGAACGGATGCGGAATATCAGGAAGGGGCTGCTGGTGAGCGTCTACCCCGCATCGGTGAGCAAACAGACATATGGCAGCATGACCGGTACGGTGAGTATTATCAGTGAATATCCGGTAACCTGGCGCTACCTCGCCGACCGGCTCAACAGCGAAAATCTGGCGGACTTTTTCCTGAAAAACGACGCCTGTTATGAGGTATACCTGAATCTGGTATCCTCGGAGGAAACCGTTACCGGCTACGAGTGGACCACTTCCCGGGGACCCTCCACAGCCTTCGGCGATCTGACCCTCTGTACCGCCTCGGTGGTGATCGATGAGCTCCGGCCCGCCGACGTGTTTTTCCTGGGGAGGCAGGGGCCATGAGGGAATCCCGCATCGGGACTTTTCTGAAAGACAACCGGGCCGCCCTCTTCTACAGTTTCATCCTGGGAGTTTTTTACATCTTTCCCCTGATCCTCAGTCCGGTCTTCAAGCGGGTTTTTACCGACTCTATTTTGATAGACGGTACGGCCGAGTGGCTTGGGCCGCTGCTCCTGCTCATGGGGGGTATCGCGGTGTTTTCCGCCCTGGTAACCTGGCTGCAGAGAAACTGCCTGTTACGGCTTGCCAATAGGATAGAACTTTCCGGAGCGGCCTCCTACATGTGGCGGCTTTTTAACGCGCCGCCGGAACTGTTTCTCCATAAGGATAGTTTTGCGTTGCTTTCCGGGGCGGAGACATCCTCCCTGATCGCCCGGCTCCTTACCGTTGATATGCTGTCCCTGTTTCCAGCCGCGGTAAGCGTGCTTTTTTACTTTGGTATGATGTTCCACAAGGACGCGGCCCTGTCCTTCATCGTACTGGTCCTGGCGGCGGTCAACTTGCTGGGACAAAAAATCCAGTCCCTGCTGGTAAAAAAATTTTCCCGGCCGTCTCAGGAGCAATTCTCTCTCCGGGACCTCGGCCTGAGGGACGAGCGGATAGGCTCCCGGGGCTTGCGGAGCATTGAGACCTTCAAGGCTGCCGCCTCGGAGACCCGCTTTTTCCAACAGATGATGAGTTCCAAAATCCGGATCATCAACGCCCGTGGTCCGGAGGATGAGGCCGAAGCCTCCGCCCCCTTCAGCGACTTGCCGGAAATTTTCTTTCTCAGCCTCCTCCTCCTCATTTCAGCCCTGCGGATTATGAACCGGGAACTGTCGGTAGGTTCCTACCTGGAATTTCAGGCCTACGCCGCGGCGTTTTTTTATCCCATGAGCCGGGTCTTGTCGGCGCCGGCGCTGTTCGCCCGGCTGGAAGAACGTCTGCAGGGCCTGTACCGGGAACTGGAAACGAGGAGCGCCCTGGAGGAACCTGCCCCCGGAGTTTCCGCTTCTGCCGTTCCTGCACCCGCGCCGGCATTTGCGCCGGGTAAACTCCAGGGGTATGTTACGTTCCGGGAAGTGTGTTTTTCCTATCCCGGGGGAGCGCCTCTTTTGGACAGGTTCTCCCTTTCCCTCAAGCCTGGGGAACGGGCGGCGATTGTGGGAAAATCCGGTTCGGGAAAAAGCATGGTGGTAAAACTGCTCCAGGGCCTTTACCGGCCCGGTTCCGGGGAGGTTGCCATCGACGGCATAGCCCCGGACCGGATCAGCCGGGAGACCTTTACCGCCTCTATTGGATGCGCCGGCCAGAAAATCAGTTTTTTTACCGCCAGTATCCGGGACAACATCACCCTTTGGGACGATACGGTGCCGGACGCCGCGGTGTACCGGGCGGTGCGGGATGTGGGGCTACACAGTTTTGTCGCCACGCTGGAGGGGGGGTATGATTACGTTCTTGAGGAAAACGGCCGCATTCTTTCCGGAGGGCAGCAGCAGCAGATGGAACTGGCCCGGGCCCTGGTCTGCAATCCTTCGCTCCTCATTCTGGACGAGGTTAACGGGGCCATCGATCCCGGCATGATAAGGGAGATTGAAGGGCATTTCAGGCGGCGGGGCTGCACCATCCTGCAGACTACCCAGATACTGTCCCCGGTGATTGACTATGACGAGATTATCCTCCTGGACCGGGGGAGGATACTGGGCCGGGGAACCCATGGAGAGTTACTCGAAAGCTCGCCCTGGTATGCGGCCCTATTCCGGAAAGGGGAAATATGATGAAGGAGGAGACCCGCGCCGCCCTGGAACGGCTGACCCGGGTCAATGCCCGGCTCGCGGGACTGGGGGGAATGCAGGACATTGAAGGCAGCGACGGCAGGATAAAAGTCTGCGCGGCCTTCTGCCGGTATTTCAGGACGGAGCTGAAAGTTCCCCCCCGGGACATCCATCATACCATTCCGGATCTGGCAGGTGAAATCTTGTACCTTTCCAACCTCCGCTGCAAGGAGGTGGAATTGGTGGAAAAATGGTGGAAGAAAGACAGCGGAGCCATGCTGGCCTTTACCGGCGGGGGGAATCCTCTGGCGCTTTTCCCCCACCCGCTTTCCGGTTATACCGTCTACGACCCGGAGAGTAACCGGACGGTCCGTTTCAGTCCCCGTTCCGGCCTGTCCCTCAAGCCGCTGGCCCTGGCGGTATTCCGGCCCTTCCCCCCCAAGCCCCTGAAGGCGGCGGATATTATCGGCTTCATGGCCCGGGAAAACATCGGCAAAGAAGCGCTTATTATTATCCTGGCAAGCCTCTTTGCCGCCCTGATGGCGGTGATCCCTCCTGTCATGTCCGGCCAGATTTTTGATGTAATAATTCCCCACACCCTGCGGGCCATGGCCATTGAAGTGGTGCTGGTGCTCCTCTGTTTTGACATCGCCAATGTAGGGTTTACGGTGGTGACTAACATCAGTATTTCCCGGGTACTTACCAAAATCGGCCTTTCCCTGGAAGGAGGAATCTGGGACCGGCTCCTGGGGCTTAAAATATCCTTTTTTGACCGCTGCACCGCCGGGGAGTTGCTGCAGAAAATCCAGGGCGTAAGCCGGCTGAAAAACCTCTTTTCTATCAACACCATTCAGGTTTTGATGAGCGCCCTTTTTTCCTTTGTGAACATCATCGTCCTCTTTACCCTGGAAGCCCGGATAACCTGGTATGTCCTCCTCATGTTCCTGGGCCTCTTTACGGTCTATGGCCTTATCGCGCATAAGAACTTTCACTATCACCGCCGCTATATCGAAACGGAAAACCGGGCGGCCGGGTTTAATCATCAGGCCCTGGAAGGCATTGAGCGGATCAAGGCATCCCACGCGGAGGAACGGGTGTTCCGGGGCTGGATCGGGTACGAGGCGGAAAAGCGCTGCCTCAAGGGCCGGATACGGATGCTGGAAAACCTCAACGAGGCGGTACGGATGTTTTTTCAGTTTTCCTCCGCTGCCGCGGTGTTTTCCCTGATCTCCGGGGTAAAGGATGTGGAGGTCGGCATTTTCATCGCCTATGTGACCACGTTTATGATGCTCCACAAGGGAATTCAGCGCCTCTTGAAAACCCTGAATATTCTCCCCGAAGCGGCGGCACTGATCCGCAGCATCGATCCTATTGTCAAAGGGGAGGGGGAGTACAATCCTGAAAAGATCATCCCCAAGGACATGAGCGGGGTTCTGGAAGTGAATCATCTCGTCTTCCATTACGGACGGTTCGGCCGGCCGGTGCTGCGGGATATTTCCTTCCGGGTGGAGGAAGGGCAGAGCCTTGGCATTATCGGTCCTTCGGGCTGCGGCAAGTCAACCCTGCTTAAGGTCCTGCTGGGCTTTTACCCTCTGGCCGGCGGCAAGATATTTTACGGCGGTTACGACCTGGAGACCCTGGAACTGCGCTATCTCCGCCGTCAGATGGGGGTCGTGCTTCAGCACGGAACCGTTCCCCTGGGGAAAATCTTTGACATCATCACCGATAACAACCCCCGGATTGGAGAGGAACGGGTGATCGATGCCCTGGAAAAGGCCGATCTTGCCCGGGAGCTTACGGCCCTGCCAGGGGGCCTTTACACCCCCCTGGAACAATGCGCCTTTTCCGACGCGGAACTCCAGCGGCTTATGATAGCCCGTGCACTGGTACAGCCCCGGCGCTTTGCGATATTTGACGAGCCCACGCGCTTTCAGGACAACATCACCCAGCAGAGGCTTTTAGAACATATCTACGCCATCCCCGCCACCAAGATTATCGTAGCGCAGCGGCTTGCCACCATACGGGGCTGCGACTCCATCGTGGTTCTGGAACAGGGGGCCGTGATCCGTCAGGGAGCTTTCCCGGAGGTAATAGGCGGCCCTGAGGGTTAAGAATACAGGTAAGATTTGGAAACCCCGGCAGGATCTCCGGAGGTTTCGGCAAAATGCCGCCAAAGAGAATCGAACTCTTGACACAAGGATTTTCAGTCCTTTGCTCTACCAACTGAGCTACAGCGGCGGGAAACCATGCTAATATACGGTATAACACCGTGTATAACTGATACTGTATATTTCAAAAAAAGTCAAGACATAATAAAGCAATATGCGAAAATTTTCATGAAAATATCACCAAAGCTGTCACCGGGAAGAAGCCTGCGCCTGATTGAATCCCCGGCTGAATTCGGGTACACTGATGTATTGATGCAATTCGGCGGCTGCCGTAATTATAGGGGTTATTATGCGTGTATTGGCGCGGGATATCGCGGAAGCGGCCAGAGGCGGGCTTGGCGGGGAAATTGAGATTGCAGGCTGGGTACACCGGATTCGGGACATGGGAGGGGTGAATTTTGTGATCCTCCGGGACCGCTCCGGTTTAGCGCAGCTGGTGCTGGACGAAAAGCCGGATCTGGCGCTGGAATCCGTGGTGCGGGTGCGGGGCATTCCGGCGCTCAATGAAAAAGCCCCCGGCGGCGCGGAGATCCGGGTCAACTCGCTGGAAGTGCTCAGCCGGGCGGCGGCGGATCTTCCCTTTCAGGTAAACGGCGATGTAAGCAAAACCGGCCTTGAGGCGATTCTGGACAACCGTACCCTCTCGCTGCGAAACCCCAAAATCCGCTCGATTTTCAAAGTGCAGGCCACGATCATCGAGGCTTTTTCGGCGTATCTGCGCTCAGAAGACTTCACCGAAATAAAAACCAGCAAACTGGTGAACAGCGCCACCGAGGGCGGGGCCGGACTCTTTGAGGTCGAGTATTTTGACAAGAAACTCTGCCTGGCCCAGTCGCCCCAGGCGTACAAGCAGACCATGGTCGCCGCCGGCCTTGAGCGGGTCTTTGAAGTCGCGCCGGCCTACCGCGCCGAAAAGCACGACACTCCCCGGCACCTTAACGAATATGTGTCACTTGATGTTGAAATGGGATTTATCGAATCCGAGCTTGATTTAATTGAACTGGAGAAGGGGCTTTTGGCGTATATTTTTAAGCAGGTGAACGAAAAAAACGGCGAAGACCTTGCCGCCTGGAACGCGGCCGTTCCCGATGCCGAAGCGGTGGCGGCCTCTCCCGTTGTTTCCTACGAGGAAGCCCTGCAAATCGCCAACGGCGAGGTTTCGCATAACGAGGGCAAAAATAAAGCGGCGCGCCTGTTTGACGTCAACCCCGAAGCGGAACGGCTCATCTGCGAATGGTCCGCCAGGGAAAAAGGCTCGGAACTGGTTTTTATTAACGAGTTTCCCCGGCGTTACCGGCCCTTCTACACCTGCCCGAAAGGCGCGAGCAGCACCATGAGTTTTGACGCCCTGTTCAGGGGGCTGGAAATTACCACCGGCGGCAGGCGGCAGGAAAACTACGATGCCCTGGCGGAAGCGCTGCCCAAATTCGGTCTTAAAGTGGAAAACATGCAGAATTTTCTTGCGATTTTCAAATACGGCTGTCCGCCTCATGGCGGCTTTGCCATCGGCTGTGAGCGGCTCACCCAGAAAATACTGGGTCTTGCCAACGTTAAGGAGGCCAGTCTCTTTCCGAGAGATCGGAAACGTATTGAACCCTGAATCAATGACGGAGCGGTGGAACAACCGCGCCCTTTTCAGCCTGCTGTGGCCGCTTATGATCGAACAGGTACTCGCCGTTACCATGGGCGCGGCGGATACCATCATGGTAAGTTCCGTTGGGGAATTCGCCGTCTCTGCGGTTAATATCATTGATAATATCAACAATTTACTGATCATCGCCTTTACCGCCCTGTCCACCGGCGGCGCGGTAGTGGTAAGCCAGTACATCGGCCGCCGCGATCACAAAAACTCCACCGCCGCCTCACGGCAGCTTGTATATACGGTTACGCTCGTTTCGCTTGTTATTACGGCGTTGAGTCTGACGCTGTGCCGCCCGATAATCAGGCTCTTCTACGGCAAAATCGAAAATGACGTGATGAACGCGGCGGCCCTGTACTTTTTCATCACCGCTCTTTCCTATCCCTTTTTGGCCCTCTACAACGCCAACGCGGCTCTTTTCCGCGCGGTGGGGAACAGCAAAGTTACCATGCGGATCGCCCTGCTTGTGAATGTTATCAACATCGGCGGCAACGCCTACTTTATCTTTGTGCTCAAAATCGGCGTCGCCGGTGCGGCTGTCTCCACGCTTACCAGCAGAATCATCGCGGCAACGATTACCTCGGCCATGCTGGTCCGCGGCCGCTCAAGTCCCATATCGCTTGCGGGGTTCCGCGAGTTTCGCCTGATACGGCCGATGATTCGCAATATTCTCAACGTGGGAATCCCCAGCGGGCTTGAAAGTTCCATGTTTCAAATCGGCAGGCTTTTAACCCAGCGGATATTTACCTCTTTCGGCACCACCGCAATTGCGGCTAACGCAATCGCCAGTGTGATTAATTCTTTTTCATTTATGCCCGGAATGGCCTACGGCATGACGCTGCTCACCGTTGTGGGGCAGTGCGTGGGCGCAAACGACTACGCCGCGGCGGAAAAAGAAACCCGCAAGATCATGAAGCTGGCCTACATCACGCTTTTTATTATCAGCGCCGTTATTTTTATCTTTATGGAACCGCTGATAAACCTCTTCAATCTGAGTCTCGATGCCCACGTTCTGGCGAAATCTTTCCTGCGGGTTCACTGTATCTCCATGGCAATCGGCTGGCCCATGAGTTTTGCCCTGCCCAACGCCCTCCGCGCCGCCGGCGACGCCCGTTATGTGATGATTGCCGCAACGATTTCCATGTGGACGGTCAGGGTAAGCGCCGCGTACCTGCTTACCTTCGCTTTCGGCGTGGGGCCTCTGGGCGTCTGGCTTGCCATGGGCGCGGATTTTATCAGCAGGGGCAGCGCCTATTATCTGCGCTGGGTCCGCGGCAAATGGCGGGAAAAGCGGGTTATTACGAATTGAGCGCCGTGGTGGAGCCGAGGGACGAGATAAGGAAGAAAATTAACCGCCGGGCACCGAAGCCGTAACGAAGCAGCGGAATACAAGGCGCGCGCAGCGGAGGCTGAGGAGCCGGAGCGGAAAAACGCCTGCGCGAAGTACGAGGGGACGCCGGATAAACCGTCTCTTTTGTCATGCTGGAAAACGCCCGGGTTATAGCCGCCTGTGGTGTCTTCTCTTTCCTCTTTCTTCCGCAGGTGCAGAGCGGTTTTTTCGTCAGATTTTGCACGCCGTCCCAATTATCCGGCGGCGGGGCGACGATACACTCACGGCAGCGGTCCCGCTAGATTTGCGCGTAGTATCGCCGGACCCGGCCTCTGCCATGAAACAGTTCCAGCGCATGGTCAAATTGCCGGCTTTCACAAAACTCGGCCGCCGTATCCCAGGCCGCTCAACTTCCGCCGCGGAAGCTCCCTTCCGAAAACCGGCAATTTCATAAAACCGCAGGGGCTGCTTATTCCTACCACCCGTACACGATCAAGTTTGCGGTATAAAAATTCGCCCCCGCCTCAATTCCATTTTTCGTATACTCGCTTATCAGTATACCGCCGGTTTGGTACTGCTTGCCGGCTCCTTCCAGGCGGGAGGCAAGGTTTACCGCGTTGCCCATGATCGTAAAGTTCATTTTATTCGAAAGTCTTGTTTAATAACCCGGAGATCTGCTCCGGCTCAAATGACGCAACGCTTACAAAAAATCGTCGCTCGTTTAACTGACCAGCCGTACCAGGTGGTTTGCCGGGATGAGTTCCGCCGCGCCGGGCGGAATGAGGTATGCCTGCCCTTGATCGTAGGGCTTGCAGGTTATCTTGTCGCTTTGCCCTGATCAGTTCCCCCGTCTGACGGCTTTGAACAGCGCCTCGCGGGTAATTTCGGTCCAGATCGGGCGGCCGTGGGGGCAGCGGGGGTCGGGGAGGGCCAGGGCCTCCTTTGCCAGGGCAAAAGCGCTCGCGTCGTCAAGGTAGTCGCCGTCGCGCACGGCCTGGTGGCAGCAGAGGGTGGCGGCCCAGCGCTCTGTCATGTTTTCCCCGGCCTTGCGTAAATCGAGAATCTGCCGCACGGTCTCCCCGTCGTCCAGACGCCAGAGCGCGGGCAGGGCCTCTATGCGCCAAGCATCTCCGTCTTTTTTAATTTCTACCCCCAGAGCGGCCAGTTCCCCGCGCCTGGCCTCAAGAAAGCGATCTTCCTCCTCGCTTTCCGTGGTGAAGGGCAGCGGCGCGAGGAGTTCCTGTTTGGGGATGGGGCTTGCGAGAAAACGGTTGTAGAGAATGCGCTCGTGGGCCGCGTGCTGATCGATGATAAAGAGTTTGTTACCCCATTCAACAAGGATGAAGAGGCAAAAGACCCTGCCGGCATAGCGGGGTTCGCTGTACAGGGGAGGGGCCTCGGCCGCCTCGAAGGCGGCTTCGGAAGCGGCGCCGTAGTCCGCGCGGCCCGGCAGGGGAGAAAAGGCAGGCGGCTTTTCCAGCAGGGTTTCCATTGCCGCCGTGGCGCCCGTCCGGCAGGCGGCAGGGCTTGCCCTGCCCTCAAATGCCGCCCCGCCGCCGAACAGTGAAGCGCCCCCGCGAAAGGCGCCGGTTTCTCCCGTATCGCCCGGAAAGTCCGCCTCCCGCCGGCTTTCCCCATGTTTAAGGCCCAGGCGGCGGCAGAAATCCCGCAGAGTGGAGCTTACGGCGTGGTGAATGGCCCCCGGATCCCGGAAGCGCGCTTCCCGCTTGGCCGGGTGGATGTTGAAGTCCGCAAGCGCGGGATCGATATCCACATAGACCGCCCCTACCGGGTGGGTACCGTTGGGGAACCAGCCCTGCGTACCGTATTCCAGAGCCTGCGTCAGCGAATAATCCTGTATTCTCCTGCCGTTGGTGAACACGTACAACATTCGCCGGTCACTGCGGCAAAGTTCCGGGCCGCCGATGACGATGTCCGCGGAAAAGCCCGCTCCGCCTGAGTGAATCTCGTGGAGAAAAGCCCCCTCGCGGGCGTCAAGAAGGGCGGCGGCGAAGCGCTCTTTTTTGGAGGCGGCGACAGGAAAAAAATGTACGGGCCGGCCGTCCTGGGTAAAGCGGAAGCTGATTTCGGGGAAGGCCAGGGCCTTGTCGATGAACGCCTGCCTGCACAGGGCCGCCTCGCTGCCTTCCCGTTTGAGGAAACGTTTGCGGGCGGGGATGATGTCGTACAGATTGAGCGAGCGCACGCTGCTGCCTTTGGTGCGGCGGACACGTTCCAGGCGGGGAGGGTACTGTTCGCCGGGGCCAACTTCCAGCCGCCAGGCTTCCCTGCCGTCCGCACTGCTGACGATTTCCAGGCGGGAAACGGCGGCGGCGGCGGCCAGCGCTTCGCCGCGGAAACCCAGGGTTTCGGCGCGGCTGAGGTCGTCCAGGGAGCGGATTTTACTCGTGGCGTGGGTAAGCCAGCAGCATTCAAGGTCTTCGCGTCCCATGCCCTCGCCGTCGTCAACCACCTCCGCTTTTTTCGCACCGCCGCCCTCAACGGTAACTTCGATGTTGGCGGCCCCGGCGTCAATGGCGTTGTCAAGAAATTCCCGAATCAGGGCCGCGGGCCGGTCGATCACTTCGCCTGCGGCAATCCGCCTGACCTCTTCCGGCGGCAGCAGTTTAATGCGGCCGGCAGACGCGGCGGCAACCGGCGCTGTACCGGCGGCGGCGCTATTCGCCATAGCTAATCCTCCGTCTCAAAGAGTTCCAACTCAGGAGGCTCACTCTCCTCCGCCTCGGCGCTGTTCATCAGTATCTCAACGCGGCTTTCGACTTTTTCCAGATCTTTTTCCAGAGCGCGGGCCAGCCGTATCCCCTCCTCAAAAGCCTTGAGCGCCTCGTCCAGGGGAATGTCGGTTTTCCGTATCTGTTCGCCCAATTCCTCAAGCCGCTCCAGGCGCTTCTCGAAATTCCGCATCACGGCGTTGCCGCTCCGGCCAACGTCTGTTTTGCTGTTTGTCTTGCCGCTCGCTTTTGCCATAATCGCTCCTATGTAATTACTTCGTTACTTCCTCGGTTACCGCCGTGATGCTTCCCTTTAGCGGGCGGATACTGAGCGGGTCGCCGGGGCGGGCGTCTTCCGCTGTGCGGATGAGAGCGCCGGTTCGCCGGTTCGTTACCATTGAGTAGCCCCGCTCCATCACCGCAAGAGGGCTGCCGGCCTCAAGCACGGCGGTGGACAGTTCCATACGCCGGCGGAGGGCGGCGACTTTTTCGGAAAGGCCGCGGACGAGCGATTCTTTGGCGTCGTCGAAGCGGATAAGCCTGGGCTGCAAAATGGCGCGGAAACGGTATTCGAGGTCTTCCGTGCTGAAAGGCTTGAGGAGAAGGCGTGTCTTTTCAAGCCGGGCCGACATTACCGCCGTTATGTGCTTTACGAGCGCCCGTATCATTTCCAGAGTCGTAACGCGGTTTTCGCTGACGTGTTCCGCCGCCGCCGACGGGGTGGGGGCGCGCAGGTCCGCGGCGAAATCGCATAAGGCCCAGTCAATCTCATGCCCCACGGCGCTTACCACCGGAATTGCCGATGCCGCCACCGCCCGCACCACCGCCTCTTCGGAAAAGGGCAGCAGGTCTTCCAGGGAGCCGCCCCCCCTGCCGACAATGAGTACGTCCGCCAGACGCCATTGGTTAGCCTGGGCGATCCGCCGTGCAATAACAGGCGCGGCCTCGCTTCCCTGCACCGGCGTGGGAAGGATAATCACCCGCACCCCGGCGGCCCGCCTTCTCAGTATATTGAGAATATCCTGTACCGCGGCCCCGGTTGGGGAACTCACTACGCCCACCACCGAGGGGAAACGGGGCAGGGGCTTTTTCCGGTCTTGGTCAAACAAGCCCTCAGCGGCAAGACGCCGCTTGCGCTCTTCCAGCACGGCGAGGATCTCTCCCGATCCTGCCGGTTCCATTTCCTCGCAGACAATGGAATAACTTCCCCTCGGCGCGTACACTGAAAGGCTCCCCCGGACCCGCAGGAGCATCCCGTCTTTCGGCTCAAAGGCCAGCGTCCGCAGCCGGTTCCTGAACATCACCGCGTCGATCTTCGCCCCGGCGTCTTTCAGGCTGAAATACAGGTGCCCCGAACTCGCCGGCCTGCAATTCGACAGCTCCCCCTCCACTACGAGGGAAGTAAAATTCCCTTCCAGACAGCGGCGTATACGCTCGGTGAGTTCCGTTACACTGAGTTTACCGGAAGCGTCCATTACGCACAGTATAGGGAAAACGCGCTAATAAGGGAATATGTTCTGAGCCTGTCCCAAAACTAATTGACTGTGCGCTCACGTTCCCGGCATAGCCGGGGGCGTGGTTTTGGGACAGGTCCGTGCAGTTTTTCAGGCTTTCAGCCTTGCAAAACCGCGGATTTCAAGGCTGCTTTCCCAAAACTAAGTTTTGGGAAAGCCTCTTCTGTCACCAAATTTGAGTGTCCGTGTCAATCCGCGGCGCGTCCTTTCCGCGGCAGGTATTTGTGCAGGCGGGAGAGCAGTTCGTCAAAATCCAGTGGTTTTCCTATGTGGTCGTTCATTCCCGCCTCAAGACATTTTTCCATATCTTCCTTAAAAACATTGGCGGTCATGGCAATTATCGGAACCTCTTTAGAGGATTCCGCTAATTGTGGAGTTTTCCGCGGAACTTCCGGCGATATTCTTTTCCAGCGTTCTTCTTCAAATTCCCGTATTTTTCGGGTGGCTTCGTAGCCGTCCATTTCGGGCATTTGGATGTCCATAAAGATCATGTCGTATTTTTCCGGCTCTTCCCTGAACATCCTGACAGCCGCCACGCCGTTTTCCGCGTAGTCAACGGCAAGCAAAGTCGGCTCCAGAAGGGTCTGCACGATTTCGCGGTTGATCTCCACATCCTCGGCCAGCAGTATGCGGCTCCCCTTAAAGATACCGTCTATATCGGGGTGCTCTTCTTCGGAGATGCCGGCCGCCCCCAGACATTCGTTTATCATATCAAACACCGCGGAGGGGAACAGGGGCTTGGACAGGAACTTGTCCACTCCGGCGTTTTTTGCCTCATTTTCTATCACGCTCCATTCGGTGGCGGAGATCATGATCACCACCGAATTGTCATCTCCCCGTTCCTTTATTTTGCGGGTAAGTTCAACGCCGTTCATGCCGGGCATCTTCCAGTCAACAAAATAAATACTGTACGCGCCGTTTTGTTTAATGAGCGACACAGCCTGTTCCCCGTCCGCAGCGGTATCATTGTCAATGTTAAAACGCCGGAAAATTTCCGTAAAGAATTCGCGTATGTCAGCATCATCATCCACCGTTAGAATACGGATATTTTTCCAGTTCACACCGGCCCTCAAGAGGCTGTACTTTTCATCACTTGCGCCTTTGGCCATTTTTACCGTAAACGCGAAAGTCGAACCCTTGCCCGGCTCGGATTCTATCCATATCGTTCCGCCCATCATCTCTACAATGCGTTTTGATATGGCAAGGCCAAGACCGGTACCGCCGAATTTTCGGGAGGTGCTGGCTTCGGCCTGCTGGAACGATTGAAATAAACGCGCCTGCTGTTCTTTGCTGATGCCTATGCCGGTATCGGTAACGTCAATCCTGATAGTACAAATACCGTTTTCTTCTTCTACAAAACGGGTATCCACGCTGATGGAACCCTGCGCCGGAGTAAACTTAACGGCGTTACCTATCAGGTTGGTGATCACCTGGGAGAGCCGCTGCTCATCGCCCACAAGCGCACGGGGGATGGCCTTGTCTATGTGAATCGAGAGTCTCTGCTGTTTTTCTTCTACGCGGAAATTGACGACATTGACCACCCGCTGCAGCGTCTTTTCAAAAACAAATTCCGCCGGGGAAAGTTCGAATTTGTTTGCCTCAATTTTTGACATGTCCAGTATGTCGTTGATGACGCCCAAAAGATGATTCGAGGCATCCCCGATTTTGGTAAGGCAGTAATCCTTGCGTTCCATGTCGGACGACGATTTGCCGATGGAAGTCATGCCGATAATGGCGTTCATGGGCGTGCGTATTTCATGGCTCATATTGGCGAGAAAATCGCTTTTTGCGCGGCTTGCCGCTTCCGCCGCCGCGGTACGCTCACGCACAATGCGTTCAAGCCGTTTGCCTTCCTGCCGGTTCCGCTGAAATATAATGAACAAAAGAGCCAATACGAAAAAGAGCAGCAGGGAAATCCCTACAAGCAGCGGCAGCCTTTGGCGCGCCAGTTTGGTATGGTAGTCAAATGTTTTGCTTCTCCAGCGGTCGGCGATAATTTCGGTATCAACAATAGCGAGCGCTTTATCGACAACGGAACGCAGCAGGGTTTCGCTGACGTGAAAGCCGAACGCGGAATCAAAGGAACGGTTGAACACCATGTTTGCCTTGTAGCCCGGTTTTTCACTGTAATTGGTCTGGCGTAAGAGCAGGTTCCTGGTCGCCATTACCAAGCCAACTTCCCCTTTTTCCAGCGCGTCAAAAGCCTCGGGGATGGAAATGTATTCCACCGCATTGGCGTGGTTGGGGAACCATTCATGGAACAGTTCCGCGTATGCCGTATCCTGAACAAGACCGATTTTATTGTAGAGAATCTCATTGATATTAATATCAGGATAAGATGACCTGGATAAAAGCGCGTAGTAATCGGTTTGAAACGATTCGTCTGTCCAGATAAAGCGGCCCTCGCGATCCGCGGAACGGATCAGCTCGGTAATCATAGACGCTTCGCCTGTTTCGAGCCGCTCAAGGATCGTGGACCATTCGGCGTGTTCATCGTTGACCCGTTCAAACGTAAGTCCCGAGAGGGCTTCAATTTCACGCAGAACATCGAATGCGATTCCCTGCCAATCGTTTTCCTGGGGGTTGTAGAAACTGATGGGGTAATTGTCGTACTCAGCTAAAAGCGTCACAGCACGGCCGTTATTGACATGATCTTCCAGGTACGCCTGTTCTTCTTCGCTGAGGCGCATACGAAATTTATGCCTGAGGTATTCGTGCTGCCCCAGGTTGTACAGTTCGATCAAATGCCGCATAGCGCCCGATTGCAGCGCCTTCTGTACCACCGCGATTACTGGCTGTAAAGACGGGTTTCCCGTTGAAAAGGAAACCGGCCCGTAAATAAGGGGGAAAAAATCTTCCGCTCTTACATCGCCGTAAACATCAAACGCCGCCTCCGCGATACTCTCTTCGAAAAAGGCGTCGATTTCACCTGATTTAAGCAGGGCGTATGCGGTCTCGTAATCGTCAATCAGTACCATTTCAAAGGGCGTAACCGTTTGGGCCGTTACGAGGTCCGGCGTGGTGGTGCCGTCCAGAAAAGCGTAACGCAGGGGACGCTTCTTCGCTATATCGGTAATATTCTCGCTGCCCTGGATTCGCATAAACTTGACGGAACGTTCGGCAATGGCGTCTGTCATAAAAAAGATCTTCCGCCGCTCCGCCGTTGCCGTTAGTTCACCTGAAAAGTCGATTGTCCCGGCCTCAAGCCCCCCGATCAAATCGCCCCATTCGAAAATCACGGGTCTAAACGGGATGCCGAACAGGGCTGAAAGCCAGTCGCAGAACAGGGCGGCATAGCCCCGTATAACGCCGGAATCGTCATAGAAAGCCTCAGTGGAGAGATTTATGCCGTAGACAAAGGAAGCGCCGCTCTCCCTCAGGGCTTCTATGGCGGCAATCTCGCTGTCCGTAACGCCGGGAATATCGCGGTAAACGGTATATTCGGGATACATATCCCGCTCCGCCGCTTCCCGGTTCGTACAGCCAAAAGCGCCGCCAAGGCAGACTACGCATACACAGAGAACGGCGGCCAAAATCGCCCCTGTGGGCTTACTTGTTTTTTTCACGACCATCACCACGCTATTTTACATCGATTCTTAAATATTTATAATACCGCGTTGCCTCATTGAAAATGTAAACCAAAAGCTTCAAGCAAACGGAGCAACTCGCTTTTATTCGAAAGTCTGATTTAATACCCCAAGGCAAGCTGCACTTGCCAAGCTTGCTCCGGCTCAAATAAAGCAACGCTTCGAACGAGCCTCCGTTCAGACCAGCGCAACGTTTAAGACACCGCGGGGCTTGCTCTGCGGAGGCTCATGTGCGCCTTGATGCTTGGAATCCTACGATTGCCGAGACACTGTGCCGCAAGCGCTGAGAGTTCAATTTCAGCAACTAATTGACTGTACGTTAACGTTCCCGGCATAGCCGGGGACACGGTTTTGGGACAGGCTCTTGCAGTTTTTCAGGCTTTCAGCCTTGCAAAACCGCGAATTTCAAGGTTGCTTTCCCAAAACTTCAGAAGACTTCATAATAGCACAGCATGGATTATTGTATGGTTTTAATTGACACATGGTGCTGTGTCGAATCGCGCTCATCTTTCCGCTTTCTTTTCAAAGTGGGAGAATTCCATGCTGAAGCTCGCCCGGCCCTGACTGACGCTGCGCAGCGATGTCATAAAGCCGAACATTTTCGCCATGGGCGCGTGGGCTTTGATCTCGTCAATTTCGATTTTTGAGTTCATGCTTAAGACCTGGCCGCCGCGCTGGGTTACCAGGCTCATCACCTCGCCGACAAACTCGTGGGGGCTGGCAATGTCAACCGCCATGATCGGCTCCAGCAGTATGGGGGATGCGGCGCGGCAGGCTTCGTCAAAGGCCATGCTGGCGCAGGCTTCAAAGGCGAATTCGGTACCGGTAAGCTCGGAGTAGTGCAAATCAATGAGCGTCGCTTTTATGTCGATGCAGGGATAGCCCATCACAATACCCGAAGCAAACGCACCGTTGACGCCGCGCTCCACGGCGTCGAGGATTTCCCCTGGTACGGCGTTTTTGCCGCCGGCCCTGGCCGCGCAGATATACCTGTTTCCCGAACCGCGCTCCGCCGGCTCCACCCGCAACGTCAGGGCCGCGGCGTTTTCTTTGCCGGCGATAACCCGCGAGAAACTTTCGACACGTTCGGCGGCGCGGCTAATCGATTCGCGGTACGTTACCTGGGGGTTGCCCGCTTTCGCGCTGAGGTTGTACTCCTTGAGTATGCGTGTGATAAGTATGTCAAGGTGCAGCTCGCCCATGCCGGAGATGATGAGCTGGCCGGTTTCCTCGTTTTCCCTGGTGGTGAAGGTGGGGTCTTCTTTCGAGAGCAGGGCGAGGACGCTTTTGAGTTTTTCCTGCTCGGAAATGGTTTTCGGCTCAATGGAGACGGAAATGACCGGCTCGGGGAACTGCATTTTTTCCAGCACGACCTGCCAGCCTTCGCTGCCGATGGTGTCGCCGGTCTGGGCCAGCTTCATCCCGATTATTACGCCGATATCCCCGGCGGCAAGCTCCTCCATCGGCTCAGACTTGTTTGAGTGCATCCTGAGTATCCGGTTCACCCGTTCCCGCTTTTTCTTTCCCACGTTGAACACCACGCTGCCGGGTTTAAGGGAGCCTGAATACATCCTGACATAGCAGAGGCTTCCCGCCTCGCGGTCGTTCTGAATCTTGAAAACCAGTCCCAGGGGCTGGGCCTTGGGGTCGCAGAGGATTTGAATCTCTTCTTCTCTTTTAAGGCGATGCCCGATGGCCGGCGGCGTCTCGTCCGGCGCGGGGAGATAGTCGACAACCGCGTCGATCAGGGGCTGCACGCCCATGTTGCGGCGGGAAGCGCCGGCAAGCATGGGGAGGATCATCCGGCCCAGCGCGGCGCGGCGCAGCTCTTTGCGGATAAGGGAGGCGTCGAGATCCTCACCGGACAAATACTTTTCGGTTACGGCGTCGGACACGCTGGACAGGGCGTCGATGAGTTTTTCCCGCCATTCGCGGGCGATTTTTTCCCGCTCCGCCGCCACCGGGGAAGAAATCACGCGCTCGCCTTCAGTCGCCGTGTCCCAGCGGATTTCCTTCATTTCAATCAGGTCGATAACGCCCTCAAAGCTCCCTTCTTTTCCGATAGGAATTTGCAGGGCCGCCGGAGACACGCCGAGTTTTTTTTTCACGTCCTCAAGAACAAAGTAAAAATCCGCGCCGACGCGGTCCATTTTGTTCACGTAGCCCACACAGGGCACGTGGTAGTGCCGGGCCTGCCGCCACACCGTTTCGGTCTGCGGCTCTACGCCCCTGACCGCGTCGAAAATGGCGACTGCGCCGTCCAGCACCCGCAGGGAGCGCTCCACCTCGGCGGTAAAGTCCACGTGGCCCGGGGTGTCGATGATGTTGATCTGGTGGTCTTTCCAGTAGGTCGTAGTGGCGGCGCTCTGGATGGTAATTCCCCGCTGCTGCTCCTGCTCCATCCAGTCCATTATAGCCTCGCCGTCGTCCACCTCCCCTATGCGGTGGCTTTTGCCGGTGTAATAGAGAATCCGTTCGGTAGTAGTAGTCTTGCCGGCATCAATGTGGGCCATGATACCGATATTGCGCATGGTGTGTAACATCGGTTTATTCTACCCGAAAAATAAGATAAAAGCAATGAAAACATGAAACTAAGCAGGGTAACAGTACTTGCTTTTATGGCAATGGGTAACTGTGAAAGCATGTCCCCTATAATCTACAGACGATTATGTCGATGACGGCGGGAATTTCCAAAATGCCAACGGCGGCTGTTCCATACCGGCGAATTATTAGAACTTTACCCTCCGGCTTCCTCATTACCTCGGATGGCCTGCTTGGGTTGGATTTTTACGGTGATACACGCCTTCTTTTGGGTTGGATTTTCGATGATTCAACGCGCCTCCCGCCGAAATGCCTCATTTCAAAATGTTACCGAAAGTCCTGGATGCCTCATTTAGAAAATGTTACCGAAAACTATTCCTGCTCCTGCGTCTTGATGCGGTTTACCTGGGCAAGCCGCTGG
>JAITIC010000043.1 GCA_031279635.1 Treponema sp. | reverse complement strand
CTACCGGTTTGCCCGAATAAGCGCTCTGCCCCGTTACCCGGCCCTCTTTATCATAACTATAGCTCTGCCGGTCTCCCAGCCGGTTGGTCTCCCCGGTTAATTCCCCGTAGGCGTTCTTTTCCTGCCGGAACGCCCCGCCCTTCCCGTCAAGGTACGTTACTTCACGGCCACGGTTCCCGTAGGTATATCGCTCGGTTATCTCTCCTCCGGTTTTTACTTCCACGATGCGTCCCAGCGCGTCGTAGCGGTATTCCTTGTCTATCCCCGGCCTCCCCCGCTCTTTCCACAAGCGGCCCGCCTCGTCGTATTCCCCCTGCCATTGGATACCTTCACTATCACTTATTTTCGTCACCAATCCCAGGTGGCTATACTCATAGGTCGTTGCATTCCCATCGGGGTATACCACCCCCGCTATCTTCCCTATCTCATTCCATTCATACTTTGTCCGGTTCCCGTACCCGTCCAGGGCTTTGACTATTTGTCCCGCCCCGTTGTATTCCCAACGGCGGGTATTCCCGGCCCCGTCCGTACTTTGAACCTCCTCTCCCCAGGCGTTCAGATGCCATACCGTACGGTATAGGCCGCCGTTTGTCACCGTTACCGTCCGCTTTTCGTCATCATAGGCCCATTCCGTTTTCAAGGAAAGTGATAAGTTTACGCCATATATTCCCATATTCTTGGCAACGAAGGATAAGTTTGCGGAAACGGGAGGTTCCATGTCCGCTTATGAGTATCTGAAACAGAACCCGCGGTTGAACGACAGTTTGATAATCAAGGGCAGGCGTATTTTATCCACCGGCCCGAAAATTCCGGCTGAGGTTAAGCGGGAAAGGTATGCAGCGGTATATTGTCATGATGGAAATTGCGTGTATAATGGGATAAAGAGAAAGGCAAAATGTATACAGTCCCCGCTTACCGGGATGTGGAGTAATTATGAAAGAAGTCTCCGGCGGCGTGTGCGCGCCCAGGGGTTTTAAGGCGGGCGGCGTCTGGTGCGGCATCAAGGCAAGTTCAAGGAAGCGGGACCTTGCCCTTATCTATTCGGAAAAGCGCTGCGCGGCGGCGGCAATGTTCACCACCAACCGGGTGCAGGCGGCAAGCGTGCTGGTAAGCCGCGAACACCTGCGGGGGGGAAAGCTCCGCGCGATTATCGCCAATTCAGGTAACGCTAACGCCTGTACCGGCGAGGCGGGGCTTGACGCGGCCCGGCGTATGACGGAGCTGGTTGCGGACGAATTCGCCATTAGTCCGAAGGAAGTGGCGGTGGCCTCTACCGGGGTCATCGGCGTGCCTCTGCCCATCGCGGCGATTGAGCATAGCTCAGGCGCGCTGGCGAACAGCATCAGGGGTGATGAGGCCGGCCACGCCGCGGCCCTGGAAGCGATTATGACCACCGACACCCGCAGGAAGGAAGTCTCAATAGAGATCGAAATCGGTGGCGCGCCGGTGCGGATAGGCGGCATGGCCAAGGGATCGGGGATGATCCATCCCAGCATGGCCACGATGCTCTGCTTTCTCACCACCGACGCGGCGATCTCGCGGGAAATGCTGGAGGTGAGTCTGCAAAGTGCCGTCAGGCGTTCTTTTAACCGCCTGACGGTGGACGGCGACACCTCCACCAACGACACGGTGATCATCATGGCAAACGGCGAGGCGGGGAATCCCCCCATCGGGCCGGACGGCGGCAATCAAAAATTATTCGCCATCGCGCTTGAAGAAGCCTGTGTCAGGCTGACCCGCGCCCTGGCCCGTGACGGCGAAGGGGCGTCGAAACTGGTCACGGTTATCGTTGAGGGCGCCTCTGACGAGCGGGCCGCCGAAGTCCTGGCAAAGGCGGCGGCGTCTTCGAGCCTGGTCAAGGCCGCCTGCTTCGGCGCGGATGCCAACTGGGGCCGGGTGCTCTGCGCCCTAGGCTACGCCGGCGTCGGGTTTGATCCCGATAAAACCAGCGTGCGCTTCAGAAGCCGCGCCGGCGAAATCACCGTGTACCGGGACGGTCTTCCGCTTTCCTTTTCCGAAGCGGACGCCGGGCGCATCCTTTCTGAAGAGGAGATTGAGATTCTTGCCGGCGTGGGCGGCGGGCCGGGCAGCGCGGCCGTGTGGGGCTGCGATCTTACTTACGATTATGTGAAAATAAACGCGGACTACCGTTCTTAGAAGGGGATAGGGTGCAGGAGAATTCGATAAGCAACAGCGGACGGGCGGACGTGCTGATTCACGCCCTGCCCTATATACGGCGTTACCGGGGCAAAACCTTCGTGGTTAAGTACGGCGGCAACGCCATGATCAACGAGGACCTCAAGGCAGGGGTAATAGAGGATGTGATCCTCATGTCCTGCGTGGGGATTCGTACCGTGCTGGTCCACGGCGGCGGCCCGGAAATCGCGGCGATGCTGAAAAAGACCGGCAAAGAAAGCCGCTTTGTCAACGGTCTCCGCTACACCGACGAGGAAACCATGGAGATTGTGCAGATGGTTCTCTGCGGCAAGGTGAACAAGGAGATCACCGGCCTCATCGGGCGGGCCGGGGGCAGGGCCATTGGCCTCTGCGGCATAGACGGCGCAATGCTCAAAGCCCGCCGCATCAGGAGGGATGAAGACCTGGGCCTTGTGGGTGAAATTGAGACGGTGGACGCCGTGGTCTTGAACAGTGTGTTGGACGCGGAGGCTATACCGGTGGTGTCCCCGGTGGCCTTCGGTATCGGCGAAGACGAGGGCAAAGCGCTTAACATCAACGCCGACACCGCGGCGGCGAGGATAGCCGCCGCGCTGCAGGCGGAAAAACTCGTCCTTATGACCGACGTGCGGGGCATACTCCGCGACCTGGGAGACCCGGATTCGCTTGTCAAATCCGCTTCCCGCCCTGAACTGGAAGAACTGAGAAAAGAGGGCGTCATCAGTAAGGGCATGATCCCCAAAGCGGAGTGCTGCGCTCTTGCCCTTGACGGCGGCGTCAAAAAAGCCCACATTATTGACGGACGCCTGCCCCACGCCCTCTTAATAGAACTCTTCACCGACGAGGGCATCGGTACCATGTTTACCGCTTAGTGAGGTTTTTTTGCGTAAGGTTATAAATCGGGTATGTATTTGCCTGCTGCTCTGTTTGGCGATGCCGCTTGCCGCCCAAAGCGACGGGGAAGAGCTTACCCTGAGGATCGCCGTCATGGGTCCGGGAACCGAACTCTATTTCTGGTGGGGGCATATCGCCCTGATGATCGATGACGCGCGCAGCGGCGAGAGCCTTTTTTATGACTACGGGCTTTTTTCATTCGATACCGATCATTTTTTCACCAATTTCGCCCTCGGCAGGCTCCTCTATCACTGCGGCGTGTCGCCGTCCGATCTCAATATCGCCGGCTATATCAGTACCAACCGCGATGTAACGTTCTATACCCTGGACCTTCCTCCGGAAAAACGGGCGGAAGTGCGGGATTTCGCGGCACGCAATGTGCTTCCCGAAAACCGGAATTATTTTTATCACCATTTCAGGGATAATTGCGCCACCCGTATCCGGGATATTATCGACCTGGCGGTGGACGGCCGCTTTCGGGAACGCTTCGGCGAAGCGCCGGGCCGTTTTACCCTGCGCCAGCACGTGCGCCGCCATACCTGGTTTTCCCCTTTTTTTGACTGGCTGCTCAATTTCCTGATGGGCCAGGATATTGACACGCCCATTACGATCTGGGAAGAGATGTTTCTTCCCGCGGAAATTGGAAACCGCATCGAAGACTTTTCGTATGTTGATTCGGAGGGCGTCACGCGAAAACTGGTTTCCGGCATGGAAACAGTTTACCGGGCCAAAGGCCGTCCGGAGGTGCTGGCTGTTCCCCGCAGGCAGTGGCCGCGCGAACTGGCTTTTAGCCTCGCGGTTTCGGCCCTTATCGGCTGCTTCTTTTGGCTGCAGGCAAAAAACCGCCGGGCCGGACGGATACTCGTCGGCCTCAGCCAGAGCCTCGCCGGCCTGTTTTTCGGCAGCGCAGGCCTTGTCCTCTTTTTTATGATGTTCTTTACCGACCACGATTACACCTACCACAACGCCAATCTGTTCTTCGCCAACCCCCTGCTGCTCGCGGCTGTTCCCCTGGGCATCCGTTACGCGCTGGAACGCGACGACGGCAGGCGTTTTGTTTCCGGGGCGCTGCTCAGGCTCCTCTGGCTGCTCACCGCGCTGGGGGTCTTTGTTTCCATGCTGGTAAAACTCCTGCCCCAATTCTGGCAGCAAAACCTCACCGATCAGATGCTGATCCTTCCCATCGCCCTGGTCTTTGCCCTTGAACCTTCAGGTTTGCGGGAATTGCCGGACCGGCTGCGGAGGAAGAAAACGGTATCGAATCTTAAAAAGCGGCTTAACCCACTGTCCACCGGAGCGGGGAAGTCCAAAAGGAAATCACTATGAACGTACTATTCATCGGCGGCACCGGGACCATCAGTACCGCCATTTCAAAGCGGGCGCTGGAGCTGGGCTGGAATCTATTTCTGCTTAACCGGGGAAACCGGAACAACGAGCTTACCTCCGGCAAGACAGGCAGACTCACCGAAATCGCCTGCGATATCAGGGAGGAGGACGAGGAGGCGGCCGCCGCGAAAATAAAAGCGGCGCTGACCACAGCGGGGGCGCTTCGCTTCGACGTGGTGGCCGACTTTATTGCCTTTACCCCCGATCATGTGGAAAAGGATTACCGCCTTTTCAAAGACATCTGCGCCCAGTACATCTTTATCAGTTCCGCCTCGGCGTATCAGAAGCCCCCCGCGTCGTACCTCATCACCGAGAGCACTCCGCTGTCCAATCCCCTCTGGCAGTATTCGCGGGACAAGATCGCCTGCGAGGATTTTCTGACCGGCAAGTACCGGGAAAACGGCTTTCCCGTCACCATTGTCCGTCCCAGCCACACCTACAGCGAGCGGGGCGTACCCCTGGGGGTCCATGGCGACCACGGGAGTTGGCAGGTACTCAAGCGGATGCTCGACGGCAAGCCGGTGATCATCCAGGGCGACGGCACGAGCCTGTGGACCATGACCCATAACAGCGATTTCGCGCGGGCCTTCACCGGCCTCATGGGAAACATCCACACCGCAGGAGAAGCGGTGCAAATCACCTCCGACGAAACCCTCACCTGGAACCAGATTTACCAGGCAATCGCCGGCGCCCTGGACGTGCCGCTCAGGGCCGCGCATATTGCCAGCGACTTCCTCGCCGCCTGCGGCCCCTACGACTTCCGGGGCGGCCTTACCGGGGACAAGGCCCATTCGGTGGTTTTTGACAACACCAAGCTGAAACGCCTCGTGCCGGGCTGGTGCGCCCATATCCGCTTTGACCAGGGAGTGGGGGAAACGGTGGCCTATATGCGCTCCCACCGGGAGTGTCAACGGGAAGACCCCGCGTTCGACGCCTGGTGCGACAAAGTCATCGCCGCCCAGGAGCGGGCCTTGCGGGAAGTGCGGGGGGAAGAATAAGCACTAAGCGCGAATGGAAGGAAGAAGTTAACCACAAAGGACACGAAGGGGAAGAGGGGAAGTATCCCCGCCCGATAACCGCGCGGCGTTAAGCCGTGAAGTTTTACCCTCCCCGCGCAAGCGGGCTCTTGGGTTTAATACCAAATTTTTGTAAGCGTTGTGTTATTTGAGCCGCGGCAAGCTTGGCAAGCATAGCTTACCTGGGGTATTAAACCAGACTTTCGAATAAAAACCACGGACGACACGGACAAAAGCCAAAAGTCGGTGAGGTTGGTGTGGTCCGTGGTTATATTCAATTATACTATCTGTATAAGCCAGAACATTAGCATTACCGTTTTTAGTTAAGGGGAGGCTGGAGCGGACCTTCATGCCCCGGCTGCTTTCCCGCGCTTTTGCGGTTCTCCCGCCGGGATATTACCAGGATCACCAGAAACAGCACAGCCAGAAACAGTATAACGCTCAGCAGCGGCAGGATATTGTGGCTGGTATCGGGCGGCTCTTCCGCGGGCGCGGTAAAGGGGATGAAGGGGAGTTCAGGTTCGGCCGGCCCCGCCATAAAGATAAGAATCAGGCTGACGATAAGCGAAAACATCATCACGCCCAGGGCGATAAGGGCGGCGATCCGTACCTTGGGAGTGGAGTTCTTTGAAAGGGCCGCATAAATCACGCCGGCCATCATTATAATGCCCAGGGGTATCAACGCAAACATACCTTATTGTCGGCCTGTTCCGCCGGAAACACAAGCTGCAATCGCCCACGGCGGGCAGCTTAGGGATCGGCTTTTGCGCATTGCGCTTCCTCCGGCAGCAATTCCGAATTCAAGATAATCACCGGCCACTGGAACCTTTGGTTCCTTAGGACAGCCACGGACGAATTGAGGGAGCAATTTTTTCGCCTTATATGCTATCATATCGGTTTTGTCCGTTCTGTCCGTGAATGTCCTTGATTGAAATCGGAATTCCTGTTTCTCCGGAAATTTTCCTTGCTTTTTTTTGAGCGATATGGTATCTTCATAGCATCCCAAGAGAGAGAGGTATGAAATGGCGTACAAAATCAGTGAGGCGTGCGTTAATTGCGGTTCTTGTGACAGCGAATGCCCGACCGAGGCTATTTCCGAAAAGGATAGCCGGCGCTGGATAGATCCGGATAAATGCAAGGATTGCGGCTCCTGCGCCGGGATTTGCCCGGTAGAAGCCATAGCCGCCGAATAAGGGTTGTTCATGGGAACACCCGGCAGCCTGCCGCGTTTGCCCACTTTTAATTAAAAATGCGCGGAACGCGGCAAATTTCCGGCAAGGGACTTTCCCTTGCCTTTTTTTTGCTTTTGTTGCTTGTCCCCCTCAGGGCTCCGGCTGAGGACGCCGGCGGCGCTTTTCCGCTTATTGGCCGGCTGGACGGACGGGATACCGCGTTCAGGCAGTACATAGCGGATGTGGAAAGCAACCGGCAGCGGATCTTTAACCGTGAGCGAAACCGTGAAAGCCCCGCGGCCCTGGCCCAATCCCTCACTATTTACCAGTACACTCCCCAGGAGGGTGAAGACCTGTTCTCCCTGGCGGCCCGCTGCAACATACCCTACGCGGCGCTGGCGAGCCTCAACCGGCTGTCCCATCCGGCGCTGCCGGAGGAGGGAATGCCGCTGCTTCTGCCCTCCATTCCGGGGATTTTCATCCCCGCTGAGCCGGAAACGGACCTTGAGCGGCTCCTCGCGGCGGCCAGACTCTCCCGGCTGGGGAACGGGTCGGTAGCCCTGACCGTCAGCCGGGGCGGGGCGGCGGAAATCTTTCACTTTTGCCCGGGCGCCGATTTTACCGCTACCGAACGGGTCTTTTTTCTCAATTCCGGTTTCCGCTTCCCCCTGCGCGCCTTTACCCTGACCAGTCCCTACGGCATTAGGCAAAACCCCGTAACCGGCGTTATCGGCCTGCACGGCGGGCTGGATCTGGCCGCCCCCGAAGGCGCTGAAGTGTTCGCGGCCGCCGGGGGAACCGTTACCGAAATCGGCAATGATCCGGTATACGGCAACTACGTGATTATCAGGCATCGGGACAACTGGGCGAGCCTGTACGGCCACCTGCGGAGCGTAGAAACCACCTTGCGTTCTCTGGTACAATCCGGTACTCTTATAGGTAGGGTAGGATCAACCGGGCAATCCACCGGGCCGCATCTCCATTTCGAACTGAGGCAAAACGGCAGGGCCAGGGATCCGGGTAAACTATTATTCCAGGCCGGCGGCCAATGAGTCTTGACCGAACGATGGCACGCCCCCGCGTAAGGGGTTAGGAGGCATTGCCCCCACCGCGCGGAAGCCGCAATGGATTTGAGGATGAAATCGATACGTGTGGTGGTTATAGTTCTGTTGTTCCTCACGCTCAGAGCCGAAGCGGAAACGTTCCGCACGCTGGTGTCGGGTAACGCCGAAGTTTCAGCGGACAACCCCGGCGGCATAAGCTTCAGGCTGGGTATCAACAGCGCGGCTGCCGTCAGTCTGGGAGCGGGGATCCGTTTTTTCCGGGGCATAGAGCTGGAGCTTTCCGCGCCCCAGCTCTGGCTTGAACATCGGGACAGCCTTGCCGTGGCAATTTACACCGACCTCGACCAGCTTCCCGCCGCGGGCATAGCGGACATCGAAGGCCGCCGTATCGTCTTTGAACCCCTGCCGGGCAAACTCCAGACCGTGTACCAGATACCGGTCCGCCCCGCCCACGGCCTGCGGACCACTCCGTATGTGACCGTAAGTACGGAGGCCGCCCTTCCCTCTTCCTTTCCCATCCTGTTCAGGCTGATGCCGGTGATCAAGGGCATGAGCGAGGAACTGGAAACCATGGTCTTCCAGTTTACCGCCAGACCCGTTTTAAGCGACGAAGGCGCGGTAAAACTCAGTCCCCAGTTTCCCAAACAGCTCCCCGAAAAGCCCTTCACCGTGCTGATCGACGACATGCCGGTGGAAAACCTCGCCGAGGAGCGGCTGCTCAAGGAAGGGGAACACCACCTGGTGATCCTTTCCGACGATTACCGGAACGAAAGCCGCCGCTTTGTGGTGGAGCGGGCCCGGGTTCTTGACCTAAGCATTGTGCTGAAAGACTCAAGTCCCCTAATTGTGTTTGAAGGCCCCGCAAATGCCGCTATTTTTTGGGATAATGTACGGGTTACGCGGGAAAGCGGGCCAATCTCAACGGCGCCGGGCGTTCACGAGGCCAAATTCCAGGTAGGGGACTATACCGTCATCAAAACCCTGAGCGTTGAGCGGGGAAAGACATACCGGGTCGCCCTTGCGGTTGATATTAATGTGCAGGAAAGTGACTAAAGAAAATTCACACTCATACCGATATATTAAATGTCGGGTTTATAGTTCCCCTCCCAAATCACTATATCTCCGATATGCCCCAAGGGGCATGGGCCGGTGCAAACCGGCCTTTTTTATTTTTCGAATAATTTGGGCCTGTTTCAAAACCAATTGACTGTGCGCTAAACGCGCAGGGTTTTGAAACAGGCTCATTTAACATTCACCAGGCCTTTCGTAACCATTCCTTATTCACATTAAATATTGCAGACACAAGGTGAATTATCCGTTCACTAATTAGTGTCTGTCCATAAAGTCGGTTACTTTATGGACAGACCTTGCATTTGCTCCCGTTTTGTACCAAAACGGTGCGCAAAATGCCTGTTTTAAGGTAGTCTGTCTATAATGTGTC
>JAITIC010000025.1 GCA_031279635.1 Treponema sp. | reverse complement strand
TTACATCTTCCGGAAAACCGTCAAACCAACCCACAAAAAAACCGTCTTCCGCCTCAAAATAGGTATATTCTAGTTCCATACTTGGATAATAATCTCAGAAGGAGAGGTATGCAAGGGGCAAATGCCTGATACGGGGGCCTGGACGCTGGTTATTCACGAGGAGATACGCCAAACATTGGGGCTTGGCATAAAAGGTTCTTCGGCTTCCACATTGGCGGATGGTAAAACGTCAACTTACCCTATAAGCCCACGGTGATCAGCCCTTACACGTCCTTTACTCGTGCCGGTAACGTAAAGGCGCCAGGCGCCGAAACGATTTTAACTCTCCGGCTATTTTTATCTATGGTGTCAGGCGCAACATCCAGGAGGAAAAAAGTAATGAGATCACGGCGATACCGGCATTGTTGGAGATGATAGCCCTGAAGGGGTGCATAGTAACTATAGACGCGATGGGATGCCAGTACAAAACAGCCAATCAGATAGTCAATGCGGGAGCCGATTATGTGTGTTCGCAAAAGGAAAACCAGGAAACCCTCTATGACGATGTTAAAACATATTTTGAAGGTATTGATTTAGTCCATCCGGAACCCCTGGTGAAGACCAGCAGTGCCTTTGAAGTCGATCATGGCCGGCAGGAGCGGCGGAACCATGCCATAACCGATGATGTTTCCTGCTTAGTTGCCGCTTAAACGGAACCTTCAGTACCTGTCCCCGAAAAATTTTTAATGCGCTCGCCCTGATGGCCGCTAGGGTCGGCACACAACCATTGCGATAGCAATACCGCTGTAACGCCGCGTTATGACGGTTTGCAAGAGGGCGGTTACAGGGTAAGATGAAGTAATTCAATTTGTTCTTCAAGGAGCTATACAATGAAAACGGTATTATGCTACGGCGATTCCAACACCTGGGGCTATAAGCCCCGTACCGCGGACCGCTATGATCACAAAACCCGCTGGCCCATGGCGCTGCAAAGCATCCTCAACCGGGACGCGCCGCCGGATGATCCCCGGTGGTGGGTGGTTGAGGAAGGCCAGAACGGGAGGACCACCTGCCGGGAAGATCCGGTGGAAGGGGACCGGAACGGCCTGCGCCAGCTCATCCCGATTCTTGAAAGCCACAAGCCTATTGACCTCGTGGTGATAATGCTGGGCACCAACGACCTCAAACCCCGCTTCAGCCCCCTTCCTTTTGACATTGCCCGTGGGGTCCAGCGGGTGGCCATTGCCGCGCAGCAGTCCGAAACCGGACCGGGGAACAGCGCGCCGAAAGTGCTGATAGTATGTCCGCCGGCGACGGTGGAGTCCCCGGTCTTCAAGCACATATTCGGCGGCGGCACTATCGCGCTTTCCAAAAAGCTTCCTCCGCTGTACCGCGCCCTCGCCGGCGAGTGCGGCGCGGCGTTTCTTGACGCGGGCAAGTACATCCAAACGAGCGCCGCCGACGGCATCCACCTTGACCCGGAAGCGCACCGGAAACTTGCCGAAGCGGCGGCCGGCGCCGTTACGGGCCTGTTCGGTTACTAGCCGTGGAACTGCGCCTTACCACGTTTTTCATCGTCTGCCCGCTCATCTTTCTCGCCGGTTTTGTGGACTCCGTGGCCGGCGGCGGCGGGCTTATCTCGCTTCCCGCGTATCTCCTTGCCGGCGCGCCGGTCCATTTCGCCCTGGGTACCAACAAACTCTCTTCCACAATGGGCCAACTGGTCGCCTCGTTTCGTTACTATAAAAACGGCTTCGTGAACCTCTTTCTCTGCGTTCCCTCAATGCTGGCCGCCCTTGCCGGCTCCGCCCTGGGCACGTCCTTCACCATGCGGGTCAGCGAGCGCTATCTCCAATGGTTCCTCCTTATCATCCTTCCGGTTACCGCCTGCTATGTGCTGTGGAAAAAAGAGCTGAGGGCAAAGGCGCCGCCCCTTTCCCGGAGCGGGGCGCTCGTCGTTTCGGCGCTTATCTCCTTTGTCGTCGGCGGCTACGACGGCTTCTTCGGTCCCGGGGCCGGCACCTTTCTCATACTGCTCTATACCGGCCTTGCCCGCGTTGATCCCCGCGCCGCTTCGGGCAACGCCAAACTGGTAAACCTCGCCTCAAACCTCAGCGCCCTGATTGTCTTTCTTCTGCACGGACGGGCGCTCATCCTCCTGGGCCTCTGCGCCGGCGCTTTCAGTATCGCCGGCTCGTACCTCGGCTCAGGCCTCGTTATCCACCGGGGCGCGGGCCTCTTGCGGGTTTTTATCCTGGGCGTGCTGGCCCTGCTCCTGGTCAAAATCGTGTACGATATGCTCACGGCAGGCGGAGCCTTCTAGCAGGCTCTTGCACTTGAGGATTTTTTTGCAATCTTTCAGGAAAAACGCAAAAAAATCCTCAATAATAAGGGGTTGCTTGCAGTTTGCAGGGTAAAAAATCGCCTGAAGGCGATTTTTGGGGATTATAATGCGCGAAGCGCAACAAACTGCTAGTTACAACGCCTGCTCGGTGCGGCCTATGATGTCGTCCTGGGTTTCCCTGGAAAGCACGTTGAAGAACGCGCTGTAGCCAGCCACGCGGACAATGAGGTCCCGGTGTTTTTCCGGGTGGGTCTGGGCGTCCAGGAGGACGGCGCGGGAAACCACGTTGAACTGCACGTGGAAGCCTTCAAGGCGGTTAAAGAACGCGCGGAGGAGGGCGGCCAGTTTTTGCCGGTCTTCAGGTTTTTCCAGCATCTGGGGGGTGACTTTTTGATTGAGCAGCACGCCGCCGGTGATCTCCCGCGTGGGCAGCTTGGACACGGATTTGAATACCGCGGTTGGCCCTTTCCGGTCCATTGCGTGTGAGGGCGAGCAGCCTTCGGCTAAAGGTTCTCCGGCCTTGCGGCCGTCGGGGGTGGCAAGGGTTCCCGCGCCCTGGGGTACGTTAGCTGAAATCGAGGAAGTGCCGGCATAGTAAACGCCGCCGACAGGCCCCCGGCCATAGCGGGTATTGCGGTACTTCTTCATCTCGTCGATGTAAATGTCGTAAGCTCTGCGGATAAGTAAATCGGCGTAATCGTCATCGTTTCCGTATTTCGGAGCCGCGAGCAGCAGGTTCCGGATTTCCCCGTTGCGCTCTCCCTCGAAATTTGCCAGGAGGGCGTCCCAGAGTTCCGCGGCGCTCACGCTTTTGTCTTCAAAGACGCATTTTTTAATAGCCGCAAGGGAATCGGCGAGGTTAGCGATACCCACCTGCAGGTCGCTGATAAAATCATATACGGCGCCGCCTTCTTTCAGGTTCAGGCCGCGCTCAATGCAGTCGTCGCAGAGGGCGGAACAGAGGATGTCCGCGGTATCCCGTTCCAGTGCCGTATCAGCCGAAGAATCGATGATCACGCACTGGCGGGTAAAATCACGGATGATCCGTTCCCAAGCTTCCATCACCTCGTCAAAGCTCCGCATGTCCCTGAAGTGTTTTACGCTGGGGAGCGGTTTTGCGCCGGAGCCGGGAAGCCGCCTGCCCGATTGGGGGTCCACCCCGTCGTTCAGGGCGATGAGCAGCGACTTGGGGAAATTGAGGAAACTCATGCCGGTACAGCGGTAGCCCCATTTACCGGGTACCGCCACTTCCACGCAGCCTATGGCGCTGTAGTCGTAGGCGTCTTCTTTTTTTACGCCTTTTTCGATAAACGAAGGGATAATCACTTCGTCGCTGTTAAAGGCGGGCATGCCGAAACCGAGGCGCACCACCTCAATACACTCGGCCATAAAGGCGTCGGAGAGGCCCCGGTGGTAACGTACCGTCAAGTTCGGCTGGGGAAGTCTGGTCCGGGCCACGCTGCGCAGTATTAAACGGCTCACAGGATTGACCGCGTCACGGGGATTGCCTTCTGTGTCAAGGAGTTGGCCGCCGATGGTTACGTTCTGGTACAGGGGGGAACCGGCGGAAAACTGGGTATGGGTCCAGCTTCGAATTTTGTTAATCGTAAACGTTTTCAGCCAGAGATTAACCAAAAGCTCGCAGGCCCCTTCTTCGGTGATCTTCCCCGCGGCAAGATCTTTCAGGTAAAAAGGATTCAGGTACTGGTCCATGCGGCCATAGGAAAGTGAATGGCCGTTGCTTTCAATCTGAAGACAAAGATGAATCAGCCAGAGGGACTGAACGGCTTCGTAGAAGGTTTCCGCCTTTTCGTAGGGAACCTTGTTCAAAATACGGCTCATTTCAAGCAATTCGGCCCTGCGTTTTTCGTCGGGCTCGTTTTGGGCCGTTTCAAAAGCCAAATCGGCGTAACGTTCCGCAAAGGCCCTGGTGGCGTCGATGACTATGATCACCGCCCGGTAAAAGTAGGAGCGGGCGAGGTTCCGGTAATCGGTCAAATCCAGTTCGTCAAGTTTTTGCTCCGCCCGCTGCCGGTATTCCCCAAGACCCGCCTCAAGCAGGCGCCTGTAGTTTACCGCCACGTGCGCGTCTCCTGAGGTGATGTTTCCCTCGGCCTTGATGATCCCCAGATCGTATAAGACCCTGGCTGATTCGGGCATGGCGGCCAGGCCCCGGTCTTTGACGGTGTTGTACTCCCAGAAGGGGGCAATCTCCCTAAGCCGCGCCTTGTTTTCTTCGGTAATATAGAAACGGTCGCCTGAACGTTTGTCAAACTGATCAAGCTCGGCGATAACCCAGTCCATGGCGTATTCGGGGAAAACCGGCGCGGAGCGGTTGCTTGAGGCCTGATTGCCCGCGAGCAGGGTTTGTTTTTCGATGTAGATACTCATCCGTTCAAGGACATTTTTGTACATCAGCGCCCGGCGTATCGCCAAAGGCTGATCCATATTGGCCCGGTAAATTTCAGTGGTGATAAGCGCCCGCTCGGCGCAAACGCGGGGCTTTGCGGCTAAGAGCTCTTCGCGAAAATCCCGCATTCTTCCCGAAAGTTCCCCAAAGTAATCAGGCGCGGGGCTTTTAACTGTCCCGCTGATTCCGTCGTTTAACATTTTATACTTCTCCTCTCTCGATACTGAAGACCAGCTCGGCGGCGCCCAAAACCCCGCAGTGTTCCTTGCATTCCGCAGTCTTAAAGTACACCGGCCGTTCATCATGATTATAACTATCAAAGGCGCTTCGAATGGGGCCGATGAGTTTTTCTCCCATCTTGACCAGGCCGCCTCCTATTACAAAACAATTTACATTACAGCTAACATACAGATTGAAAAACCACACCCCAAACCAGCGGACCATCTGGTTAAAGGCCCGTATTGCCAGGGAGTCTCCCGCGTCAAAGGCTTTTTCCAGGACAATACTGTCGATATTATCAACGCCTCCGGCAATATCGGTCATGACCGTTTTTTCGCCCGCGGCTATCCATTGTTTGATATGCTTCACGATCATCGAACCCGAACACCATGACATATAACAGCCCCGGTTGCCGCAGCCGCACTCAAGCCCCTCGCCGGGGGTGGCAATCATGTGGCCGCTTTCCCCGGCCCAGCCGTAGGTTCCCCTGAACGGCTTTCCGTTTATTATCAGCGCCGAAGAGATGCCGGTACTCATGGGACAGTAGAACATCAGGTCAAAACCCCGGCCCGCGCCGTAACGGTACTCGGCTATGGCCGCCGCGCGGCTGTCGTTGTCGAGGGTCACCGGAACGTCCCCCAGTTTCCGCGAAAGATACGAGCGGGCGGGGAATTCTTTTATCCTGACCAGGTTGCTTGTTTTTATGATATAGCCCTCTTCATAGAGGATGAACGAAGGCACCCCCACGCCGACCCCCAGAAGCGCTTCCTTTTTAATACCGCAGGCGGCGATTAGTTGCGTAACATTCGCGGCGATTTCGTCGAAAAATTCCTCCGGGGAAGATTCTGCGTTTGAGGGATGGGTCAGGCCGCGGATGATATTTTTCTGCGAGTCAAGCACCCCGTAAGCGGTCTTAGTTCCGCCGACATCAATTCCTATAGCGAACCGTTCCATGCCCCTCTCCTTCCTATAAACCAAATCTAGATCATAAATTTATTTTTTGTCAAGTAATTTGTTGCCAAAATAACAAATTTACTTGTTTTAATAAGTTTTATCGGTACAATACAGAAAATTTCATTATACTGATAAATATGACACTGACCGGCCTGCTTTTCAATATCCAGAAATTCAGCCTCCACGACGGCCCCGGCATCAGGACCGTGGTTTTCTTCAAGAGCTGCCCCCTTTCCTGCAAGTGGTGTTCAAACCCCGAATCCCAGCGGGCGGAACCCTGCCTGCTCCGTGACGGCGGCAAAAGCGTCCCGGATTCGCGGGAATATTCCCTGGAGGAAACCCTGGAAATCTGCCTTGAGGACAGGCCTTTTTACGAGGAATCAGGCGGCGGCGTTACCCTGTCAGGCGGGGAGGTTTTGACCCAGCGGCAATTCGCCGCGGAACTGCTGCGCGCCCTGAAACGGGAAAACATTCACACCGCTATTGAAACTACCGGGTATGCCCCGCGGGAGGTTTTTGAGGAAGTAAGTAAAGAGGCGGATTTGCTGCTTTTTGACATCAAGCATTTTGACGAGAAGCGCCATATTGAGGGAACCGGCGTCGGCCGCGCCCCCATTATTGCCAACCTGAAAAGCGCCCTGGCCTTCGGCAAGACGCTGCTTCCCCGCCTGCCGGTTATACCAGGGTATAACGACTCTCCCGAAGACGCGCGGGGCTTTGCCTCACTGCTCGTATCGCTGGGGGCGAAACGGGTACAGATACTCCCCTTTCACCAGTTCGGTGAAAAAAAGTACGACATGCTGGGCCTTCCCTATCCCATGCGCGGTTTTCCCCAGCTTCACCCCGAAGATTTGGAAGAATTCAGGGGGATAATCGCCGGACAGGGCATTGATTGTTTTTTTTGAGATACCAGGCCGTTGCGCGCTTATCGGGGATACAACAATTTTACATTTACAGCTCATTTTACGCACAAAACAGTATGAACCACGGATGAACACGGACAATTTCGCGGAGTTTTAGGTAGTGTCTGTCCACAAAGTCGGTTACTTTGCGGACAGACATTGCATTTTCTCGCCTAACGGCTGCGAAAATGCGTTTTTTAAGGAAGTCTGTCCATAATGTGTCTACATTATGGACA
>JAITIC010000194.1 GCA_031279635.1 Treponema sp. | reverse complement strand
CCCGCCGCTTGTCGGCTATACCGTTTCCGATGGCGTCAAATGCTTCCAAATGAGCCTTGAGTAATCCTACTCCCATACTTCAGTATCGGAACATCGCCTAAATGTAAAACTCCTGTTGCGCCACGTTAAATCTAACCATAGGGGGTATGAAAACGAAAGTTTTCGTATCCGCAGGTGTCTTTACGAAGTAAACAGGAAACCGGGAGCGGGTTTCCCGGAGGCTGCATAGCGGAAAGCCCGCATAAATGCCTGGAAATTGAGACGCAAAAGGCCGAAGTTCCCTGTGAAGCGGAACAAGCGCTCCCTATATGACGGCAAGCCGCTCAAACAGGCATACCGCCCTGATTTTGTCTGTGTCGGGAAAATCATCATAGCAATAACGGCGGTACATAAGCTTGGTAGCGAACAGAGAGCATTTTCAAATATTCTTTCGGCCGTGGGAACAGTGTGGGATTTCCGGTACATTTTGGGCGAACCTCAAAGCGGAAATAATCGAGGTATTGCTTAATTCGTCCGTGTCTGTCCGTGCAGCGCCTGCGCAGGCGGGGGCTTGCGGTTATTTTGAAATCGGAATTGCTGACCGCGGCGTTCCCCTACTTGACCTTTTTCCCGCCCTGTTTCATACTGTCATATCCGGTAGAACCCCGGCCGGAGGGGTCGGTCTTGCGCTTGGTTCCGGCGCGGCTTTTGCCGCTTTTATCCTCACCACAAGGAGAGCTTGAAGTGCCCTGCGGAAGAAAACGGAAACTGCGGAAAATCGCCACGCACAAACGCAAGAAAAAGCTGCGGAAAAACAGACACAAGAACAAATGAAGCCGATAAGGGTGATTTCAAAATCCGGCGGTCCGGGTGAGCCGTGATTTTGAAATTGCCGCATTAAAAAATGACAACTGTTTAGTCATACCTCTTTTTGGAGCCGTTTTAAGCGGTGAAATAATGAAGTGGATAAATAATGGGCCGGACTTCGGGTTTCTGCCGATTTATTCGAAAGTCTGGTTTAGTACCCCAAGGCAAGCTCGCCTGCCAGGCTTGCTGCGGCTCAAATAAAGCAACGCTTAAGATACCGCGGAGCTTGCTCCGCGGAGGCTCATTAAACATCAAGAATTTCAACTACAGACCTCACGGACACCACGGACTTTTGGCTCAAAATCCTGCTTTTGTCCGTGTTGCTGTCCGTGGTTAAAATTCTTAAAATCCAGTGGTTTTTCGACAAGTGAAAGTAAATGAAGAAGTCATGGCCGCCTTGCGGAGAGTTGTTGAAAAACATCGAAATGATATATGATTATAAAACAAATGGAATGGTTTCAGCGTCTTATCGCAATATATGATCGTATCCGCCCGATTTTGGACGTGGCGCTCCTCGCGTTTCTGCTCTACAAGGGCTATGAGCTTTTAGTAAAAACCCAGGCCCTGCAGTTGGTAAAAGGCGCAGGCTTTCTTGCCTTGGTGTACGGCATCGCCTTTCTCTTCAAACTTACGACTTTGCAATGGGTACTTACGATTATGGGGCCAGGACTGTTCATTGCCATAGCCATTGTGTTTCAGCCGGAACTCCGCAAGATATTCATGCGCCTGGGGCAGGGGGAATTTTTCAGGCCCGATATCAAGCCCCGAATCGGCCAGCTTGAGGCGGTGGTAACCGCGGCGGAACTGCTCTCCCAGCAAAGGCGGGGGATGCTCGTGGTGTTTCCCCGGAAGATCAATATCAGGAATATTATCGAGACCGGCACGAGAATAAACGCGGAAATTTCATCAAGCCTTATTGTGGCGATTTTTGAATTTGACGGCCCGCTCCATGACGGGGCTATGGTTATTCAGCACGGCAAAATCACCGCGGCCGGCTGTTTTCTGCCCCTGTCGGAACAGCAGGACATACGGAAGAGTTTCGGTACCCGCCACCGGGCAAGCCTGGGCATGTCGGAGCAGTCCGACGCGGTGATACTGGTCGTCTCGGAAGAAACCGGGGCCATTTCCTTGGCCTATGACATGAAACTCTATTACGATCTTTCCCCTATAGAAGTTACGCGCAAGCTCAAGGAACTTCTTGACCGGGGCAGCCGGCGGGAGGCGGAGAGGAGCGATCCGGCCCTGGGCGCTTCGGAGATGGAAGACAGCAAGGATGTCCTCGTTGAACAGTAGCAATATGCGTGAAACGCGGCAAGCCGCCAGAAAACTGCTTGCCAGGGCGGTGGAAAAATGGCCCGCCAAAGTGCTTTCCGTGGCGGCGGCCCTGCTCCTCTTTGTCTTTCACCGGATGAGCACCCTGGAGACCCGCTTTTTTTCCGTGCCTCTACAGGTGGAGATAAGCCCCGATCTGGTGCCAGTCAGCTCCTATCCCCGGATTGTCAGGGTAAGCATCCGCGGGGACGTCAACAGCATCTATCCGATTGCGGAAGACGATATTGAGGCTTACATCGATCTTACTAAACACAATGCCGCGGGCTTGTACCGCTCGCCGGTGCAAGTCCATAAAAAGGGGACCGCCCTGGAGGCGGGGCCGCTGGAAATATCCGTGGAACCGCTGGAGATTTCCGTTCAGCTCGATCAAAAATTACGCAAGGTCGTTCCTCTGAACGCGAATACGCAGGGAAATGTGGCCTCCGGTTTTGAACTGATCTCCCAGTCCCTCACCCCGCATCAGATAGCGATAGAAGGCCCTTTAAGTACAACGGATTCCGTTTCGGAATTAAGTACCGAAGTAATTGACCTTGAGGGAAGAAATGAAAGTTTCACCATAACGGCGCGTATCGTCAATCCTGATCCGCTTATTGTTATCCGGGGAAACGTAACGGCGGAATTTGCGGCCTTTATCAGTCCGGTGATCCCGGCGAGAAACATCGACGGCATACCAATCGCGCTGAACGGGCTTGACCCCCGCTTCAAGGCGGATCCCGGAACGGGCAGCGTCCGCCTTGAAGGGGCAAGGGAACTGCTGAATGGTTTTGTCCCCCCTTCCGGTTTTCTCAGCGTTGACTGTTCCGGACTGAACGAGCCGGGGACCTATAATCTGCCGGTGTTGATAGAACTGCCGGCAGAGCTGAGGGCGGTGCGCCGCGAGCCTGAGAACTTGAGACTTACGGTGACGCTTAAAGAAAACGGCGAAGGGTGAAGCTCAAGTGAAGTAAACGGAGGTTCCCCTCTTGAACTTCAACCGACTGAACGAAGTGAAGGAGGTTCCCCTCTTGATAGCCGGCATCGGAGTTGACATAGTGCACGTGCGGCGCATGGAGCGCTGGCACGGTATTTCGGGGCTCCTGGAACGTTACTTTCATCCCCAGGAGCTTGCGGCGGCCCTTTCGCGGGGGAGCGGCGCGAGCCTTTCCCTGGCAGCCCGCTTCGCCGCCAAAGAGGCCTTTGGCAAAGCCCTGGGAACGGGGCTGTCGGGGATTGTGTTAAAGGACATTGTGGTGATCAACCGGCATAACGGCCGGCCCGAAATACACGCGCTGGGAACCGCGCGGGCCGCTCTGGAAAAAAGCGGGGCAAACCGGGTGCATCTGTCCCTTGCCCACGAACGGGACAACGCCGTCGCCATGGTGGTTCTGGAATCATTGTAACGGGCAAAAACGGAGGGTATATGAACGAAGAACGGGAATTAAAAGTATCCTTCCTTTCAAAAAAAGAATACACCTGTCCGGCCTGCGGGGCGGTTTTCCGCAAGGAAGAGCTGCTCTCAGGCGGCGGCAGACTGATTGCCGGCGCGCTTACCGAAGAGCTGCACCGGCTTTACGAGCCTTCGGCTAAATATGGGGAAGTGTTCCCCCTGACTTATCAAGCCACGGTCTGTCCCGAATGTTGGTTTGCCTCAATGGATGCGGATTTTTCCCTGCTTCCGCCGGCAAACAAGGGCCGGGTCCAGGACGACCAGGAACGCCGCATGGCGGAGACCCAGCTTGTCTTTCCCGGGGTTGATTTTAAGGATCCCCGGGGACTTACGGAAGGCGCCGCTTCCCAGTACCTGGCGCTCCGCTGTTATGATTTTTTCAACAAGGACGCATCCCCCACCATAAAGCAGGGAATCGCGGCTCTCAGAACCGCGTGGCTTTTGGACGAGCTTGACAAAAAATACCCCAACCAGCACTACGACTGGCTTGCAATCCTGTTCCGTAAAAAAGCCCAGTTTTTTTACAACGAAGCCCTTGACCGGGAGCAAAGTGGAAAGGAAACCCTGTCGGGCTTAAAAATATTCGGCCCCGACACAGACAAAAATTACTCTTACGAGGGGATGCTCTATCTCTGCGCGTATCTGCGCTACAAATTCGGCCCCGCCCTGGACGCCGATCAGCGGAAAGCCTCCCTGGAAGACGCCCGGCGGACCATTGCCAAACTCTTCGGCATGGGAAAATCCTCCAAAGACAGGCCCGGCGCTTTCCTGGACCTTGCCCGGACGGTCTACGACGCGATCAACAAGGACCTGGAAGAACCCAATGCGTAGCGGTTTACGGCGGCCATGAGCAGAAACATCAAACTGCTTGTCGCCTATGACGGCGGCGATTTTTCAGGATGGCAGCGGCAGGGCGCTTCCGTGGGCGGGGAACGCACCGTCCAGGGAGTTATTGAGGGCGCCCTTGAGAAAATGCACAAAGAGCCGGTGGCCCTTACCGGATCGGGCCGTACCGACGCGGGAGTCCACGCCGCGGGGCAGGCCGCCAATTTTCACACCAATATAAACAGTATTAACCCCGCGCGTTTCGCGCCCGCCCTGAACGGCCTGCTCCCCCGTGACGTGCGGATCCTTGAAGCCGCCGAGACCCGCCCCGATTTTCACGCCCGCTTTGACGCCGCCATGAGGACTTACCGTTATCATTTTATCGCCGGCCGTTACGCGCTTCCCCACGAGAGCCGCTACAACCTGCAAATATACAGGCATCCCCGCGTGGAACTGCTCAACGCCTACGGCCGCCTGCTCTTGGGGGAACGGGACTGCTCGATATTTGCCGGCGCGGGAGACTCAAGCAAATCCCGAAACCGGTATATTTCCCGCGCCTTTTTTTTTGTCGAGGGGGACCGCTTGATTTTCGAGATCAGCGCCAATGCCTTTTTGTGGAAGATGGTACGCTCAATAGCCGGAACTTTTCTTCATTATGAACAGCAGGGCGCGCCCCCGGAGAAACTGCGGGAGATCATCGCCTCAGGCGAGCGCAGCCTTGCCGGGCCGACCCTGCCGCCCCCGGGGCTTTTTTTATGGAAGATCGATTATTACAGGGAGTGAATCGACAGCATGGTAAATCAGGATGGGATACGCCGCATTATAGACGAGTGCCTGCGGGAATGCCCCTGCGAACTGGAATTGATCTACAATGAGCCGATGGCCTGCCACACCACCTTCAAGGTGGGCGGACCCGCGGACTGTTACGCGAAACCTTTGGGGGACGGATTCCCCGCTTTCGCCGCCTGCCTGCTCCGGGCCGCCCGCGCGGACGGGACGCCGGTTTTTATCCTGGGGGGCGGAGCCAACATCGTCGTTGCGGACAGGGGAATCCGGGGGATAGTGCTCGATACCTCAGGCTGGACCGGTGAAACAGGGGAAGGGGGCGCGGGACTTGGGGACGGCCTTGCCATGTGTTTCCGTTCCGGCACCGGCGCGGACGCCGCGGCGGAACTGGCCGCCGGCGCCGCTCTTTCGGGGCTTGAGTTTCTCGCGGGTATGCCCGGCAGTATAGGCGGCGCGGTGTGGATGAACGCCCGCTGTTATGAGCGGGAAATCGCCGACGCGCTCATAGAAACCGAAATAATCGATTTTTCCGAAGCCGAAGGATCAAAGGGAAGCGCCCCGCGGCTCCTCCGTATTTCCTCGGACAGGGCCGCTTTCGGCTACAAACGCAGCCCGTTCCAGAGCCGTCCCTGCCTTATCCTTTCGGCTGGCTTTGCCCTGAAAAGCGGGCGCGAACGGGAAATCCGCAGCGAGATGGAAGCGTACCGCCGTGACCGGGAAGCCAAGGGCCATTACCGCTATCCTTCGGCCGGCTCGGCTTTCAGGAACAACCGGGCCTTCGGCAAGCCCACCGGCAAAATCATCGACGAACTGGGCCTGCGGGGATTGCGGATTGGCGGCGCGCAGGTCGCCCCCTTCCACGGGAACATCATCATCAACGACGGCGGAGCCGCCGCCTCGGACATCCGCGCCCTTACCGCCGAAGTCGCCACTCGTGTTAAGGCCGCCGCAGGTTTCGTCCTGGAACCGGAAATCCTTTTTGTCGGGGACTGGGGATAAGTTCTGTCCATTGGCGTTTAGTTATCGTCTTTAATAATCTCCACCGGCACAGCCGGTGGTTTTAGGAAGCCTACTTAAAGGGGCCAATCCACTGAGCGGCGGGGACGGGATAGATTCCTTGCGCGTTGCGTTGACAAGGGCGCTGATACGTTATACATTCAAAAAACAGCGGGGACAGGATGGCCGGGGAGCTGCATCTCACTTTCGTTTATTTTTTGAAAGGCACATATATCGTTGTCGAGGGAAAGCCGAACGCGGAATGTTTCTTCATTATCCGCGAGGGGCAGGTGGAGCTTTCCAAGGAAGTGCAAATTGTCGCCGAGGAGCGGGGCAATAACCTGAAGCCGGGGGATTTTTTCGGGGTAGTCTCGGCCATGTCCGGCCACAGCTATATTGAAACCGCACGCGCCAAGACCGATGTTACCCTCATATCGGTGCAGCGGAAGCAATACGGTCAGCTTATCCGCAATAACGCGCCGGTGGCAATGAAGATCATCCGCCAGTTCTCGCGGCGGATGCGCTACCTTGACCAAGCCCTCACCTTCCTTACCCTGCACAGCAGCGCCGTAGCGGACAGCCGCCACCTGTACAAAGTCGCCGAATACTACGCCAAACAAAACCGCTACAGACAGGCGTTCTACGCCTGCAGCCGGTACGTCAAATACTGCCCCGATGCGGAAAACATAGACACGGCCAAAGCGCTTTTGTCGGAACTGGCCCCTTACGCGAAGGCGGTCCGGCTTGACTTCAGCGCAAAAGACACGAAGCGGGAGTATCCCAAAGACGCGATGATCTTCGCCGAGGGCGAGCCGGGCGAAGAACTGTTTATCATCAAAAAAGGCTCGGTGAAAATCACCAAGGTAGTCGACAACAACGAGATGCTCCTGGCGGTGCTGAAGGCGGGGGACGTTTTCGGGGAAATGGCCCTGCTGGAAACCGAACCCCGCGCGGCCAGCGCGGTGGCCTACTCCGAATGTCTGCTAACCGTACTCAACCGCGCCAACTTTGAACAGACAATCACCGCCCAGCCCCAGTTGATCGCCTACATCACCACCCTGCAGGCCGAGCGGATATGGTTCATCTACAAGCAGCTTGCCAACACCCGCCTGAACGATCCGCTGGCCCGCATGTACGACATCCTGCTCATCCAGCTTGAAAGAAGGCGGATAAATGTCAACACTAACCATTCGTTCACCTTCGATTTCGGCCCGGCGGAACTGACCGACATGATAGGCGTCTCCCAATCGGAGGGCAGCCGGCTCATACGCGAATTGCTGAAAAACAAACACATTCAAATTCTCCACGACCGAATCTGCGTGAGGGACGTTTCCGAGATCGCCAAACAGACCGCCTACCTCCGGAAAAAACAGCGGATTGAAAACGGCCACAGAGAGAAAAATATTTTCTTCCAGTAGAGGGTTTCCCAAAACTTCAGTTTTGGGAAAGCAGCCTAATAGGATGATTAGGCTAAAACCAGAGATAATTCCAAAGAAAAATGAGCACGTAGATACACGGAGTTTTGTTTACAAATCCACCTGTTTGTCCGTTCTGTCCACGCCGTCCGCGCTTGGTTTTTTATTCGAAAGTCTAGTTTAATACCCCAAGACAAGCTGCGCTTGCCAGGCTTGCCGCGGCCCGAATAAAGCTTCGCTTACAGGAAATTGGTATTAAACCCAAGAACCCGCTTGCGCGGGGGAGGGTATAATGAACCTCCCCGCCCCAAGGGGCGGGGTATTAGACCCCACTGCGAATAAACTTCCTATCGAACGAGCCTCCGTTCAAAGCAACGCAACATTTAAGATACCGCGGGGCTTGCCCCGCGGAGGCTCATTTCTATAATCATTCATATCAGTGTCTTTAGTCCAATCAACCTGACAGGTTAAGCCTTACTTCAGGTTGTTGGTATACGCTTCGGCGACATCTTTGGCAGCTTTGCCGTCCGAAAATGTTACATTGCTAAAGGTGACCGATTTATCGACCGTTTCAAATTCCTCCGGCTGCTTCAGCTCTTTTTTATTGGATACAACAATCGTGATGCTGTTTACGGTATCGTCCCTGCTATAACTTGTAACCTGTTGGGAGGAGCTATTATACATATAAAGGGGAATATTTACGGCCGCGTTCTTTATTTGTGCGCCTTTGAGCAGGCTGCCGTCTTTATTCGAGTCGGTTATGCCCAATATTTTTTCTGTGCCGTCACTGGTCAGGTTGGCTATAATAAAGGCATACTTCCCCTCGGCCGTGTCAGCGCCGGTAAGCGTAAATTTACCCTTGGTAGAAGGAAGGCCGCCTTCCTCAGCTTCCATAGGGCAGCCGGCAAAAACCAGACATCCCGCCAATACGATACCGGCCATTACCAGATAAAACAGCTTGCTTTTCATTTTGGATCTTATTACCCCCGGGTCTTATCCCTTTGGTATCTATTACAAATTATAACACAAAACAAAGAAAATATCAAGCCTTGTAGCTTTTTGAAACGAGGCCTTTTTCGAAAGAAAGCAGCAGGATGGTTAGGCTAGAACTCAGGATAATTTCAAAGAAAAATAAGCGCGGAAATACACGGAGTTTTGTTTACAAATCCACCTGTTTGTCCGTTCTGTCCGCGCCGTCCGCGCTTGGGTTTTTATTTCTGTAATCACCCATATCAGTGTCTTTAGTCCAATCACCTGGTAGCAGCAAATTTAGCCGCAACCCGGTAAAGGTATTGACATTGCTTCGTATTTTGTCAATGTTAGTACACATGGACGAAAAATTGTTACAAAGCAAAAACTTTGAGACTAAAACCGCGCCTGGCGCCGGGGCCGGGGCGGCGGTTTTTACCAAACGCAGAACCGTTACCGGCCTGACCGTTATAGCCCTTTTTGCGGCGCTTATCGCGGCGGGGACATTTATCTCGATTCCTCTGCCCCTTTCGCCGGTTCCCATTGTGCTACAGAACCTCTTCGCGCTGCTGGCGGGCCTTGTGCTGGGGCCGGCAATGGGCGCGGCGGCGGTGGCGCTGTACCTTGCCGCCGGTATAATTGGCGCGCCGGTTTTCGCGGGCGCTTCAGGCGGCATTGTCCGCCTCATCGGGCCGACCGGCGGCTTCCTTATCGGCTATCTGCTGGCGGGCCTGGTTGCGGGCTTGATCGCGGGCCTTCCCAGGCCGGAGCAAAAAATCCCGCTCTGGCGGGTTATCGCCGCGGCTTTTGCGGGCCTTTTGGTTGTGTATGTGCCCGGGGTGGCTTGGCTCAAAATCAGTACCGGGAGAACCTGGGCCGCGGCCTTTGCCGGGGGTTTTATCCCCTTTATCCCCGGTGATGTGGTAAAAGGCGTCGTGGCGGTCCTGATTACCCCCAGGCTGCGGCGGGCCTCGGCGGATCTCTTCTCCCGTTAGCGGTCAATGTACGGGCAGGCCTTATTCTCTATCCGCCGTCTTTCCAGGATTTTTTCCGGCCCTGCGGGGGAAGAACCCTGCCGGGCGCTTCGGGATATCAACCTCGACATTTATGAGGGGCAGTGCCTCCTCATCGCCGGTTCCAACGGATCGGGAAAAACCCTGCTCATGCGGATCATTGCGGGGCTGATGGAACCCAGCGGAGGGGAGGTTCTTTTCCGGGGGAAAAACCTCAGGCGGGAACTGGGCCTCGTGTTTCAGGACGCCGACGCCCAGATCGTGGGGGAAACGGTAGAAGAAGATATTGCCCTGGGGCCTGAAAACCTGGGCTTTTCAAAGGCCGGGGTACGGGAGCGGGTAGACCGCGCCATTGACGCGCTGGGGCTTTCGTCCAGGCGGACAAGCCCTCCCCGCAGCCTGTCCGGCGGGGAAAAGCGCCGCCTCGCGGTGGCGGGAATCCTCGCCATGGGCTGCGATACCCTGATTATGGACGAACCTTTTGCGAATCTTGACTGGCCGGGCGTGGTCCGAACCCTGCATATAATCGCCGATCTTAAAAAAAACGGAAAGACCCTCATCATTCTGACCCATGAACTGGAAAAGGTCCTGGCCCTGGCGGACCGACTGGTGATTCTCCACAGGGGCGAGGTACGCGACGACGGCCTTCCGGAAGAAGTGCTTGACCGGCTCGATCCCGCCTGGGGCGTGCGTGATCCGAGAAGAAACTACGCCGGCGTGAAAGACTGCTCATGGCTGGAAGCATAACGAAAAACCGCCGGATTCCCTTCAGTTACCAAAGCGGCGCCACTCTCCTGCACCGCGCGCCGGCGGGACTGAAACTGCTGGCCCTGCTGGTTCTCTCGATTACCACGTTCAGCTCCATACCGGGGCTTTTGTTGTCCGCCATGCTTACCTGCGCCGCTTCCCTTGCGGCCCGAATCCGGCCCTGCAAACTGCTGAGGGGATTCCGCTCCCTCTTTATACTGTCCCTGTTCATTCTGATTTTCACTTCTTTTGATCCCGGCGCGGAAGGCGTCTCTTTAGGCGCAATAAGCGCCTTCGGCCTGAGCCTGCCGGCCGTCACTATCCCCTTCATCAACGCCCAAGGTTTTTTCGACGGCATCCTCTCAGGACTGCGCATAGCGGTCTCCTTTGCCGCGGGTTCCCTGCTCTTCGCGGTAACCACCATGCGGGAACTGCGGCTTTCCTTAAGCAAAGCGGAACGGGCCGTTCCCGGCCTTTTGAGACATCTCCGAAACAAGGCTCCGCGCGGAGAGGCCAGGGCAAGCCGGCTTCCGGACAGTGCCTCCCCCGCCGCCGGCCGCGTCAGCCTGGCGATCAGCGTCATGCTGGGCTTCATCCCCCGCTTTTTCGAACTTTGGGAAACCATGAACATGGCCTGCGAAGCCCGCTCCTGCAAGCGGGGTCTCCGCCGGTTTATGCTCATCATCCCGCTGATAATCGAGCGGATGCTGGAAATGGCAGCCGAAACCGCGGACGCGCTGGAAGCGAAGGGGATCCAATGACAAGGCGCTTGCCATTGTTATGGACATCAACGGCCTGTTTCAAAGTATTTAGCCATGTCTTTCTCTTTGTCTGCGGAAAAGCAAACGCCGATGCCCTGTCTTTCCTCAAAAAACGGCTTGTGACGGCCATGCTGGGGCTGGTATGATGGATGGGATAAAATGAGCAGCCTTTTTTTCAAGGAACGATTGCATAAACTACAGCGATCCGCCGCCTTTACTGGGCCGGCACTGTTTTTGATAGTGGTGGTTATCAACGTTATCGTACAGGGGCCGTTCCGGGTTTTTACCATCAGGAACATCGCCCTGGTCTTTACCAAGAACGCTCCGCTGATTCTGGTTACCATGGGCCAGCTTTTGCTCATGCTGCTGGGGATCATCGACATTTCCATCGGGGTACAGATGGCCTTGGTCAACGTGGCGGCCGTCATGCTCCCCACCTGGTTTCCGGCCATGCCGTATCCGCCGGCCTGGGCCGGGGCCATCTGCATCGCGGGCATACACGGCCTCATCGCGGCCCTGCTGCGTATACCACCGCTCCTCACCAGCTTCTGCATGATCTACATTGTGCGGGGGATAAACCTCCTCATCATGCCCAAACCACAGGGCAGCGTGCCGGAAATCATCTACCTTACCTATGATATGAACATCCTGGGGATTCCCCGTTTCCCTGGTGATTATCGTCGCCCTTTACGGGTTGGGCTTTCTTGTGCTTATCCAGAACATCGTGTTCCAGCTTTTCAGCTTCCTGCCCCGGCTTCAAGGCCGCGTCCTATTGGCAGAATCTGGTTTCAGACAGTATCATTCTGATAGGGCTTGTGGCCACGGTGTTTACAAACAAAATGCAGCGGGACGCCTTGCTTGAAAGAAGGGATTTTGAAACAGATCGGCGTGACGAAAGACGATACCCCCAGGGGGCTTGCCGGGGAGACAAGAGACGCGGTCCTTAAGCGCAGTCGCAGGGAGGGTACAAACGATGGAAAATAACAAGGAAACCCTTGGGGATCTTGCCGCGCGGGGGGCAAAACGTTTCGCCTTTACCAACCAGATCGGCATGGCCCTGCTTTTTTCGATGCTGCTCTTTCTGACCAACGTGGTGACCCGCCTGCAGTACGTTCTTACCGAAGGAAAGCCCAGCGGAACCGCAAGCCCCTGGTTTACCCGCAGCATGACCTGCCGCATAGGCGGCGTCATTCCAACGAGCGTTTTTTACGGCTTCTTCATCTTCCTGCCGGTGTTTTTTATCCTGAACCGGAGCCGTTACGGGATGCGCCTCTTTTTGACGGGCAACAACGAGCGGGCCGCCTGCCTCGCGGTGTTCAACATGTCCCAGGCTGCCGCCGACATGGTGATGGCCATTGTGCTGATCGCGATTCTTGCCATGTATAACCGTAGGGCGCCTGTGCGGCAGTGAGGGGCATGTCTCATTAAACAACAACTTTGCAAGAATCCGTTCAAAAAGCGGTCCCTTGAAAAGTCCTGGAAACAGAAGCTGTCCCAAAACTTCGGTTTTAGGAAAGCCTCAAATAGATACCGTTTTATATGCGGGAGATGCCAAGGAGTTTTTTCTTGAAAGAGTATATCGCCATTTTGTGGGCCTTTATTGTGATGGGCGCATCAATGTTCGGCGGCGGCTACGCCATGATGCCGGTGCTTGAACGCGAGGTTATAAAGAAGCGCGGCTGGGTGAACATGGACGAGGTACTGGATTACTTCACCATCGGACAAATCACGCCGGGGATTATCGCCGTCAATGTGGCGACCTTTGTAGGATACAAGCGCAAAGGTATTGTAGGCGGCGTCATCGCCACTATCGGAGTTATACTGCCCGGCGTATGCCTTATGCTCCTCATCTCCTTTTTTTTAAGGCGCTTCGCCGAATACCCCGTGGTACGCCACGCCTTTACCGGAATCAGAATCGCCGTGGGCGCGCTCGTGCTTGACACCGCGTTGAAACTGTTCAGGGGAGTTTTCAAAAATTACAAGTCGGTAATTATCTGCGCCGCCGCCTTCGCGCTTTCGGTGGGTTTGAGCCTGTCCCCGGTGTATATTATCCTCGGCGCGGGCGTGGCGGGCTTTTTGCTTTTCCCGGCCCGACCGGGAAAAACCGCACAGAAGGGGGACGGGCCTAAATCGGCCGCCAAAAACAGGGAGGATCAACCATAAATCTTTTACTGCTCTACGCCGAGTTTTTCAAGATGGGCCTTTTCGCCGTGGGCGGCGGACTTGCCACCCTGCCCTTCCTGCTTCAAATGGCAGACCAATACGAATGGCTGAACCGCGAAATAGTGGGGAATTTCCTCGCCATTGCCCAGTCCTCCCCCGGCCCGGTCGGGGTGAACATGGCCGCCCAGACCGGTTTCCGGTACGGCGGCATTGCCGGGGGTTGTATCGCGGCACTGGGCCTGGTAAGCCCGGCCATCCTGATCATCAGCGTCATCGCCCGGATGCTGCGCTCCTTCAAGGAAAGCAAAACCGCCGCTTCCGTTTTCGCCGGTCTCCGTCCCGCCGCCTGCGGCCTCCTCGCCACCGCCGGCCTTGGCGTCTGGAAACTCGCCCTCTATAAACCGGACGCCGCCGTCTGGTACGAGCTGCTCCGCTGGAAAGAAACCTTCATTTTCGCCGCCCTATTCCTCGCCATCTGGAAATACAAGCGCCACCCGGCAGTCTACATCGCCGCCGGCGCAATCCTGGGAATAATACTGGGCATGTAGCCGGCGCGGAGCCCTACACCCCGTCCCGCTGGTGTTCGGCCAGGAGCCGCTTTTTATCCTCCGGAATGGGGGTGGTTTTTTCGGTGTTGAAATCGTAGTGGACTACTACCGCGTGCCCGGTTACGCAGAGCCGCCCCTGTTGCCAGGCCTCGTGGTATACCGTGAAAGACTTGGTTCCGATGCGGGTAATCCAGGTACGGATCTCCACGTTGTACTGGAAATAAAGCTGGGCTACGTAGTCGTAATCGGTGTGGGCCATGATAAGGGGAAAGGTTTTCCGCGACAGCCGCAGTTCCACGTCAAAGATTTTGAACAGGGGATTACGCGCCAGCTCAAACCAAACGACAGGCACGGTGTTGTTGATGTGCCCCAGAATGTCCATATCTCCGAATCGAGGCGTCACGGTACAGGTAAACATGCCCTAACCATACACCAAAACGGGATAAATTGCAATGAGCCTCCGCGCGAGTCCGCCATCCTTGAAATATCTCATAAAAAAACAGGATACGCTGACGTTTGCGGAAAATGTCTGGTAGGTTTACCGTGTTCAATAAAAGAGCCGTAGTAAGGGCCTTTCCCAAAACTTCAGTTCTGGGACAGCCTCTATTGTCAAAGCATATCAGGGCATTTCCACGGTCCGCTCAAGGCGGGGGCCTCCGGGGCCGAGTTGGGCGGCGGCGCGGTTTTGCCATTCACCGGCTTCGCTTCGGGAAGCGAGAAAGGCCCAGAGTTCCCGTGCCGCGGCGGCTTTGCCGTTGCCGTAAAGACTGGCGGCAAGGTAGTAGGCGGTCTTGTAATAATCAGCCTTGGCGGTATAGGCGGAGAGGATGAGGCTGCGTCCGGTTTCCTCTATAAGGGCTTCAAGGCTGGTGAAAGCGAAATCGTACTCACGGCGGATGAGTTCCTCAATGATGACGGTGTTCTGGATGAGGAAGGCGAACATGAGGTGTTCCTGGGCGCGGCTGTGGCGGCCCGAAAGGGAATAGTAAAAGCCCAGCAGCCGGTGCGCTTCCTCGGCTTCCGTGTTGCGGTAACGGTACATGGTAAGAAAACGGACGACCCCCTCCTGTTCAAGGGTGCGGGTCATGGCGCGGCGGGCGAAGGAAGCGGAAGCCTCGGCGTAGGGGACCGTCTCATCCGGCGGGCGCTGCCCGGCCAGGGCGGAGCTGGACCACAGGGTGTCGCCTTCGATTATCAAAAGGAGGGTCCGCTCCATTTCGTTGTAGGCGCGCTGGTTGTACTGCCCGTTCTGGGGATTTTGAAGCGGGATGGTTTTGTAGATGCCGGCGATTTTATAGAGCAGCTCCGTGGCAAAGCCCTGGTTCTCAAAAAGGGCGCGCTGTTCCCAGGCCTTGCGGAACTGGTTAAGGGCGATGGTAAGCTCCCCTTCGGCGCGGTAGGTTTCGCCTATCCAGTACTCCGCTTCGGGGTAATCCTTGAGCCTCCCCAGGGCGTCCAGTGCCGCCGTGGCGGAATTGTTGAAACTCTCCCGGGGAACGCGGTAATAGAGTTCCTCCAGGGCGGCGGAAACGGAAGTGTAGGAACGCTCCCCGGCGTAGCGCTCCACCCATTCAAGGGAATCTCCCAGGCGGCGTACCTCGGCCACGGAAAGGAGGCTGATAAAATCCTGTTCCATGCGCTCGTACATGGCCCGCCGCTCGCGCCGGGCGTCCTCAAAGGCCAGCAGGGCGTTCCCGTAATCGCCGTCCCGGTACAGGTTTTTTCCCCGCTCAAGGGTATACCACCAGGGCCGGTTTGCCGGAACCTGCGCGGCAACTGAAACCGCACAGCATATAAAAACAAGGAAAATGATGAGCGGTATGTATCTTCTCATGCTCAATTCCTATAATTTCTCTAATGCTTCCCTAAAAGCGCTGTCCGCTTCGGCGGCGTTTATGGTCCGTATCACTTTTCCGTGACGGAAAATAAGCACCTTGTCCCCCGCGCCGGTAATACCCAAATCGGCGTGTTTCGCTTCCTCAGGCCCGTTCACCGCGCAGCCCATGACCGCCACGCTGATGTCCCTGTCCAGGGCGTAGAGAGCAGGCATCCAGCGGGCGGTGAAGCCGTGGGTGTCAAAGCCGTACCTGCCGCAACGCGGGCAGGAAACGATGGTAACGCCCGGCCGCTTAAATCTGTCCGCCTGTCCCTGCGCTTCGACATGCTCAGCAGCGACGAAGTCGAAGGGTTGAAGGGCCGGCAGGGCGGTCATTTCCGCCGCCGCGGCCAGTATCTCCCTTGCGGCGATCACCTCGTTTTCCATGGTATCGGACAGTGACACCCGTAGCGTGTCGCCTATGCCCTCGGCGAGCAGGGCTGCCAGCGCGACGGCGCTGCGGGCCACCCCGGCCACCAGCGGCCCCGCCTCGGTGACGCCGATATGCAGCGGCACGGAGGTCCTCTCCGCGAGAATCCGGTTCGCCTTTACAGTATCGGCAATTCCGGAGGCTTTCATTGATACCAAAATCTTGTCAAAGCCGAATTCCTCAAAAACCGCCAGTTCCCGCTCCGCGGCCTCGGCGAGGGCTTCCGCCGTGTCCACCCGCCGCCTGAGGTCCGGGGGAAGGCTCCCGGCGTTCACCCCGACGCGGATAGGAATCCCCTTTGCGGCGGCTTTTTCAAGCACCGGGCGGACCCGTTCCCTGCCGCCGATATTGCCGGGGTTGACGCGGATTTTGGCTATGGGGAAATCCATGCAGCGGAGGGCTATTTTGTAATCAAAGTGAATGTCCGCCACGAGCGGCATGGAGACCAGGGAGGCAAGATGCCCCAGCGTTTCCGCGGCCTCAAGGTCCGGCACCGCAAAGCGGAGGAGGCCGCAGCCCATCCGGCCCAAGCCCTCAATCCGTCCTGCCAGGGCCGCGCCGGCTTCGCCTTTGGTATCCGCTAAAGAAAGCCGGTCCTTCCACATGGTCTGAATAAGCACGGGAAAATCGCCCCCCACGCCGGCAGAACCGACATGGGCGAAGCCGCCTATTGTTACCGTATTGGCAACTCTTCCGCTCATCTTCTCTTACACTTTAGCCGCCGTAGCGGCCGCCGGCCACACCGGAGCTGTGATCCGAAACCGCACGGACAAAAGAAACAATTTCAGGCCCAAAGTCCAGGGTTTGCGGGTTGTCCCTAAATCAAATATTTTTACAATTTAGAGCCTGTCCCAACTGTGCGCCAACGTTCCCGGCATAGCCGGGGCGCGATTTTGGGAAAGCCTCTATTTTTAACACTTTCTTATGCGACAAGCATGGCGAAGACCATCACGAACAGGGCCACGGTTTCACACAAACCGATGATCAACATGTAGTTGCCGAAGCCCTGCTCGGTTTCGGCGTAGGCGTCCGAGGCCGAGGCGGAACAGCTCCCCTGGGCAAAGGCGGAAGCGCCGATGGCAAGGCCCGCGAAGAGGCCCACGCCCAAAAGCTGAAAACCGTTGAGCCGCTCAGTGGCGGCAAGCACGTTCATCAGAATGAAACCGTAAATCGTCTGGGTCAGGGGAGCGCCCGCGAAGGCCACCAAAATGAACGGCACCGGCTTATTCTGAATAAAGCACTTTTTCCAGGCCCCGATAGCGGCCATGCCCGCCGCCCGCGCGCCCATTGCCGACCCCAGCGCCGAAAGGCCCAGGCAGGCCCCAATTCCAATCTCGCCGACTAATCCACTATCCATACATATCTCCTCAAGAAAATTAACCACAGACATCACAGACAAGATCGAAAATCGCCAACCAAAAGTTTGTGCGGTCCGTGGTTAAGTTCAAATTTTCTTTTGCTTTATCGCAAAAGGTTTATATGCGTAACCGGACCATTCCATTCCCAAATGGTTGCCAGCGTATTCCAAAAGATTAAGACGCACCCCATGGACGATCACCGAAAGGGCGTTCATCACGATGTTGAGGGCATGGCCGAAAATCAAAATTAGCACCGCGGCGAAAACCCTCAAAAAGAACCCAATGCCCAGCGCGCCGAACCCCCCGGCTGGAATTGCCATTGAGTTAAAACTCCGGGCGATAATGCTCCCCGCCAGCCCCACCGCGAAAAGCCGTATATAGCTGATGATATCTGCGAAACTGCCCACGGCGTTCAGGAATATCGAAAGGAAATTGGCGAAGCTCTTCCCGATGTTTTTGAGGAAATTACCGCCGTTCTGTTCGGCAAAGACGAAGTAGAGCGCCAGGCCGCCGCCGATAAGGTACACCGCGAAAGACGGCAGGCTCATTTTAAGGAGCATGAACAGCACGAGGAAGTACAGGCCCACCATCATGATAAGCCAGCCCGCCTGGGCCAGCGCCGTCAGGGAGGGCAGGAGCCGGCGGATGTTTTTGCTGCGGCCCCACACAAGCTGCGCCACCCCGACAGTAAAACAGAGAAACTGGATATTCCAGCGGGTTTTAAGCCCGCCTGCCGGAACCTCCGCAGGCAGGTTAAACACCTGCCGCAACACCGGGGGAAAGGCGGCCAGCGGCCCGGTATTGTTAAAAGGCGGCACGATAAGGGCGCGCAGAAACGGCGGCAGGCTTTCCACGGGCGCGGCGAACCACGAGCCGGTAATGGCCCCCCACACCACCGTACAGCACGAAAGAAGCATGAAGAGCTTCGCCGCATCGGGCATTTTGCCGCTTTTCTTTCTAAAGACCATGCCCGCCGCCAGGGAGACCGCGAAAAGCAAAAGGCCGTAGGCGGCGTCGCCGAAAATCATTGCAAAGAAAAGACAGAAAAACACGAGGTATGAAAGGCTGATGTCGTATTCCTGATAGCCGGGTATGGTCCCCAAAAAGGAAAACAGCGGCTGGATGATGCGTACGACGGCGTTGTTTCTGACCAGGGTCGGCGGCCGGTCGGCGGCTTCGGCATCCTCGCAGACCAGTGCCCAGCCGTTTTCCGCCGCGGCCCGCTTGAGCAGCCCCAGGCTGTCATGAGGCACAAAGCCGCAAAGCCACGAAACAGTGGATCCGGCGGAAGGCTCTTCCAGGGTTTCCATGCCTGCCCGGGCGGTTTCAAATTCAATCCGTTCCTGTACAAGGGCCAGTTCCGCTTCCATGCCGCGCTTGTGGAGCGCCATGTGGGCAAGCTCCGCTTCAATTTCGTCGATACGGCGCCATATTTCCTTTAAGCGCTCGTCAATCCCCGAAAGGGAAAGCACGGGAAACGTAAAAGGCTGCGCCCCGGCAATTTCCGAAAGCGCGAAAGCGCGCACCCCCCGCTTGTCGCGGGAAACAACGATGAGCTTTGTCTCCTCTCCAAGGGAATCGTAAGTCTTCAGGGGAAGCTCGTAAGGAATCAGCGTAACGCCGTGAGAAGCAAGCACGGTAAGGGCGTGGGGATCAAAATCCCCCCAGCCTTCAAGCCGCCGCCGCTCCTTGGCCTGGTACATGATCTGGTCTTGCAGAATCTTTTTCTCGTTCCCCATGCCCAAGATCCGGCGTACCATATCCTCCGCGCCTGCGGCAGACGCGCCGCCGGCTTCCCCGTCTGTTTTGGGCGCCGGATACCTGCGCACTATGCCCAGTGCGTGCCTCAGCCTTGCCCGCTTTTCCAGCATCGCGCTCAAGGCGTCGGAGGAGACGTTCTTTTTTTCCAGGTGTAGTACACCGGCTTCCCGCAGTTTTTCGAGGGAAGTCTCCCGTTCCCTCTCCATAACCACAAGGGACACTTTTTTCATAGGTACAATCATTCAGTGCTTATTATACCGAACTGGGGGAAAAATTCAAGTCGGACGGACGGACGGGGATTTGACTCATGGCAGAATTACAGCAAGCCGCCTTTTCCCGCTTTTTTGAGCTTTTCGACAATTTCCCGTACACGCTGGGTTTCGCCTTTTCGGGTGACAAGCGCCGCGGCGGGAGCGCCGTCTTTGCCTGAGCGGATTATCACGATGAGATCTTCCACACCGGCCAGGGCTACGGGGATGTCTGAATTAACAAAACAGGAGGTTTCGCCTTCTCCGGTACGGTATACTTCCGAGCCGGTGTCGCCGAGGAGCTTGGCGTACTCTTCCCAGTTGCCCACGTCGATCCAGTCAAAGCCGGCGCGGACCATCACGGTTTGCCGGCATTTTTCGGCGACGGCGTAGTCAAAGGAGATGCTTTCCGTTTCGCGGTAGGCCTTGTCCAAGCCGGCCCAGGCGCTCGCGACGCGCAGGCCCTTTTCCACCGTATATGCGCCGGACGGCGGCGCTTTGAGTTTTTCAAAGGGGCGGAACAGGGCGGGGGCGAGGCGGCGGAATTCACCGGCCATAAAGTCAACGGAAAAGGCGAACATACCGGAGTTCCAGAAAAAGCGTTTTGAGGCGGCGAACTTTTTCGCGGTGGCAAGATCCGGCTTTTCGCGGAAAGCGCTCACGTTGTATACGGAGCCGGCAAACGGCGTTCCCGCGCCGGCGGGCTTTCCCGTTTCGATGTAACCGTAGCCGGTTTCCGGCCGCGCCGGGGAGATGCCGAATACCGCAAGCCTGCCCCGCGCGGCAAAGACCGCGGCGGTTTCGGCATCGAACGTAAAAGCGGAAAGGGGCTTGATGATGTGATCGCTGGTGAGGACGAGCATGGTACGGTCTTCTCCACCGGTAATCCCCGCGTAAACGGCGGCGCAGGCAATGGCCGGGGCGGTGTTCTTCGCCTGGGGTTCGGGGATCAGCACCAGGTGTTTTTTCGCCGCGGCGGGCAGTTTCGCGCAGGCGTCAAGCACATGAGGGATATGGCCCTTTCCGGCGATGATGATCACCCTGCCGTCTTTACCGCCGATTGTTGCCAGGCCCCGCTTCACCGCCAAAGAAAAAAAACTTTCCCCGCCGTCCTTCGCTGCCGGCAAAAATTGTTTGGGCTTGCGCGAACTGCTCGCCGGCCAGAGCCGCGTGCCGGAACCGCCGGCCATGATGAGGCAATCGTTAAACATAAGATGATTATAAAGATAAGAGCGCCCCGCGCCAATTGTCCTTTGCGGCAAGTTTTTGTACACTTGATGTATGAGGATTCTCACCCTGGGCAATGAACTGCTCCGGCAAAAAGCGGCGCCGGTGGCGGATATAGACGACGAATTGGCAAAAACCGCCCTTGAGATGATTGAAGCCCTGAAAGAGGGAAAAGGGGTAGGGTTGGCCGGGCCGCAGGTCGGCATTTCGCAGCGGATCTTTGTAGTCCATATCGAGGGGGATGTGCCGCGCGTGTTTATCAATCCGTCGATTTTGGAAACTTCCCAGGAAATGATTAAATACGAGGAAGGCTGCCTTTCGGTACCCGGTATATGGATTGACGTGATACGGCCCAAATCGGTGAAGGTACAGGCTTGGAACGAAAAGGGGCGGCCATTTACCCTGGAAACCGACGGGATTCTCGCCAGGGTGATACTCCACGAGTACGATCATCTTGAGGGGATTCTTTTTATCGACCGCCTGCCGGAGCTGAAGCGGAACAGGATACTGGCCAAACTCGAGAGGAAGGCGAAGGCGTGAGAATACTGTTCGCGGGAAGCCCCGCCATAGCGGTTCCCGCGCTGGAGGCGATTTTTACGCTGTGCGTGGGTGCAGGCGGCTTCGAGCTTGCCGGCCTGCTCACCAACCCGGACAGCCCAAAGGGGCGAAGCGGAAAGAGCGAACCTACCGAACTTGCGCTCGCGGCGGGGCGGCTTAACGCCGCGCTTGAGGCAGCGGGGAAAGCGCCTTTCCCCATACTAAAGCCTGAGAAACTCGACGCCGGGGCGCGGCGGCAGGCGGCGGCCCTGGAGGCGGACCTCCTCGTTTCCTTCGCCTACGGCCGAATATTCGGCCCGAAATTCCTCGCCCTTTTCCCCTGCGGCGGGATCAACATACATCCGAGCCTCCTCCCCAAATACCGGGGGCCTACCCCTATTCAGGCGGCAATCCTGGGCCGGGAAACGGAAACGGGGGTCACCATTCAGAAGCTGGCGGCGCAAATGGATTCGGGCGACATTCTTGCCCAGGAGCGCCTTCCCCTTGACGGCCGGGAAACCGCCGCATCCTTAAGCGAAGAGGCCGCGCGAAAAGCCGCGGAAATGCTGCCCTCCGTGCTCAAAGGCATAGCTGAAGGAACCATTCAGGCCCGGCCGCAGGACCACGCCGGGGCAAGCTACTGTTCCCTTATCGTCAGGGAAGCGGGCCTGATTGACTGGACGGCAAGCGCCCCGGAAATCGATGCCCGTATCCGGGCCTTTGATCCCTGGCCGCTTTCCTGGACAACGCATGGGGGGCGGCGGCTTTTTATTCTGAATGCCGAGCCGCTGGACGCCGGGGACCTTCCACCGGAAGCCGCGGGCCCCGCCCCGCCCGGCCGGGTCTTGGGTATAGACAAGAAGCGGGGTATACTGGTGCGGACGGGGGAGGGGATACTGGCGGTGTCGGCCCTCCAATACCAGGCGAAGAAAGCCCTGGAATGGAAGGCTTTCCTGAACGGCGTCAGGGATTTCACCGGCTCCCGCCTGGGAGTTTGAAAGAGGTACCATGGGTTTTATCAAATTTGATCTGGATTCGGTTGAAGCGTATGTGGCGAACCACCTCAAACTGTTTATTTCCATGGCGATGGGGATTCTCGTTTTTGTGGGGATCATCGCCGTGTCGGTTTTTTTCATCGCGGTGCGGGGTGCGGAACAGACCATGGTCCCCGACGTGCGGGGTAAGGAACTCACCGAGGCGCTGCTGGAATTGCAGGTGAAGGAACTGTATCCGCGGCTGCAGCTCCGCTATTCCTATTCCGCGCGGGACAAGGGCCTTATCATGGAACAGGAACCGAAGGCAGGTACCATCGTCAAGGCGGGCCGCAGGATACGCCTCGTGGTCAGCCAGGGCGTGATGATCAGCAAGGTTGAGAATTATGTGGGACGGAACATCGACGAGGTGCGGATGGATTTGCAGACCCTCATCGCTTCATCGGGAGGCGCGCCCCTGCTCTCGCTGAAAGAGCCGCTGATGTACGACTACTCCGGGGAAGCGCCCGGCATCATTCTCAATCAGAAGCCGGAGCCGGGAACGGATATTTCAGGCCCTACCGTCCTCGAATTCGTCGTAAGCCGGGGCCGGGAAGACGCGCTTGTCAGGGTGCCGTACCTGGCCGGGCTTTCCGTCGCCGATGCGCTGGAACAAATCGGCTCAAGCGGCATTGGATTCGCCTTTACCCTGCGGGAAATCAGGCCCGGCGAACAGGGCGAAACGGTCATTTTCCAGGATCCCCTGCCGGACACCGGCGTGAGCGCGGACACCGTGGTCCGCCTTACCGCGACCGTCCCGGCGGAACTGAGTGAAGGCGAGGCCGCGGGCCTTTTCAGTTACACCATCCCGCAAAACCCCTACCCCCTGACGGTCCGTCTTGAGGCGCTCCTCCCCGGCGGGGAGCGCGTGCGGCTCATCAGCGTGGAGTTTTCAGGCGGCGAATTCACCGTCCCCTACCGCCTCCCCGCGGGAAGCGTACTAGTCCTTTCCATGCTGAACCGGGAAATACACAGAGAAGTAATAGGGAATTACAACCGTATCCCCTAATTCTTCAGGAGTTTTACATTTAACCACTGACCACACGGAAAGGCACGGACAATTTCGCGGAGTTTTAGGTAAAACCCATGAAATTCTACGAATATAGCGGACTTATAGACGAAAACCGTGTTTTCAAAGTAAAAGTC
>JAITIC010000190.1 GCA_031279635.1 Treponema sp. | reverse complement strand
TAACAAGAATTAGCACTTAACGCTTGACTAATTCCTTATCCTGTAATAAAATAGAGCAATGAATCGCACTAACAGTTAAGAAATAACACTACCGCTCGAACAGAGAGAGAGAGAGAGAGAGAGATTATACCCGCAAAGGCGCTAAAAAGCAAGCAAAAAGTGAAGAAAATCTCCGTCTCCGCCCTTTTCATGTGAAACAGCATAGCACGGGTTAGGCCGGCGGTCAAGGGGAAAGAGCAATGAGTAAACGAATATTCCGGCTGTTAAAGTAAAAGTTCGTGTCCGTTCGTGAGGTTCGCGGTCATTTTTCCTTGCAAACGCGCCGGTTTTAGCCTATAATGAATTCTGCCAATGATATGTATCAGGGGCACATTACCTTAAAGGGCAGGGAGAAGAGAAACATGGCTGAATTGAAAGGGTCAAAAACCGAGGAAAATTTGCGGGCGGCTTTCGCCGGGGAATCCCAGGCGCATACCAAATACCTCTACTACGCTTCCAAGGCGGAAAAGGAAGGCTACCAGCAGATCGGCGCGCTGTTCCGGGAAACATCGGGGAATGAAAAAGAGCACGCGAAAATATGGTTTAAGCTGCTTCACGGGGATCAGGTTCCGGAAACCACGGTGAATCTCAAAGACGCGGCGGGCGGCGAGCATTACGAGTGGACCGACATGTACGCGGGTTTTGCCAAAACCGCGAAGGAAGAGGGCTTTAGCCATATCGCGGCCCTGTTCGAGATGGTGGGCAAAATTGAGAAAGAGCATGAGGAACGCTACCGCAAACTGCTTGCCAACCTTGACAACGGCCTGGTATTTTCCCGGGACGGCGATCAAATCTGGCAGTGCGCCAACTGCGGCCACATCGTCATCGGGAAAAAAGCGCCGGAGCTTTGCCCCGTCTGCAGTCACCCAAAAGCTTATTTTCAGATTAAAGCGGAAAATTATTAACCACGTACCACAACAACCGCACGGACAAAAAGGAGATTTTCAGGCAAAAGTCCGTGTGGTTGTAACATAGTTAAAATGAGAACTGCTGAGAAATACGCGCTTTACATTGACTTTTGCCGCGAAACGTATCATAACGATTAAAGCAGAGTGTAAATCACGATGAACCAGACCGCCGCCCGGCCGCGGAACTTTGTTTCCGCTCCGGGAGGAAAGTCCGGGCTCCGCAGGGCATGATGCCGGGTAACGCCCGGGCAGAGAGCCGTAATCGGAAGGTTTTCCCGAAGATATTCGGTTTTTTGACAGACAGCGCAACAGAAAGTATACCGCCCGCAAGCGGACGCTTGCGCCGCTTACGGGTAAGGGTGAAATGGCGGGGTAAAAGCCCGCCGCGGCGGCGGCAACGTTGCCGGCACGGCAAGCCTCATCAGGAGCAAAGTCAAGCAGCGTGGTGAATGGTTCGCCATTCGCGCCGGCGGCCCGCCGGTTAAACGCGGGTAGACTGCACGGAGAGCGGCCGCGAGGCTGTTCCCAGACAGATGACGGTCGAACACAGAACCCGGCTTATGGTTCATCGTTTTTTTATTCACCCAACTCCACACACGCCAAAACACGGTCTATGTTCTCAACGCTGCGGGCCTTCACCTCAGTGATAAGCTCCGCTGTACCAAGAGCGGGGCGGCGGCGCTTCATGGCCGCAGCTTGGGGGAGGAGGGTGGTGAGGACCTGCCGTTCATCGCTGTCCAGCTTTTCAAGGTACGCGCCGGTTCCCGCGCCGGGGAGGGGCAGCGCCGCTATTGCCTTTCGGTATTGAACAAGGAATTCGGTGGAACTGGTCTTCTCCGCTCCTGAGGTAAAAAGCCTCAATATCCGGGGCCGCTCTCCCGGCGCGGCTTGCCGCTCAATACGGAGCGGGGCGCCGGTACAGCCGGGCGCGGGGATAACCTCCGCGGTCATGGCCGCCGCTTTTTCCTCAAAGGCGCGGCGGTAGAACCTGAACGCGGCGGTTTCGTAATAGCCGCCTTGTCCGGCATCAGGGGGCAGGAAAGGGGCGCGGTAAAGGAAGACGGAACGACGGGCCTCAAGGGGGGAAAGGCGGGTCTGTTTACGCTCAAAGAAGGAGTAGATGTAAGTCCCCCGCGCGTAGACTCTGCCGCCGGGATAGGAAAAATCCGCGCCGTACACCGTTATGCGCTCCGCGCCGAGGTTTTCCGCAAGGGAAAGGCAGGCATGCGTCACGTTGCCCCCGGACGTATCGATACGGGGGAGGGGCCGCCACTTTTGAGCGATATAGGCCGCCAGCGGGTGGCCGCCTGAGAAAAAAAAAGGAGCGCGCGACATGCCCGCGAGCAGGGGGGGGCTTGCGATGTCCAGGAAGAGAGGAATATCCAGCGGCGCGGCTCCCATGAAATGGCAGTAGCTGATATGCTGGCAGTCGATGGAAACCACCGCGTCGGGGACGATGCCGCTTTTCAGCAGGGCGGGAAGGGCGGTGTCGGCGCTGATAATGAAAGGCCTGTTCTTTTTCGCGGACGGGCCGGAGCGGGTATCCGTCAGCAGGGGAATCTGTTCGTCCAGAGAAGGGCCGGCGGCGCAGATCGCCGCTTCACGAATCGGCGGCGCGCTCCGGTTCCGGGCCTCCGCGGTTTTAAGGTTGCGGATAATGTTCGAGAACCAGCGGCCGCCGAAATGGGCCTGCACCGAATAATCTGAAGAGACGCTTTCAATGCTCCGCTGTATGGCTTCGGCGGCGGCGCTGAAACGGGGAATGTCCCGTTCCGTTCTGGCCCGCAGGGGAAATGTTTTAATGCCGCCTTCAAGAGCGGGCCGGTACTGTTCAAGAATAAATGCCTCAATATCCTCAGGCGCGGGGTCTGCCATCAGCGTAAAACGGCTGTCACCCAGGATATTGATATACTCCCGTGAAGAGAGCAGTTCCGCCAGGCCGTTGATGTCGTATTCGATTACCAGCGCGCGGGAAACACCGGCGCGAACCAGGGCTGCCTCCGCCGCGTAGCCGCCGCCCAGTCCCAGGAAAACGAGGAAGCCCTCGTCTTTCAGGGTCGATACAAGCCGCTCCCCCTCACGCCTCGGGTCCACCATTGAGTGCAGGGGATGGGCGGTGCCGGCGCTGTCAACCAGGGCGGGAACGATATCGCCTGAGCGGGCCTTGGGAAAGCGGTAACGGCCCAGGGTTGTCTCCGCACCGGAGAGATGCGGGCAGAGAGCCGGGTTGTAGACGGAAAGCGCCAGCAGGTTCCGCTCAAAATAAAAGCGCTTATCCACGATCCCCTCCTTCGCAGCGTTCCGCCATGCCCCGCAGGGCCTCTTTGATCTCCCGGCTTCCACATTCCTCCCCACAGGGAAAGAGCAGCGGGGCCAGTTCTCCGCGTATGATTTTCGCGTAATGGGGATCATCCAGAGCGCGGCAGAGCGTTTCCACCCCGCGCCGGCGGCGCGCCGGGCTTTCCCCGTTTACCGGTACTTCCTCAAAAGAACCTTTCATGGCGGCGCTTTCACCAGGCAGGTCCCGCTCAGGATCAGCGGGAAGATTCTCAAAAACGGCGTGGTTGTCCCCAAGCGAGAAAATCCGTTTTGGCCAGGCGGCCAGGCGGCTTTTGAACCATGCGGCATAGACATCATGGCTGCCGCCCCCTCTGGTGTCGCGGGCGCGGGTAAAGCACCGGGAGTATGCCGGCCTGAGCCGTGTGGCCGCGCCGAAAAAGAGATGGTCAAAACCGTAGGGCCGCGCGTGGGTACGGATATCCCGTACCGAAAGATCGAGGCCGGCAAGGTATATGCCGCCGGAACTGATGCGCAGGGCCAATTCCAGGGCAGAGGCGGTTACGGTTCCCCGCTGGAGGACAATTACCGAGGGGATGCCCAGTTCGCGTAAAACGAGGCTTTGCCAGAGGCTGCCGTCGTTCAGTACGAGGAAGGGGAGGACGGCGCACTGGGAGGGAAGGCTGGCGGAAAGGGCGGCGGCCAGGCCGCGCTTTACCGTCCACTGCCCGCGGAAACAGGGGTACAAATGGGAAAGCGCCCACGCGCCGCCGTCGACAGCGATTACCATATCAGGCTCAATGCCCCTTTCCCTGAGCGCCATAACCGAAGAAGACGCGGCCAGGATAAAAACCCGCCCTTTCATCGCGGAAATACGCGGCAGGGCCGTTTCCAGGCCTGGGCCGGAGCCGGTGATGACGACGGGAGCGCTCATGCTCTTAAAGCGCAGGGCGGTACGGATCAGCGCAAGGTTCCTGAAAAAATTGGCGGTCCATCTTGCGCCGAAGGCGGCGGCGGTCCGGTAGCCGGCGTCGGCGCGTTTGATAAATTCCGCCGTTTCGGCGACAAGGGCAAGGCAGGTTTCCCCGTACAGACGCAGGCTCGGCCGCCACTCAATGATCTTTACCGAAGAGGCGGCGGTATCGGGTATTTCCCTTTCAAGAAAATTTTGCGCCGTTTCTCCGCTGTCGGGGTACCATGCCGGAACATCCGGGGCCGCGTTCGCTCTAAAACCGCTGTCGGCGTGCAGGACGATGATTTTGCTGTTCGCGTAACGATCCCGCAGGGCCTGAGCAAGATAACCGAGACCCGGTTCGATTAATATAAAAAATTTTATATTAGCGCCTAAATTGAGCGCGTCGATATAGCGCTCCGCCTCGGCCCCGGGATTGTACCGCGAATGGAGCCGCTCCGCCCGGGCAAAACGGGACAATGTCTCGTTCATTTATTTTTTACAGATGGGTTCTGAGGGCCTCAAAAGCCCCCCGGACGGAGGACTCCGCGCTAAACAGGGAGAGCGTTTTGATTTTCATGCTTTTTGAAAGCCGGTGGGCGATCAGCTTCCCGTCAAGGCCGCCGGAGACAAGTACCAGGCAGTTACCGTCAGGCAGGAGGCACGCCGAACCGCAGTGCGCAGTCATGATCGCGGCGGTGCGTATAATATTCCTGGCGCCGTTTTCCGGCGGAGTTTGCAGAACTATACAATGAAAAGAAGGGTTGCTTTTTTGGAAATGGTCAATATGCGCCCATATTCCGGCGGCGCCGTCCGAAGCCTCCCCCGGATTGGAAACGGCGGAATTCAAAACAGCTGCGGCTTTGCTTAAAAGCCCCATTTACGCCAGCCCTAATTCCTTAAACAGTTTTCGATAAGCGTCAAAATACTCGGATTTGGCAAATTCCTCGATTTTTTCTTCAGGCAGGGACTCAAGCAGATGATCCATGTAAGAGAGCACTGTTTTAAGCTCGTTTTTAAGTCCTGAGGGGATGTCAAGGGCTTCCCCGGCGGGTTCCGCGGCCGCTTCGGCGCTTGTCTTAAAGGCAGGCTCAACACTTTCGGCGGGAACATCAATAACGGCGTCGTCGGCAAAAGCGGTTTCCAAATCATCGTCAAAAGGAAACGGGGTTTCTTCGACGCCCGCCTCAAAACCTTCAGGGATAATCTGCGCAAGACTGTCGTCCTCATCGGCGAAGCTCACTTCCAGGGTTTCGTTTTCTTCCGCTTTCTCCGGAACAGGAAGCTCAGGCTCTTCGTACATGCTCTCTTCGGCGGCGCCTTCAAGCTGTTCATCTTCCAGTTCAATTTTGATTTCCTCAATCCCGTCAAGGGAAATGTCGTCCAGCGAAGGTTCTTCCACGGGGTTTTCGGTAATATCGACGGAAAGATCCGGCTCGTCAATAACCGCGTCGGAAAGGTCCAGAGAGGCCGCGTCAAAAATGTCTTCAGCCATTTCGGCTGCCAGGGGATCTTCTTCCAGATAGGCGATTTCATCAGGCGGCGGCTCCATGGCCTCGACGCCGGAAGAACGGAGATTCTGCAAAATTTCGGAATCCTCCGCTTCGCCGCCCATGTCTATTGTTTCCGGGTTCCCTTCTTCGATAAATAATTCTTCCTCCGTCCGGTTTTCGTCTGGCAGATTCTCTTCAACCATAAGATTTTCTTCGAGCGGGCTTTCTTCCCCCGGTACGGCAAGAGCGTCAATGGAAAATTCTTCCGCGGCAAGGTCCAGCGCCATATCGGCGAGGGATTTTTCCGTCCCGGCTTTCTCTTCCCCGGCCATGTCAAAATCATCGGGGCTTATATTGAGATCAATGCCCAGATCGTCAAAGTCGATATCGATCTCTTCTTCATCATCTTCCATGCCGGAAACGCCCGGCTCTTCTGTTTCAGCGTCTTCCGCAGCCGGTTCTTCCCCGGCGGCCGGCTCTTCCGCGCTGAAATCCACGCCCGGATCGTCCGCCACATCGGTAAAGGAAATCTCGCCTTCCTTTTTTTCACGGAGTGACAGATCGTCCTCCGGATCCTCGGAAAGCGAAATGTCAATGTCATGCTCCCCGGTCTTGCCGCCCTCTTCGGTAAAATCGGCGGTGTTAAGGATATTATCCAGTTCGTCCCCGGTAAGGGCTATTTTTTCATCGTCTTCCCCGGAGAAGAATCCGCCGTGCTGCGGAAGGTCGGCCTTTTCTTCCGCCGAAGTCCCGGCGTGGACCAGGGCGAAATCCTGTTTCAGGGTGCTCAGTTCGTTCCGTATTGAGACCAGCTCGTCGGCGATTTTCATGAGCAGCTGGGTGGAAAGATCGGGGGAAGAATCTTCGGCTTTCACCGCGGGTTCGCTTTCAGCCGGAATATCTTCCTCAACTGCCAAACTTTCTCCGACAGGCATCTCATCGGGGCTTTCTTCCGGATCCCAGCCTCCCGGCACATCCTCAAGCTCAGGGCCCACATCCGCCGGATTTTCATCATCAAAGGGATCTTCAATGAACGCTTCCTCTGTTTCTTCGGCAAGAGGTTCCCCGTTGAAGTCTTCGGCATATTCGTCAGCCGGTTCTTCTTCGGGAATGGACAGATCGTCAAAGTTGGTATCAAATTCGTCTTCAGCGGGGACCTCATCGCCGGTGTCCGCAGTCGCGGCCTCGGCTTCCACCTCGGAAAAATCAATATCGGGGATTTGCAGGTCCATCACATCCAAATCCGGGTTTTCCTCCGCGCCGTCCGCCAAAGAGTCGGGCAAAGCCTGCGGGGACATATCCGAATCAGGCGCTTCATCCCCGAAGTCCATATCAAAGTCCGGCATGGACAGATCGGCGAATTCCTCGCCCGCGATGTCGGCGGGCAGGTCCTGGGGGCCGCTTTTTACCCATACCCCGTATTCGTCAAGCTCATCGATTGAACCGATGGTGCTCCGGTCAGAGTATATTGAAGGTTTTTTTTCAGTTACCATAGAATCGCTCCCACTATGATTAACACATATTGACAATTATCGGTATAAATATGTTCCCCCAGTAGTTTTTTGACAAAAATACATCCACACCACTATTATAGATGTTAGCCCCGGCCCTTCAAATTGTCAACGGTTCGAATTGCGAGGTCAAGAATATCCACCAACCGTCCGTTAATTAAACGATGAGAATTTTCAAATACCTCATGGGGCTGTGGACCGCCGTGGCCGTCTATTCGGTGTTTTCGGTGTTAGGCGGGCCGTCGGGCCTTTCCGCCTACGGCCAGCTTGAGGCCGAGCGGGAACGGCAGCGGGCCAATCTGCGGGATCTGGGCGTGGTAAACGAGAAGCTGGAAAATACGAAAAACAGCCTGCTGTACGACCATGACGCCGTCACGGTACAGGCCCGCCTGCTCGGATATGCCGCCCAAGGCGAGCGCTTTATCCGCGTGGTCGGACTGGGTACAGCGCGCAACCCCCATGCCGCCGCCGGCCGCGTGTACTATACCGCCGATCCAGAGTTCATTTCCGACAAAACCATCAAAATCGCCGCTCTCTGCGCGGGTCTTATCGCCTTCGCCCTCTTTTTCCTGCTTGAGAAGTTGAAGGCGGACGGCAAAGAGTGAAAAGCGGCGCCCTGTTTCGGTGAAGGGGAAGAAGAAAAACCACGGACGGCGCGGACGGAACAGACGAATATGTGGATTTGCAAGCAAAACTCCGTGTATTTCCGCGGCTATTTTTCTTTGGAATTATCCTGAGTTTTAGCCTGATCATCCTGCTATTCAGCCGCTTTTCTTGATATAAGCTAACAATAGAGCCTGTCCCAAAACCACGCCCCCGGCTATGCCGGGAACGTGAGCACACAGGCAATCAGTTTTGGGAAAGCCTCAATATGTGGTGATTTCTCAGCAATTGGAAATAAATGCTTTTGCCCTGGCTCTTCCCTTTTACCTCTTCCCTGTGCTATTGTAAGCGTGGAGGCCGTCATGTCCGCAACGTTAAAAGGGCGTTCCCTGCTCACCTGGCTGGATTACACCGCGGAGGAAATCAGCTTTTTGCTGGATTTTTCAAAACAAGTCAAAGCCGAAAGCTCAAGCGGCAAGGTATTTCAGCGTTTCACCGGCAAAACCATTGCCCTGCTTTTTGAAAAACGTTCCACGAGGACCCGCTGCGCGTTCGAGACCGCCTTCGGCGAGGAGGGAGGCCATCCGGTGTTTCTCTCCACCGCGGATATTCAGCTTGGCGCAAAAGAATCTGTTGAGGATACGGCGCGGGTACTGGGCAGGATGTTCAGCGCCATCCAGTTTCGGGGTTTCAAGCAGGAAACGGTGGAGATACTGGCGAAATATTCCGGAGTGCCGGTGTACAACGGCCTCACCGACCACTTCCACCCCACGCAGGCCCTGGCGGACATTATGACGCTGGAAGAGAGTTTCGGACCGTCCAAAGGCAAGAGCCTCTGTTTTGTGGGGGACGGCCGGAATAACGTGGCCCGCTCCCTCATGGTGATCTGCGTCAAACTGGGACTGCGCTTTACCGTGGTAACGCCGCCTGAACTGAGCCCCGACACGGCCCTGTGCGAACAATGCGGCGCGCTGGCCGCCGCGTCCGGCGCGGTAATAACCGTCACCGCGGACACTGCCGCCCTTGCCGGTGCGGACGCGATCTACACCGATGTCTGGACCTCAATGGGCGAGGAAGACCGCAAAGAAGAACGCCGGCGGCTCCTCTCCCCCTACCAGGTGAACCGGTCGCTGATGGACAAAACCGGCCGAAAGGACAGCATATTCCTCCACTGCCTGCCCGCGGTCAAAGGCGAGGAAGTTAGCGCCGACGTGATCGACGGCCCCCAAAGCCGTGCCTGGGATCAGGCGGAAAACCGCAAGCACACCATTAAGGCGATAATGCTGGCGACCCTGCTGTAGCGGAGCGCGCGACCCTCCCCCGGCAGCTTGTTGCGTATCGCGCATTATAATCCTTAAAAATCGCTTTCAGGCGCTTTTTACCCCGCAGACTGCTTTAGCGGCAGCCCATAAATCGGGGATTTTTTGCGTTTTTCCTGAAAGATTGCAATAAATCCACAAGCGCAACAGGCCGCTATTCGTCCGCTTCCTGAATTTTGAACGTTTCCCTGGCTTTGATTACGTCGTCGGCGATGCGGCCGGAGATCGGCGCGTAGTGGTCAAAAGCCACGCTGAACGAGCCGGTACCGGAAGTGATCGAGCGCAGATCTATCGAGTACCGGAGCAGTTCCGCCTGGGGAACCTCGGCGTGGATTTCGGCGATGCCGCCGGATGAATCCTGGCCCAGGATCTTGCCCCGTTTGCCGGACAGATCGCTCATCACGTCCCCCAGGTATTTTTCTTCCACAAAAACCGTGAGATTCATGACCGGTTCCAGCAGGGTGGGATTGGCATGGCGCATGGCGTCACGGAAGGCGTTACGCGCCGCCAGTTTGAACGAAAGCTCGGAAGAGTCGACCGGGTGATACTTGCCGTCCACAATTTTCACTTCCACATCAACAACCGGATAGCTTGCCATAGTGCCGTGGGCCATGCCCTCCACTACGCCCTTTTCCACGCCGGGAATGTAGTTTTTGGGGATGGCGCCGCCAAAAATGGCGTTGACGAACTGGTAATTCGTGCCGCGGGGCAGGGGCGCTATTTCCAGCAGAACTTTGCCGTACTGGCCGTGACCGCCGGTCTGCTTTTTGTGGGTGTATTCGGCGCCGGCCTTTTTGGTGATGGTCTCCCGGTAGGCGACCTTGGGGACGTGTGTCTCGATCTCTATCTTTTGATTGGTCCTGATTTTCTCCAGGATGATGTTGATCTGCAATTCACCCATGCCCGAAATAACCGTCTCCTTGGTTTCGGCATTGAAGTTGTAGCGGAACGTCTTGTCTTCTTCCGCGGCGCGCACGAGGAATTCGCCAAGCTTGTCGTCGTCTTTTTTTGCCGTCGCGTTCACCGCCATCGAGTGTACCGGCTCAGGCAGACGCAGGTGTACAAAATTGAAGCCCCCGTCCGCTGCGGCGATGGTGTCGTTGGTTTTAAGGTTGGGCGATTTAGTGATGATTCCCACATCTCCGGCGAACAGTTCTTTTACCTCTTCCAGTTTTTTCCCCTGGCAGGTGTAGAGTTTGCCGATCCGCTCTTTTTTGTGCTCCGAAACATTGAACGCCTCGGAATCGGCGACGAGCTTACCGCTGATAATTTTGATCCACGAGAGTTTTCCCGAAAACTGGTCGTAGGCGGTTTTGATAACGAGCGCCGAAAGGGGCTTGTCCGGGTCCAGGGGCACGATCTGCTCTTTGCCTTCGGCGTCCAGAACCAGGTCTTTGGCGGTCCGGGCGCCCGGTCCAAGATCCGCAATAAAATCGATCAGGGGGACAATGCCGGAATTTTTAAGCGCCGCGCCCGCAAAAGCCGGCACATACTTGTTTTCCGCCAGGGCCTCAATCAGACCCTTTTGCATTTCATCGGGGGAAAGGGAGCCTTTGTCGATGTAATGTTCCATCAAGGTGTCGTCGCCCTCGGCGGCAGCCTCAATCAGCTTTTCCCGCGCGGCGGCTACCGTGTCCCTGAATTCATCGGGAATGGGGCCTTCTTTCTCAATCGCCTCGCCCTGGACAAAATAGGCTTTTTCGTGGAGCACGTCGATGACGCCCTTAAACGCCCCGCCGCTCCCCATGGGCAGGGTTACCGGCACGGGATCAACCTTGAATTTTTCTTTTATGTCGGCCAGCGCCTTGTCGAAATCAGCCTGGTCGTTGTCCAGCTTGGTAACGAATATGCCCCGCGGTTTCCCTCTGCCGTCCAGATTCCGCCAGAGTTTGATGGTCTCGATCTGAACCCCGGAGCGACCATCCACGGCGAGCAGGGCGAATTCGGCGGCCCGGAAACTCAAAATCACGTCGCCGGTAAAATCCGACGATCCGGGAGTATCGAAGATGTTAATCTTCGTCCCATTCCGTTCGATATGGCCCAGGGCGGCGTGTATCGAAATCTTCCGCTCGATTTCCTCCGGGCTGGAGTCGCCGACGGTTTTGCCGGATTCTACAGTTTCCGCCCTGGGGATGACTCCCCCGGCGAACAGCAGGCGCTCAAAAAGGGTGGTCTTGCCGGTCTGTCCGTGACCGGCGATAGAGACATTTTTGATAAGATCGGTAGTGTGACTCACAGAAGGCTCCTTTAGGGGCGCGTCGGCTCCTGTGAGTATCATGCCTTGGTATAGGGGGGATTGTCAAGGACAAAAAACACCGGCGTATAGGACCACAGAGTTTCTACGCGATGAATAAGAACTTTGGAATGGACACCTGAAAAACCGGATTCCCCATTCAAAAGCGGGAAACGGGAGTCGGACCCGCGACATCGACCTTGGCAAGGTCGCGCTCTACCACTGAGCTATTCCCGCAAACGACAAGTATTATCTTACCCAAAAAGGCCCAAAATGTCAAGTGATGGACGGGGAAATTCGCAGGAATTCCGATTTCAAGCACGGACGAACACGGACGTATTGCTTGCAATCCATACTTTGTCCGTGCTGGTCTGTGTCCGTCCGTGATTTTCTTCTTCACTCTTGTCGGCCGGGTCAGGGCGGATTGCTCCGCCCCTTCCAGCCTAAGAACCGTCCGTGAAAGTTTCCCTTCATATTGTTTTTTACTATACGTCATCCCCCGAAAATGGAAGCGCCGGCGCCCAGCGTCCGAAAACGGCGCCTCCCTGCGTTACCTCCTGATAATATCAGCGTCCACGTAGTATGGCGTACCGTTTTTCACGTCATTGTACGTACCGCCGCTGGCAACATACACCATACACGGAGACTCATCCTGAAAATGATGTCTTGAATATATCCCTTCACGCGCGTACATTGGTATTCGGGAGACACACATGAAAATTATTGTGGCGCCGGATTCTTTTAAGGGAAATATGAGCGCACCTGAGGTTTGTGCGGTTATTGAGGCGGGAATCTTGCGGGCCTGCAAGGACGCGGAGGTTTGCAAAATCCCCCTGGCGGACGGCGGGGAAGGGACGGCGCGGGCGGTAACGCAGGCCGCGGGCGGCCGCTTTGTAAAAGCTTCGGTTACCGGCCCCCTGGACGGCAGGATTGAAACCGAATTCGGCCTTATTGAGGGCGGCCGGGTCGCGGTTCTTGACATGGCCAGCGCGTCGGGCATAGAACTTGTCGGGCGGGACAAGCTCAACCCCATGAAGGCCACGAGCTATGGAACCGGCGAACTTATCGCGGCGGCCCTGGATACGGGCGCGGAAGAACTTATCATCGGGATAGGCGGAAGCGCCACCAATGACGGCGGCGCCGGCATGATCAGCGCCCTCGGCTTCCGGGTTTTGGATGACAAGGGACAACCCGCGGGTCAGGGCGGTGAAGCGCTGGCGAAAATCGCCTCGGTGGACTGTAGCGGGGCCGACAAGCGGCTCAAAAACGTCTCGATAAAAGTGGCCTGCGACGTTACCAATCCCCTCCTGGGACCAAAGGGCGCTTCGGCCATATTCGGCCCGCAAAAGGGAGCGACGCCTGAGATGGTAAAAATCCTTGACGCGGGACTTGCCCGGCTGGGCGAGGCGTGGATCAGGGCGGGCCTCGCTTCGGATGTGGAGCGGCCCGGAGACGGGGCGGCCGGCGGGGTCGGGGCGGCCCTGCGGATCTGCCTCGGCGCGGTTATGGAATCAGGGGCGATGCTGGTGATGAAATACGCGGGCTTTTTCAGCCGCCTTGAGGGAACCGGCTTAATCATAACCGGCGAGGGCATGACCGACGGCCAGACAAGCGGGGGCAAACTCTGCTCGGTGGTTGCCCGCGAAGGCCGCAAGGCGGGGATTCCCGTCGCGCTGATCTCTGGCGCGCTGGGAGGCGACGCCCCGAATTTGCTTGCCACTTTTGACTACGCGGTGTCCATCGCCTGCGGCCAAAACGGCCTTGACGCCATGATAAGGGACAGCAAGCGGGACCTCCTCTTCGCCGCGGAAAACCTAATGCGGGCCATCGCTATCGGCGGAAAGGGCAAAGCCTGATATGGAAATACCCGGTATAGAACAGCCTGATAAAGCGCAGAATCCCGCCGATTTAAGTGGAATGTCCCCGGTGGCCGCGAAAGAGTATATCCTCGGCTTTGCCAGTACCTTAAAACTGACTGAAAAACAGGCGCAGGACATTGACGCGGAATTGGGCAAGTGGAAAAGCCGGGTGGAACTGGCCCGGTCCAGGGGCCGCCTTGATCTCGCGGCGGAAGCGGAAAAAGAGCTTGCGCTTCTCAAAGACAAACAAGGGCAGTTAAGAATGGAGATTGGCGAGTTACAGTCCCAAATTGGGGAAATGCGCCGCCAGTTACCGCTGGTTGCCGCGCGGGAACGGAGCGTCGATCCTGATTTGCTTGAACAGGAACTTTTAATGGCAACGGGGCGTCTCCCCGGCGAGGAGGAAAAGGCCGCCAATGAGCGCTTGTTCAGCGGCATGGAGAAAGAAGCCTCCGCCGGGGCGGCCCTTTCGCAGCTCAAGGCAAAAATGGAAGGAAACACTTGAGCGCGGATCATCAAGAAGCCGCTTCCGCCCGTTCCATGGTACGTCACGGATCGGCCCTGTCCCTCCTCACGTTGATTTCCCGCGTCCTCGGCCTGCTCCGCGAAATGGCAAAAGCAAGCCTTCTCGGTACGAGCGCCCTGTCGGACGCTTTTTCAGTGGCATTTATGCTTCCTAACCTGTTCCGCCGCCTTTTTGCCGAAGGCTCCATTTCGGTCGCGTTCATTCCCACCTTCAAGGAATATCTCCTTGAAAACGATCTGAAAAAAAACCGGGAGTTCCTCTCCGCCGTCTTCACCTTCCTCACTTTTTTGGTGACCCTTGCCGTCATGGCGGGCATACTTGCCGCCCCGCTCGTCATCCCCTTGTTCGGTATGGAAGCGTTTGACGAAACCGTACTTCTCACGAGGATCATGTTCCCCTTCCTCGGGTTTATCTCCCTCGCCGCCCTGTTTCAGGGGATTTTGAACAGCCTCCACATTTTTGCCCCTTCGGGCCTTGCCCCGATTGTGCTGAATATCGTTACCATCCTCTGCGCTTACGGCCTCAGTCCCTTTACCGAAAACCCCGCGCGGGCCATGGCCCTGGGTATCCTCATCGGGGGCTTCCTTGAGGCGGCGATACAATTTCCCTTTGTGCTCAAACAGGGGCAGCGGTTTTTTTTTACCGGTATCAGGCGCGCCGTCACCAATCCCGGCACTCGCAAAGTGCTCCGGCTCGTCGGGCCGACGATTATCGGAATGGCCGCCTACCAGCTCAACGATCTGGTCTCCACCGCCCTTGCGGGTAACGCCGGCGAAGGCGTTGTTTCAAGCCTCCAATATTCCCTGCGGCTCCAGGAACTGATCCTCGGCGTATTCGCCGTCTCAATCGGAACCGTGCTGCTCCCCAACCTTGCTGAATACGCGAAAACCTCCCGCTGGGATATTTACAGCGAGCGCCTGATTTCGGCGATGGACATTATCGCCCTTATTACGATCCCTATTACTTTTTTTTCCCTCGCCCAAGGAGAGCTTTTAATCCGCCTCCTTTTCCAGAACCGCAGCTTCGACGAAACTTCGGTGGCCCTGACGCTCTCGGCCTTTACATTCCACATGCCCGGCCTTTTTTTCATCGCCCTGAGCCGCATTCTCGCCCCCGCCTTCTACGCGCAAAGCGATTCCCGCTCTCCCACCCTTGCGGGCGTCATTGCGTTCGCGGCGAACATGTGTCTGGCGCTCATACTGGCCCGTCCCTTCCGCGGCGCGGGTATCGCCCTGTCCCTGTCCCTTGCGAGCGTCATAAACACCGCGCTGCTGCTCGCCTTCCTCAAAAGGAATCCCAACATCGCCGTCGGCCGCGCCCTCGGTTCCGCCCTGGTCTACACCCTGAAACTTTCGCTCCTCTCCGGCCTCGCCGTCATCCCTGTGCGCGTTCTCTCCCCGCGCCTGCTGGCCATTTTTGCCGGCAGGGGCCGCCTCATCTCCTACGGGATACCGCTTGCCGTCAACACCCTGATCTTCGCCGCGCTGGGAATAGTGCTGCTTTTTGCCACCCGTGACCGGAATCTGCGCGGATTACTGCATGGCAATTCCCATTTTAATTCGTAGAAATTCTAATCGTAAAACAGGCAAATTCCGTACACTTTTTTCGTACCCCCTTCCTTCAAAACGGCGGCGCAGACGTCCAGGGTGGAACCGGTGGTCATCACATCGTCGATGAGGATCACTGTTTGGGGCGGCGTGCCTTTCAGGATGATGCGTCCCCGCAGGTTTGTTTTCCGCTCCGCGCGGTTAAGCGTTTTCTGGATTTTAGAGGGCAGCCGTTTGAGGCAGCGGGAAACTTTTATGCTGTTTTTTTCGAGCAGTGTTGCCAGATACTCAACCTGATCCCAGCCGGTTTTCCGTATTTTGCCCGGCCGGGGAGGAACCGGGACAATGGCCGTCTCCGGGGAAACGTACTCAGATGCTAAAGCGTTTGCCAGCGCGCCCTGAATCTTCTCCGCGAAAAAATTGCCCAGGGCGAGATTTTTGCCGAATTTGTACACGTTGAGGAGCCGGCGGTATTTGCCGGTGTAGGGGAAAAAAACCGCCGCCCGGTCAAAGGCTGGTTTTTCGGCGTTCCGGCATGGAAGGCAGCGTTCACGCTCGGAAACAAGGGGCCTGCCGCAGAGATCGCAAAAGCTGTTTGTTGACAGGTGATCCTCCGCCCATTGATCCTCAATCGTGTTCCGGCAGTTTTCACACAGACCGTACCACGCTTCCTGTATGGTGATGAGTGTCGCGCCGCAAAGAGCGCAGCCCGCAGGGAAAAAATATTCCCGCAGAAAAAAGATCAGCCGCCTGGTTTTTTCACCTAACTCCAAAGGCCCGTTTCGCATAATGTCCATACTATATATATGGCGCGAAGCTGTGTGGCGCTTTAGTGTTAAGCCCTAATTCCGCTTAATTTAGGTAGCCTATTCCGGCCTTGACGAGCAGTCCCTGACTTTGGCGGCAGCCCCGGCGAGATGCCGGTCTCCTTAGGCGCACTTGCTTCCCGAAATAAAACGAACCGTTGTACCCTTTCGTGTTCACTTCCAGACACTCCGACGCGCTCATGACATAGGTCGAATCCATCAGGACAAAGGATTCCCGGATCGCCGATTCGGACAATAGCAGGATGGTTAGGCTAAAACTCATGATAATCCTCCAAAAATAACCACGGAAACACACGGAGTTTTGGTTGCAAATCCACCTATTTGTCCGTTCTGTCCGTGCCGTCCGTGGTTAGTTTTTTATTCGAAAGTCTGGTTTAATACCCCGCGGCTTGCCGCGGCTCAGATAAAGCACCGCTTACAGGAAATTGGTATTAAACCCAAGAACCCGCTTGCGCGGGGGAGGGTATAATCGGGT
>JAITIC010000155.1 GCA_031279635.1 Treponema sp. | reverse complement strand
GGACAGACCTTGCATTTGCTCCCGTTTTGTACCAAAACGGTGCGCAAAATGCCTGTTTTAAGGTAGTCTGTCCATAATGTGTCTACATTATGGACAGACTCTATTTAGGGATAAGCTCTTGGATAAGGAAATTCAAGCGCGGCGGGCTTACTGCCGCCCCTTCAAAAAAGACTATAGCATTTGCCCCAATGTGTGGTATTCTAAGGTTGCCATGTCTATAGTAGTTGAGCATGAAAAGCGGCGGAAGGAAATTCTCGAAAAGGCCCTGGATGTTTTTATGGACGAAGGCTTTGAGGACGCCACGTTTCAAAAAATCGCCGATCGCTGCGGCATTACCCGGACCACCCTGTATATTTATTTCAAGCACAAAAAGGAAATTTTTAACTACAGTATCAAGCTGCTGCTGCTGAAGGTGGAAGAAGACATCCAGCGGATCCGCTCCGACACGGGCCTGAACAGCATCGAAAAAATCACCAAAGTGCTGCTGGATATTTTGCGGCGGCTGGAAGAAAACCGGCGGCTTCTTTCGGTGATTCTTGATTATCTGCTACATCTTTCAAAAACCGATGTCAATCCCGAAACCCGAATCCGCCGCCGTACCCTGAGACTGCGGCACATTCTCTCGTCCCTGGTGATTGAGGGAATTAAAACCGGCGAGTTAAACCGCGTGAACATTAAAACCGCCGACGATTACCTGTACAGTTTTATCGAAGCAGCCATTTTCCAACTGGTGATCATGAAACCGGAAACAGTGGGGAATTTACGAGAAGCGGTTGTTTTCGCGGTGAGGCAGTTCGCCCGAAAGGAAGATGCGTAGCGCCTCAATTATCCTAATAGTTTTGGGAGAGGCTCGAAATTAAACCAGACCTTCGAATGAGCCTCCGCGGAGCAAGCTCCGCAGTATTAAACCAGACTTTCGAATAAAAGCAATGTTCCTGACTCTGTTGTAAAACCTACTGGTAAAGAGGGGGGCAAGGCGCTAAAATGAAAATGCGATGGGCAGAATTATTACGGAAAAACTGGAAACCGCAGGGCAATATTTCACTTTTCTGGGGGAGCTGTGCCGCTGTATGGTGAGGCGGCCTTTCCGTGTCGGGCAGTATTTTGCCGAAATAGAACACCTGGGGATCAATTCCCTTTTTGTGATTATTCTTTCCGGAGGGGCGATGGGGATGATTTTCGCCCTGCAAATGGTGACGCTGCTCTCGGATTTTCAGGCGGAAATCGGTACCGGCGCGGCGGTGGCGGTGGCTATGGGACGGGAGATTGCCCCGGTTATTACCGCGCTGATGCTTATCGCGAAAAACGGCTCCGCAATGGCGGCGGAACTGGGAACGATGCGGGTCACCGAGCAGATCGATTCCCTGGAATCCATGTCGATCAGCGCCGCGCATTACCTGGTGCTGCCCAAAGTGGTGGCCTCGTTTCTGGTGTTCCCCATTTTGACCCTGCTGGCCGATATGGTGGGAAGCGCGGGGGCTTTTGTCGTTTCCGTGTCTCTGTACAATATTGAGAGCGCGGGCTATCTGGATTATCTGTTCGATTTTCTCAGTCCCAGGGATATTTTTATGGGCCTGATAAAATCCGCGGTGATGGGCCTTATCGTTTCCACGATCTGCTGTTTTACCGGGCTCAAGGCTTCTCAGGGCGCGAAGGGAGTGGGGGACAGCGCCACTAAGGCGGTAGTGGCATCGTCGGTTTCGATACTCGTGGCGGATTACCTCCTGACCACGATCATACTGAGGTTTATTTACCGATGAGCGAAAGACCAGGCCGGGCCGGGGCAGCGGGCGGCGGCGCGCGCGCTCCGCAGAATCCCAGTCAGGCGGCGAAAGTTCCGCGCCCTCCGCAAAGTCCCGGCCGGACGCTTAAAGCCCCGCAGGTTCAGCAAACACTCAGGCAAACGGAGGAAGCTTCGCAGATTATCCGTACCGAGAAACTCTCCAAATCCTTCGGGACCAACGCCGTGCTGAAAGAAGTGACGCTGGGCATACCGGAAAAAAAGATTAGCGCCGTTATCGGCCAGAGCGGTACGGGCAAAAGCGTTCTTTTCAAAACCATTATGGGAATGCTTAAGCCCGACCAGGGGCGGGTGTGGTTCAGGGATACCGAGCTTACCGCGCTCAAGCCGAATGACTTAATTGCAATACGCCGCCGTTTCGGATATTCTTTTCAAAACGCCGCCTTGTTTGACTCCATGACCGTTGGAGAAAACCTGGCCTTTCCCCTGCGGGAAGTGCTGCGAATCAGGGATCGGGGGGAAATCCGGCGGAGAGTTGCGGAGATGCTGGAATGGATAGAGCTTCCCGCCATTGAAGCGAAGCGGCCCGACGAGCTTTCCGGCGGGATGCGGAAGCGGATCGGCGTGGCGCGTGCGCTCATCATGCAGCCTGAGGTACTGTTTTTTGACGAGCCTACCACGGGCCTTGATCCGGTGCTGTCGGAAACGATCAATAATCTGGTGGTACGGGTGAACAGGGAATTGCGCATAACCTGCGTAATGATTACCCACGATATTCCGGCGGCTTTCAGGATTGCCGATAAAATCGCCTTTCTGGATCAGGGTTATATTATAGCCGAGGGAAGCCCGAAAGAAGTGGCGCTCTCAAAGCGCGATATGGTGCGGAACTTTTTGCGGATTTCATTCAGCGAGTTGAAGGTATGGCGGAATGACACGTTACGTTAAAATCGCCCTGTTTTTCATCGTCCTTGGCTGTGCCGGAGCCGCCTATATCATTGTCTCCGCCGACGGTCTCAGTGATTTTAACACTCAAATGTACGAAGTGGTTCTCGACGACGCCACCGGCCTTTCAACCCGTTCCAAGATTTACCTTGCCGGCGTGGCGGTAGGCCGGGTCAGGGGCATTACCCTGGCGGAAAACGAGGCCGTTCTGCGGATCGCCTTCCTCAAGAACATACAAATACGGGAAAACGCCCGGCTTTCCCGCAAGTCTTCCTCAATACTGGGAACCTCAGTGCTCAGCCTTGAGCCGGGCAAGGAGCCAAGCCCTATTATCCCGCCGGGAGGCAGGATCGAATCGGAAAAAGATTCCGGCGATATCGGCGCCGTGATAGGCACGGTACAGGACCTGGGGGGACAGATCTCCCAGCTTCTCAGGGATTTCCAGGAAAACCAACTCGCGCTGCTGTCGATTTCCCTTGAAAATTTTAATTCAATCGCCCAAAAAGTCAACGAACAGTCCGGCGCGGAACTGGAACGGGTGTCCCGTATTCTCGAATCGGTGGCGGTCATAACCGGGCGGGTGGAGCGGATTCTCGCCCAGGGTGAAGAAACCGGAATCGGGCCGGCGGCGGATGTCTATGCCACCCTCGAAAATATCCGCAGGATTACCGACGACATCCGCCAGGGCCAGGGCAACGTGGGCCAGGTCCTGTACGACGATCAACTGTATTCCGGCATTCTTTCCACGGTCGAGGAGATTGACGTGGCGGTGCTCAAGCTCCAAACCGCGCTTGACTCGATCAACTCGGTGGCGGAAAGCGCCGAAACGGTGATCGAAGACGCCGGGGTGATCGTGGAACGGGCCGTGGGCCTGGGCATTGAGGTGGATACATCGGGCAGCTACAATGTGCTGGCCAAGGAAGTGCAGGCCGGCGCCTCGCTCCGGCTGACTCCGGCGTCGGACGACCGCTGGTACCGGATAGGGGTTTCCTCGATTCCCAACGGCATTGCTGCCCGTACGGAAAAAGAAACCACCGGCAGCGGGGGCAGCACGGTGGAGCACATTACTGAAACCAGGTACTCCACATTCGCGGTTGACGCGGAGCTTGCCCGCCGTTTCGGTTATGTGACTATCCGGGGCGGCCTGTTTGAAAACACCGCCGGCCTCGGCCTTGACATACAGCCGGTGCGCTGGGTCAGCGCTTCCGCCGATCTCTTTAATTTCAGGAGCGGGGAAGCGCCCAACCTCCGGGGAACCATCACCTTCTATCCCTTCTTTGATCCCGATTCGGACAAGCCCTGGAACTGGGTTTACCTGAAAGGCGGCATCAACAACAGCCTCAACGACAGCCGCGATTTCTTCCTGGGCGGCGGCATCCGCTTTGCCGACCGCGAGATCAAGGGCCTGGTCGGCCTCATACCGGCGCTGAACAATTAGGATTTTTCTTTACAGTTTTCTCTATATGCGGACAAGTATGTTTCCATGTGTTTTTTCCGGATTAAAATAGGACAACAGCATTACGCGGACATCTGGTCCGGTTTCACTTTCTAAAATTTCCTTTGTATTTCCCGCTTGTCTTTATGTCTACCAGATGGGTTAGGTCCGCACGAATGAAGAGGAAGAGAAGCTGGAGGGTGACGTTAGCGGCGGGAACACAAGGGGGACGCTGCCAGGCCGCTCTGTCGGCCCTTCGACAGGCTCAGGGACCAAGCCGATCCCTGAGCCTGTCGAAGGGTACCGTGGCTGCCTCTTCTTAACTTGTTGACAGCGGGCGCTTCCCCCGCTTCTTACGGCTTTGTTTCCTCCGGGTACAGTATTACCAGCGCGGGGCCGTCCCGCAAAACCTGGGCGCAGAGTTTCTGTATGTCCTCGTGGGTGACGGCGCTGTAGTACTGGGGGCGCTTGTCAAGGCGGGACAGGGGCAGGTTCAGCAGTACCGACGAGTTGGAGTAGCTTTGGGCAATATATGTGTTGCTCTGTATCGAGGATTCCCACTCCTTTTTCAGGGCTTCCACCGACTTGGCGAAAATGTCGGCGTTGACCGGCTCAGACGCGGTCCGGTTCAGCAGTTCCTCAACGGCGGAGGCGAGTTCCCCGGCCCGGCGGGGATCGCAGGCAAAGTACACTATCATTGCCAGTTCGTCATCGGGCACGGGGGAGGCCGGAAGGCCTATGGAAATTGAATAGACACCGCCGAGTTTTTCGCGGATCTCGTCGGTCATTCTGATATCAAGGTATTCGCTGAGTACCTGGGCGGCGGCGCTGAGTTCTTCGCTGTAGGCGGCTTTGGTAAACCAGCCCATGTATACCACGCTCCGCTCTTCCTTTCCCTTGTACACGGTTTTTTCGGTTTTACCCGGCCGCTGTATGTGCAGATTCGTCCAGGAGTTCCAGCTTTCTTTGGGGGGAATGGAAGCGATATAGGTTTCGATGTAGCCGTGCATGGTTTCCATATCCAGGTTTCCGGTAAAGACAAAGGTGTAATCGGCGGGGTTAAGGCCCCGAAGGATAAAGGCCAGGGCGCGGTCGATCTTTGCTTTGGAGATGTCCGCCAGTTTCATGGACTGAAAGCGTGGGTGATCGCTGTAGACGGTGCTGGTGATTGCGTCGGAAAACACGTTGTCCGGGTCTTCATCCCACCGGGCGAGGGAACTGCGGAGCTGGTCCAGCATGGCGTCAACCGCCCCGGTGTCGATACGGGGATCGGTAAAGCTCAGGTAAAGCATTTCAAAGAGGGTTTTAAGGTCTTCGGCGGTGGCCAGGCCCTGGAAGCTCCGGAAGTAAGTGGAAACGCCATAACCGAGGGAAACCTGTTTGTCCGCGAGTTTCCGCATCATTTCCGGGCGGGAGTACGGCCCCAGGCCGGAAACCTGCAGCATCTCGGCGGCAAGGTCCGCGGACACGGCGTCTTCCGGCGCGGCGCTTGAGGTTCCCCCCCTGGCCATGGCGTGGAGGACGATTTCGTCGTTGCGGTTCTGCGTCGGCTTGAGGATGACCCGCGCGCCGTTGCTCAAGTCCCAGACGGCCGCGCCGGTTTCGTTGTCAAGGGTTTGCGAAACCACCTGCCCTTTGGCGGGCGTTTCGGAAAGAAAGCCTTCTTCCACCGCGCTGGTTTCGGGCGGGGCGATTTTCATTCTGGCGCTTTCCCTCACCATCTGTTTGATCCGCGCCTCGCCGGGCAGGTTTGCCTTTTCCGCTTCCGGCGCGAAGATCAGCACCTGCAGGTCCCCCGCGTTAAAGTAATCTTTGACGGCGGCGGCAATGTCGCTCGTGCCGATGAGGGGCAGCAGCTTCTGAAGCGCGTTAAGCTCCCATTCCACGTCGGCCAGGTTTCCTCCCTCAAGAAAATAGTTGGTAAGGTAATACACATAGTTCCTCGATTCCTGGCGGTCCTTCTCCTGAACCATCCTCCGTACATTCGAGATGAGCGCGTCGACGGCGATTTTGAGTTCTGCTTCGGTAAAGCCGTAGCGCAGTATGGTCTCTTTTGCCCGCAGCAGTTCGGCAAGGCTCGCTTCAACGGCGCCGGTTTTTGCCTCGGCCATCATCACGTAAAAGCGGGAAGAGGCCCCGTAGCGGATATTTCCCCCGCTGGCCATAATGTACGGGGTTTCCGGTTTCGTCGTCTGATCTTCAAAGCGGAAGGCCAGCATTTGGTCGATGAGCACATCAATAATTTCGCTGCGGTAGTAGGACAAATCATTCCGTGCCGCTTCACGGCCGCGCTTGAAGTACAAATTGACATAGGTGGTGGTCAGCTCCGGGTCGGTGAGAATCAGAGTTTCAAGATTGCCCTTTTTGGGAGGAGGCAAATCGTATTGAGGCCGCTGTGTGGGGGAGGCCGGGGCGGGGATTAAAAAATGCCTGGTCAGCGAAGCCTCCAGGGCCGCGCCGTCAAAATCACCCACAAAGATCAGGGCCATATTATCGGCCCGGTACCACTTTTTGTAAAAGCCCTCCAGCAGCGATGCCGGCGCGCCCTGGATCACTTCCGGCAGCCCGATGGGGATGCGCTCCGCATAGAGCGAGCCGCGGAACAGTACCGGCAGCGCCTGCCGCATGATCCGGTCCATCGCGCCCAGCCGGGAACGGTATTCTTCCATTATAACCGCCCGTTCATCGTCAACGTCCGCTGGCGCGAAGGTAATGGCCCGCGTCCAGTCGTCCAGTACCGCCAAGGCCGTGTCGGGAATGCGCCGCACTCCCGCGCCGTCGGTTTCAACCGGAACTTCGATTCCGTAGACCGTCTCATCAAACGATGTGTAGGCGTTTACCTCCGGCCCGAAACGCATGCCCAGGGAACGCAGGTAGCTTATCAGTTCCGTTTCGGGAAAACGGGTAGTGCCGTTAAAGGCCATGTGCTCCACAAAATGGGCCAGGCCCCGCTCCTCCTCCGTCTCAAGAACGGAACCGGCGTTCACCGCCAGGGTCAGGTAGGCCCGCTTTTCGGGCTTGGTGTTTTCAAGGATAAAATAACGGAGGCCGCTGGGCAAAGTCCCCGCCCTGAGGTTTTCCATAACGGGAACCGGATCCGAGGGCTTTCCCAGCCCCCCAAAAGCCTCGATTCCGGCCTTGGGAAGGCCGGTACAGGTGAATACCGCGGCGCACAGAACAAAAATACCCGTGATAAAGATAAATCTGCCGATTGTAGAACCGGGGCCGATTTTGCAACCGGACTTGGTTTTTGCTATATTTTTTTTCAAATTCATAAATTGAATATAGACAAATTGAAAAAAAAAGTAAACTCTGCTATAATATAAACATAGATGAGGCTGTTCCAAAACTTCAGTTTTGGAACAGCAGCCTTTAAAAAACGCGGTTTTGCAAGGCTTTAGCCTGAAAAACCGCAAGAGCCTGGTCCAAAACCGTGCGCGTGAGCGCACAGTCAATTAGTTTTGGAACAGGCTCAGATAATAAATAATAAATTGTAAAATAATTGAGGCTATTTCAAAACTCAGTTTTGGAACAGCGAGCTTTAAAAACGCGGTTTTGTAAGGCTTTAGCCTGAAAAACTGCAAGCGCTTGTTTCAAAACCCTGCGCGTTTAGCGCACAGTCAATTAGTTTTGAAACAGGTTCAATTATAAGGATGGTGAGCCATGAGATTATTAACCAGATCTGATTTTGACGGTTTGGCCTGCGGGGCGCTTTTGCTCTATTTGGGGCTTATTGACGAATGGAAGTTTGTTCATCCAAAGGACATCCAGGACGGCCTGGTGCAAGCTACTGATAATGATATTCTTGCCAATATACCCTATATCAAAGGTTGCAAGCTTTGGTTTGATCATCATTCAAGTGAGACTGAAAGGCTTGGGAAAAGCGCCTATTTTGAAGGGGTTTCCCGCATAGCCCCAAGCTGTGCAAGGGTGGTTTATGAGTATTACGGCGGAGATGAGAAACTCGGCCGTTTTGCGGAGATGATCCGCCACG
>JAITIC010000146.1 GCA_031279635.1 Treponema sp. | reverse complement strand
CAGAGCATATCCAGCAATTGCTCGTGTTTTTTTGGATCGTTATTCCATTCGTCTACTTCGCTGTCTCCGTACTTTTGGAAAAATGGTTCCTGGTAAGAGCCGGAAGGCGTTCTCAGGAGAATCCCGATGACCGGTATCGGTTGGGCAGGATCAACGGTGGAAAGGTCCAGCTTTGGCGCTGTTACGCATGATCCCATTCCCATCGACAGCAGCGCCAGGGATACCAAAACAAACTTCAATTCTTTCATAATGAAACTCCTTGTACGTTTAACGCCCGCCGGCTATAGAGACACCCATACCGGGCGCTTTTCCCATAGAGTTATCGCCCCCGCTTGGCGCGTTCCAGCAATTCCCTGCCATTGGGCACGTTCGGGTTAATAAGCAGCGCCGCTTCAAGTATGGTAACGGCCCTTTTGAACTCCTTCATGGCAATTAATATCTCGCCTTGAGTAACGATATAGACCGCTTCACGGGGGAACAGGCTGCCCGCCCGTCTCATGTCAGTATAAGCCTTGGTATAGTCGGTTTTAGCCATGTACACCTGGGCGCGGCCGTGGTAGGCGAGATGAAATTCGGGGTCGAGGGTGATTGCCTGGTTATAGTCCGTGAGGGATCTGTCTAAGTCGCCTTTGGCGTAATATGTGCGGCCCCGATTGTTATAGGCGTCCGCATAGTTGGGGTCCAGCGTGATTGCCTGGTTAAAGTCGGCAATAGCCCGGTCATAGTCCCCTTTCTGGTAATACGCGAGGCCCCGGTTGTTATAGATTTGCGCATAATTGGGTTCTACCCGTATCGCCTCGTCATACTCCTCAATAGCCTCAGTATACCTCCCGGCGCTTCTGTTCGCATCGCCGCTCGTGAACGAAGCGAAGGCGATACCGGCAGGGATCCTTTCCGCGCAGAGCCGCGTCGCCGGGGCTACCTGTTCCTCCCTGCCGTTCCGCACCACGCCCCACCATACATACCCAGTGTTGTCGGTCCAGGTGGGGTCGATCCAGTAAGTTGTACCGTCGTTTCCAATAACCCAGAGCCATGCGTGGTAGGTTATATCATTGTGTGCCTGGACGTTTGGCCGTGAAGCTACCTTGACATACACGCCGTTCTGCTCCAGATCGTGCTGCCCCCGAGGCACCGGGTCGTACAATACCATCTGCCGGGAATTACCGTGTGTCCCGGCAATATACCACTGTCGCACCCCCAGGCCCGTGTAATAGCTTCGGGAATCCGAAATAATGTTATATGCGTACTGGGCATAATCGAAACATATCCCGTAGATCGTGCGGATACTGGTTCTGTTACCGCTCTGCCTCGCAAGATATTCACGGATATCGTTGGGCCGGTAATTATCCCTCGGATCGGACTGGGTGAAATCTCCGGTAAAAGCCATGCTGTATTCTCCAAGGCAGGCCGTTTGTACCGCCAGCCATTGCAGCGCGTCGGCAAGGGTGTTGCCGGCGGGGGCATATTTGTCGGCGGCATGGATAAAAGCCAATCCGGTCAACAATAACAACGCCACACTTGTCAATTTCTTCATATTTAGTTCTCCTTGCTCGTCAATACGCCTACAAATGCAAAAACCATCTTTTTCATAACTGTTCGCCCTTTGCAAATTCTTCCGTCATGATCTGCCGTATTTCCTCCAAAACGACGGGAATTTCCCTTAAAGAAAAACCAACGGTACTGGCAATACGGTCACCCCTGATTTCTTTAAGAAATACGGCGTCACTTTCTCTAAATGCCTGGTACTTTTTTCCATCAATCTCGTGCGTATCGGGCGTATCTTCTTGTCCTTCCAAAAATCTCGTAAACCAAAGGAAGGTGCAACCCATACGAGAAAGGTTAACAAAAGTGATTTGAAGACCGCCAGACCCGTTTTTGCCGACTAATTCACCTGGTGTGAGACGAATATCTCCCTGTTCACTCCTTTTTGCGTAATTCATTTTCCGCTCCTTCTGCTCCTTTTGGGGCCTTTCACCCCTAAAAATTCCCACCCTCAAGGGCAGCGATGTTTCCGCAAGCGAAAACACCTTATAAACTAAACCTCGACTCGCCATGGCCCTTACGGAATAAGGGCGCTTACCAAAGGCCCCCACGGGCCTTTCTTGCCCTCGTTCTCAATTTGCACGGCAAAATACGCCGTCTTCCCGCTGTCCCCAAAATCAAAGTCGATTACGTCTTTTTTCCGTTTGGTGTAAAATGATTTGCGGAGTTCATCGGGGCTGGCGGGAGGTGTTTCACCCGGCGCAACCACGCTGTACCATATCCTGAAGCCTTTATTGGCGGGGTCTGTGGGGCTGCCCACTACATAGATGATTCTTACGCCGAGTTCGTGCCGTCCCAGCAAATATGTTTCTACCGTTACCTGCGCTGTGGGGGTTCCGCTTGCCGTGGGCGTGGTGTCGCGGGGTTTGAGGCCGAGAGCAATGTAGTCTGAATCGAGCAGGGGCGGGGATAAAAAATACCGCCGCTTGAAATCCCGCATAAAGGCGGTCAATGCGTCGAAGACTTCTTTGCATTGGGCGGTAGCCACGGGGGTGCGGGTGGTCTCGTTTTTGGCGGTGGCAAGGGCGTTGTCCGCAGTGGATATGAGAGTGTCGAAGTTCTGCATGGCGGCTGTGGGGATACCCTATACGCTTGCGTTGTCCCCGGCAACGCCCTGCCAATTACGGGCCATTTCCAGTTGTCCTTCCCGTGTTCCGGGAAGCCAGTCGGTTGTTTTTGACATTATATGCCTCCTTGAATCTGTTCTGTTCCTAATGGGGAGTTTTTGTCCCAAAACGGCGTATTTTCACCAACGGGGATGTTGCTTTTGCCAACGAATGAGGCGTTTTTGCCAACGGCTGCCGTATTCTTGCCAACGAATGCCTTGTTTTTGCCACCCGACGGGGTATTTCTGCCCCCGAATGAGGCGGTTTTAAACGAAAATAAGGGAAATGGATAAAAAAGCGGGATTTTATCTGTCAGGTACTTGACACGTTGGTTTTTAGCTAAAGTATAATGAGCCGTGAGCCGTGAGCCGTCTTTGTCAAAAGCATGAGAATATTATAGCCTATTCTGAAATTTTGTCAATGGCCTTACTGCAAGCCGCAAGCCTAAAATATCCCTTAAATGCCCATTGCAGAGAATTCTGTACTTTTTGAAGGTAAACCCTGTCTGGGGCGGTGGGTGGGCGAAGCCCACTCTCCGCCTCTTGGGATACTGTTTCTTGGGGCATTGGGGGTACATTTCAGGCGGCATGGACGCCGCCTGCTACAGTAAAATTTGGGGCAAAAAAATTTTGCTTTTGAGAGTTATTTGGGGTATTTATACCATATTCTATTGATATGAAGTATAACTAATATTTTTGATCGTTGATTCCCGATGCTTTGGATATTTTTATTCTTTAATTTACATTACATTTAATTTTTATTTTATAATTTTCCAACCAATTCAAAACCAATTGCGCATAACTCAATTTTAGCGGCCAAAGTGGATATTTGACCGCCTGTTTTTACTGTTTTTAAGCGCTTGTTCAAAAAGGATTGAGTTTTAGAAGAACCTCGACAGTATAAATGAATCATACAACAGCAAACATATACTTCTTATCTAAATTTTACATAATCATAATAAATTTCTAATAATCGGAGATTAAAAAGGACTCATCTTAATTACAAGGAGTAATTTGATGAAAAGTTTGAAGCCGAACGGCGCGATTGCATGGGCCATGGTGTTTTTTACGGTCCTGGCAGGAACAGGCGGCAAGCTCTATGCTGGTGGACAGAAGGCGGCGGGTTCCAGCGCCTCCATGCCGGCAGGTTGGCCGCAGGAACTGGTGATGTGTTACCTCCCCAATGAGGCCAGCGAAGAACTGGCGGAGTTCCGGAGCGCCCTACAGGGAGAACTGAGCGCCGCCCTGGGTATTAAGGTGAGGGAGATTAACGCAGCGGACTACAACGCGGTGGTGGAGGCCATGCGGACCAAACACGCGGACATCGTTTATTACGGCCCGGTATCGTATGTCCAGGCTGCGGAACGGGCCGGGGCGGAAGCGATAACCACCCCCGCAATCTTCGGGGATAAAAGCCGGGCCGGGTATACCTCCAAGATCATCGTTAAGGCCGGCAGCCCTATCAGGAACCTTCAGGATCTCCGGGGCAAGACTTTTGCCTTTGTAGACCCTGCCTCCACATCGGGGAATTATGTGCCCACCCTGGAACTGATGAACGCCTTCTCCGGCATGACCAACGAGGACTTTCACACCAACGGACGGTTTTTTTCCTCCGTCTCATTTTCCGGCAAGCATCAGAACGGGCTTCAGGGGGTGATCAACGGGGATATTGACGCCGCGCCGGTAGCCTCCGATATTCTGGCGGCGGAAATCGCCGCGGGACGGGCGAAGGAAAGCGACTTTACGGTGATTCACGAATCCCCCAAAATTCCCTCCTCGCCCATGGCAATCCGAAACGATCTGCCCGCGGACTTGAAGGCAAAGGTCAAGCAGTTCCTGCTGAACTACAAAGATCCCAATTACTTCCAGTACATGCTCGGCATGTCTCCGGCGGATAAGCCGGAATTTGTGGAAGCCTTTGACCGGGACTACGACTATGTTCGGGACCTGATGGCGAAAGTGATGCCCCGGTAAATAACAGAAATCTCTAAAAACACATCAGGGAGCTTTAGAGGCTCCCTGATCTTAGGACCTAAGCATTAAGCTCGTTCCTGCCCCCGGGCAACCACATTTATTCCGTTTCGCTTATAAGTGAGCCTGTTTCAAAAAACGAATATTGGCAAACTCGCCGAACCGCTCAATGCCTGCGCGAAGTCCGTCGCCGCGCAGCATATTATTCGAAAGCCTGGTTTAATACCCCGGAGATCTGCTCCGGCTCAAATGACGCAACACTTACAAAAAATTTGGTGTTAAACCAAAGAACCCGCTTGCGCGGGGGAAAGTATAATGAACCTCCCCGCCCCAAGGGCTAAACTTGACCCACAGAATTTTCTGATTTGTGCTATACTTTCTGAAAAGCCAGGAACTCTGGGGAGGGGAATATGACAGAAGGAACAAGGTTTGACCTGAAAGAAGAATTTGCGGGA
>JAITIC010000173.1 GCA_031279635.1 Treponema sp. | reverse complement strand
CATGCCCAGCACTCGCTTGTTTTCTGGATCGCCGCCGCCGCTCCGGTAAAAAATCCCCCCCTGAAAATACCGGTACGGATAGCGGCGGCTTTCTTTATTCCGGTTATCGCCTTTACCCGGCTCTACCTGGGCCTCCATTTCCCCACGGATATTTTTGGAGGCTGGATTGCCGGGGGTATTCTTCTGGTACTGTACTTTTTGTTTGCCGGACGCCTGGAGGCGTTCCTTACCGGACTTAACCCGCGTTACCGGATGATCATTGCCGCCCTTGCCGCTTTTTTGATGAATGCCTCCGGTGTGGGGGTGGATCAGGGGGGACTTTTCCTGGGTTTCTGCTGCGGCTACAGTTTGATGAACCGGCACATAGGTTTCGCGGCCGACGCCCCGGTAAGGGACAAAAAGCCCGGCGCGGGGATTCTGCTTGCCCGTTATGTTCCGGGTGCGGCCGCCACCGCCCTGCTCTACCTGTCCCTGAAAGCCCTGTTCCCCGGCGGGGGATCGCTCTTTGCCGATCTGCCGTTCTGGGGCGCCGCTTCCCCGTACCTCGAACTTGGCCGCTTCCTGCGCTACGGCGCGCTGGCCTTCTGGATCAGCGCGGGCGCGCCCTGGCTGTTCTGCCGCGCCGGCCTTGCGGAACGGGGGGCCGGTTCCGGCGGCGATACGCCCGCCCGGACGCGGGATGAATAAGCCCGAATACGGCGATACCGATTCTGTCGCCGCCTTTGCCACCCCCCTGGGCATAAGCGCCCTGACCGTTATCAGGACCACCGGCGGCAACAGTGTAGAATTGCTGTCGCGGGTTTTTTCCCGTCCCGAAAGACTCCGTTCAGCGGGGGGTAATACCGTGGTTCACGGGTGGATCACCGCCTGTTCCCCGGGCGACGGAGATACGTCGGAAGGTTTTCCGGCGGGAATTCTTCCGGCGGAAAAGCTCGATGAGGTACTGGTTTCGGTGTACCGGGGCCCGGCGAGCTATACCGGCGAAGACGGTGCGGACATTTCCTGTCACGGGGGTATCGCCGCCGCAAAGGCCGTAATGGCGGCCCTTAAAGCGGCGGGTTTCCGCGAAGCCCTGCCCGGGGAGTTCACGTTCCGCGCCTTTATGAACGGCAAGCTCGACCTTACCCGCTGTGAAAGCGTGATGGAAATTGTGTCCGCCAAAACAAACCTGGGCCGGGAACACGCGGTGCGCCGTCTTTCCGGCGGTCTGGAAAAGGAGATCCGGGAGATCAATTCCCTTTTAATAGAAACCCTGGCGGCCGCCGAACTCTGCCTTGACTACTCCGAAGACGAGGCCGGTGAGGCTCGGGCAAACGGTGATACTGTTACCGGTGAGGCCGCCGGAATTCTTCCTGACCGGCATCTTGCGGAGGAAGCCCTGGAAAGGCTGCGGGATCTGATTTCTTCCTACCGCCGGGAACGGCTCTACGCCGAAGGCGCCCTGGCGGTTATCGCCGGCCGGCCCAACGCCGGAAAATCAAGCGTGTTTAATCTGCTCCTCGGGGAAGACAGGTCCATCGTCACCGATGTGCCCGGCACTACCCGGGACTGGATCGAGGACTGGGTTTCCCTGGAGGGGATCCCGGTACGGCTTACCGATACGGCGGGGCTGAGGGATTCCGAAGATCCTGTGGAAAAACTGGGAATAGGGCGGAGCCGGACGCTTCTCGGCGAAGCGGACCTTGTACTTTACCTTGTTGACGGGAGCGTGGGGATCACCGGGGAGGACAGGGCCTTTATTGACAGCGCGCAAAAGCCGTTAATACCGATCTGGAACAAGGCGGACCTTGCCCCGCCGCCCCCCGGCGCGTCCCTCCTTGCCGTCAGCGCGAAGACCGGGGCGGGTTTTGGCGAATTGACCAGGGCCGTAGTTGCCGCCCTGGAAAAGGCCGCAGCCGCCGCCCCGGAGGGGGGGAGGCCGTCCGCGGGCATTGGCACGGCCCGGCAGAAGGAGCTTTCGGACACGGCCCTTGCGTCGCTGGAGGAGGCGCTTGCCCTGGCGGACCGGGGCGAGCCCCTGGACCTTGTGGCGCCCCTGCTCAGGGAGGCGGTAAATGCCCTGGGCGAGATTACCGGGGAAACGGCCGCCGCGGACATACTGGAAGTTATGTTCAGCCGCTTCTGTGTGGGGAAGTAGCGGCCCGCTTGAATAATTTGACACTCCCGCATCCGGTTATATTTTACGGTTGGAAGTATATCCCTCTCTTTCCAGTAAAAAAGAAAGCAGGGCAAAATGTCTTTCTTCCGTATCGTCTAAATGGATCGCTGTTAATTCTTCTATCTGTAAAAGTCTGTAGGACAGGGTATTGCGGTGAATTTTTAAAGCCTTTGCGGTTTCGGTATTGTTGCGTTCGTGGAATAAATACTGACGGAGCGTTTCGTATAATCCCGAAGCGGTGTCTTTTTCACGGAGGATTTCCAGGGCGGGATGGCAAAAAAGAGGGTCGGCATTGGCCTTTCCGGTTTCCGCAAGAAGATATGAAAAGGCAATTTTCTCCGCGTAGTTAACAGGTTTTTTGCCTGTGCCAATCGCGGCCATACACTGATGGTAACGTGAATAAGCATCTTCCATTTTAGAGAACGGCATGGAAACACCAATTGAATAGTATTTCGGCTTTATATATTTTTTAATTTCGTACAGCATTTGCTCCAGACTGTTACGGTTTAAGGCAATGACAATATCGTTCTTGAACAGAATTGAACGTTTACTAATGGGAATAGTCTTAATTTCGTTTAATAGCCGTTTTTGCCTTATAAGGTCTGACTGTACGGAAAGAACATGTATTGCAATCAATATCCAGGGAACAGAAAAACCCATTTCAATCTGCGGCAAAGAAACCGTAAAGGTACTTTCTTTGTTGTGATATTCGCCGTTCAAAAGGTCGGTAAAAAATATGTCAAGGCTGCCCAGAGGTTTATATTCTCTTTCCGTTGCCGTACGCATGATAAAACGGCACAGGATTTCCGCAAGCTGGCAAAATCCATGAGTAAAAATCTTTTTATCTTCCTCTATACAGAGTGACAGTGTGGAGCTGTTTGGTACATTGATATGAACTCCGATACGCCTAAACTGTTTTTCTTTGATGTAGATTGCGGGTGTTTCACCCCAGCTTGTAACAATTTTACCGTCAGAAGTAACTGTGCTGCTATTGATAACATCAAGGGGCAGCTTTTTTGTTTCCGCAAGTTCTTTATGCCATGCGGGAGAATTGCCGTCAATCCTGCTGTGGGCAAGCACTGTCGCGTCCTGATCGATAATCGACATAGGACCGCCGAATATATCTTCGCTTGCGTTGATAAAAGCCTGCAAAACATTTTTTTCTTTCATCGCTTTTTCCAAAGACTGTTCCCACTGCGAAAAATATTCAAAACAGGAAAAGAGTTCATTGGAAATTTCTTCGGTGTTTTTATTTGGTACAATAATTATGTTTTTTCCATTTAATAAAACGCAGCTTTTCGACAGGTTTTTATCATAAAAAATTTCAGAGGCGTTTCCTATGTAAACCAGTTCCGGCGAATATTTTTCCAGACTTTCCGTCAAAATTCGCATTCCCGTTATTTGCGGGGGGGAGGGGGGGCATTCGGGCAGGGTGACGTTGTGTAAACCCAGATAGTCCGCGATAATCCGTATACTTAAAGTCATACCTTAATTTTAGGCATAATGCACAAATATGCAAGAGAATATTTTCAAAAATTATGCATTTTGCATATTGCCCTGGCCGGATTCGTACCTTATCCTGAAAAAACCTGTTCCAGAAAGCGGAAACCCAGAGACAGAGGAGGGCCTTATGGCAAACGAAGACTTGTTTGAGGCGCGGCTAAAGCGGGTAAACGACGCTATAGCGTTAAAGGAAAGCGACCAGCTTCCCCTGATCCCGGCGCCAAGCGGGCTGCCCTATCATCTTTACGGGCAGGGCTCCCACGCGGCGACTTTTTACGACTACGAGGCGGTGGTAGAGCCGGTGCTTAAATTTTACGATGAGTTTAAGCCGGATATTTGCTGGCCGCCCAATTTAATGAGCGGCAAAGCCAACGAAATTGCGGAAACGGCGCTTGTGGATTGGCCCGGACGCCCCGGTACAAAGCTTTCCGATTTTTCGACATACCAGGTTGAAGAAAAGGAATTTATGAAGCAGGAAGAATACGATGAGGCGATTAAAGACCTGACACGCTTTATCATTAATAAGTATATTCCCCGCGCCTGGCCCGGCCTTAAGGGGTTATCAATGTTCAGTTTTAATCCCGCGGCTTCTCTTGGAACCCAGATTTTCCGGAATGTTTTTTCCGTTCCTGTAGTTGGGGCGCTGGAAAAAATTCTGGAAATGGCAAAACAAAATGCCAAAGCCGAAGAAGTTGCCGCAATTCTGGGCGATAAACTTACGCAGGCGGGATTCCCGCGCCTTTGGAACATGGTTGCGGAAGCGCCCTTTGACATCATAAGCGACTTTCTGCGCGGTACCATGGGAATGTTTGAGGACCAGCTTGAATGTCCCGATAAAATTGCGGCCCTTTGCGATGTTCTGGCGGATAATCAAATCGCGAACCTGCAGTTTCTCAAATTTGTTCCCATGCCTGTAAAACGTGTTTATTTTCCTTTGCATAAGGGCATGGACAAATTTATAAACGATGATCAATACCTTAATCTTTACTGGCGTCCTTTACAAAAAATTATAAAAGCGCTTATCGACATGAATGTAACTCCTTTTATTTATACAGAGGGACCGTACGATACGCGCGTTACAACGATGGTAGAGGAACTGCAAAAGCTGCCGGCGGGAAAATGCCTTATTCACTTTGAAACAGGCGATTTTGCCAAATTCAAAAAAGCTTTTTCCGGCCTTGCGTGTATTTCAGGCGGCGTTTCCATCGTCGATCTGGAATTTGGCAGCAAGGAAAAAATAGTAAACCAGGTTAAGTACCTGATTGATAACTGCGCCCCCGGCGGCGGCTATATGCTTGCTACCAGCGGAAGCATCGAGGTGGCGAAACGGGAAAACGTTGAAGCCATGTTTGAAACAGCCCGTACTTACGGGAAGAGTTAAGGAGGAAACAGAAATGTCAACAACAAAAATCGACGCCAATCTACAAAAGCCCGGCAGTAAAGCATGGCTCATGTTCATCGTCATCTTTATCATGTGCTTCATCACGCCGATACTGTGGTTTTCGGCGCCGCCATTGCACAACAGCATCGCCGGCCTTCTTGTAAACGGGAAATTTATGCACGAACCCGGATACAGTGTCTTTAAGGACAGTCTGTCCAATCAGTCTCTTTTTGGGCAGACCATGAGTCTTATCGGTTTGTTCGCCTTGTTTTCCGCACTTGCGGCAGGCTTTTTGGTTAAGAAGCTCGGTGTCAGGCTCGTGATGATATTTGGCGGACTACTGGTTGTTATCAGCGCTGTAGTGTCCGCGCTTTCGGGCAGCAACTACAATATTCTCCGCACCGGGCGCGCCTTGCTTGGTTTAGCTGTGGGATTCATTTGGGTAAGTTCGCCGACAGCGCTGTCGTTTTGGTTTCGGGAGAAGAACCGGGCACTGGCTATGAGTCTGTGGGGCGCGTGTGTACCACTGGGAACCCTAACCGCCACGAATCTTATCGTCAACCCTATGCTGAAAGCCGGCATTGAGTTCCATACGATCTGGTGGGTAATGGCGGGCATGAGCGGTGTTGCGGCGTTGCTCGTCATCTTAATCTATCGTGATCCGCAAAGGGAAGAAGGCTCCGAGGTATCTACACAAGCTCTGCCCTTTAAAGAGATCTGGTCGGTCTTCAGGCAGCATCAACTGCTGATGATCTTCATCGCCTGGGTGTCGTTCACTTTCATCAACTCTACCTTTACCTCTTACAATGTGTCCTTCTTCCAGGATAGCCTGAATATGGACTACCTCACTGCTAATAGATGGGCTTCCATTGCCGCCGGGGCTGGTATCTGCGCGCCGATTTTCGGTTTTATTGCTGACCGCATCAACCGCTACCGCCGTTGGATTCTCGTTTCCATCGGCGTACTCTGCCTTATGCTCACCGGTATATTCGGCTTTCATGTGAGATTGGGACCTATAACCGGCGGCGCGGTTATGGCCATCTATCTCGTAGTGCAGTTCGCGGCCAACGGTATCCTTATCGCCGTTATCCGCCCATACATTCCCATGCTTGTAGGCAGGGGAGGAGTGACGGCGGTGTCCCTGGGCCTTTCAATGCTTACACTGCTGCAGTTCGGCATACAATTCTTCACCGCGCCGGTTTTTGGCGGCATTCAGGATGCGGCTGTTGCTGCCGGGGCCTCCTCGGCGGAGGCATGGGCGATGGCGGCGAACTTCAGCATTATACCGCTCGGAATCGTTGCTTTAATTTGTACTTTCTTTATCCGCCAAAAGCCGCCAAGCGCTCCGC
>JAITIC010000036.1 GCA_031279635.1 Treponema sp. | reverse complement strand
TTGAGGACTTTGTCCCAAAATCCTGCCCCCGGCTATGCCGGGAGCGTTAGCGCACAGTTGGGACAGGCTCTTTAGTGCGGCATTTGCGTACCGTTTCAACGAAACGGGAGCAAATGCGAAGGATGCCCAGGAAGTAACAAACTTCCTGGGCATCCCCACTAAACGACAGACACGGACGAATTGAGGGAATAATTTTTTCACCTTACATGCTGTCATATCGGTTTTGTCCGTTCTGTCCGTGAAGGTCCGTGGTTGAAATCGGAATTCCTGCGGAAGTCAGGGAACCAGTTTTTCCGGGGCGGTGAGGCGGATTAACCTGCGGGCGGTAAGCAGGGCGGGATTAAGCAGGGGGAGGGGGGAATTCGAAGGGCTTATCGCCAGCGGAAGTTCCGTACAGCCGAGAATAAGCGCCTGCGACCCCTGTCCGGCAAGGCGGGCAATTGCGTCTTGCAAAATAGTTTTTGCCCTCTCCGTTACCGGATCCGAATGTGCTTTAATGCCGAAGTCCTCGCTGTATATCGCCGCGTGAATGGTTTCCCGTATGTCCGCATCCGGCTCAATAAGAACGAAGCCCGCTTCCGCCGTAAAATATTCGTGATACACCCGGCTTTGGTAAGTGCCCGCTGTCGCCAAAAGCCCCGCGCGTGTTACACCGATTTCCCGCGCGTAAGCGGCGCATGTTTCAGGCATATTGACAATGCTGACGCCTGGAAGCGAATCCCGTACCAGCGCGCGAAACAGGGTAAAAATATGATCGGCGTGCGCGGTATTGCAGGCGACGCTTATATACCGCGCCCCTGCACGGTACAGGCGTTTCGCGCATTCAAACATACCGTAGGCCGGGTTTTCATAACCGGGCTTTCCCTCGTTCAGCAGAAATTCCGTCCGGTCGGGGATTAATGCGGGGCATGAAATTAAGACGCTGTCAAGGTGATCCTGATCCTTTACGGCGCGGGTATTGGCGAACATATACCGCATAAAATCAAGGCCCGCGGAGGGGCCGACTCCGCCGATAATACCGATAAGCGGTTTCTCCGTTTCCATGATATTCTTTTTATACTCACAAAAGACTAAACTTGCAAGCAAAAGAGGGCGATCCCGCAGGAACTATGCCCTTGAATAATACCAAAAATTGCAATACCATGCGCGCAAGGGGGAAGCCGTGAAGAAAATCGTAGTCTTGTTTGTTTTGTACATTGCGGCGGCGGTTCATATAACGGCGGAAATGCCGCAGAGCGGGGAATGGTATTTTGAAGTTATCGGAACCAGTGATACCATCAATGTCGCCATAAACGGCGCCGAGTGGTCTTTTGATATGGGTACCGGTGTAACCGCCAAACAAAATGTCACTGTTGACCGTAATAAAAAAACCATAATTATACCCATATTTACCGTTCTATCGGATTATTTTGTGTATAATGATACGGAGAGCACGGTTGATTTTTATGCCGGAGGAAATTTCAATTTTAATTTCTATGATCTCATGGCAGAATCAATGGAAGAACTGAAACATTATAATAGTGTTTCCAATGATTTTGTAGCGGTGGTTTTGGAAGAATTGAAAAATATTTTTTTGAAAGCTCCGATACTGCGTTTAAGGAAATATATTTAATTGAGACTGGCGGTTTTAGGCGGCAGTTTTAATCCGGTGCATCTGGGGCATCTCTTTTTGGCGGACGCGGTGCTTTCGGCCCTGCGTTATGACCGGGTGGTGCTGATCCCCGCGTACCGGTCCCCCTTCAAACTTGCCGCCGCCAATATGGAAAGCAGCGGCTGTGACCGCCTGGAGCTGCTGGCAGCTTCGATCACCGGTGATCCCCGCCTGACCGTTGACGACTGCGAAATCCGGCGGGAGGGGGTTTCCTACACCGCGGACACGCTGGAAAGCGTTATCCGGCGTTACATGCCCGAAGGGAAGCCGGGCCTCATTATCGGCGACGACCTGGCCGCGGGTTTTCTCCAGTGGCACAAAAGCGGTGAGATTCTGGATCGCGCCGATATTATCGTCGCCCGCCGCCTCGCTTCCGCCGAGGTATCCTGCCCGTTTCCGCACAGGCGGATCACCAACGAGATGATGGAAATATCTTCCGCCATGGTCCGGGAACGGATAGAAAGCGCCGGCGCGTGGCGCTACCTCGTACCCCAGGCGGCGCGGACCATTATTGAGGACCGGCGTTTGTACGGCTTTTCGGGGGAAGCCCCGCCGGCCGCCGATTCCTCCGGCGCGGGTCCCGCTCAGAAAAGCATTATCCGCGTGGAGGAAGCCGCGCGGGAAAGTCTCTCCATGGAGCGTTTTCTCCATTCCCGTAACACCGCCCTCCTGGCCTGGGATCTCTGCCGCCGCTTTGGCCTGGACCCGGCCCTGGGCTACCTCGCGGGAATTGCCCATGACCTCGGCAAAAGCCTGGATGAAGAAACCCTGCTCGCGATGGCAAAGTCCGACGGCAGGGCCGTATCAAAACTGGAAAAGAAAAAGCCCGCCCTGCTCCACGGCAGGGCGGCGGCGATCTTGCTCAGGGAGCGCTTTAGCATACATAATAGGGATGTGCTTGAGGCGGTGGCGCTCCATACCGAAGGCGCCGCCGGCATGGGGCCGCTGGCAAAAGTGGTGTATATCGCCGATAAGGTGGAGGTGTCGCGGGAAAAAATTGATCCCGCCCTGAGAAGGATGTGTTACGCGAATGAGGACCTGGACCGGATACTGTTCGCGGTACTGAACCAAACCGTTTCCTGGCTGCGTTCCAAAAAACTGGAACTGTCGGAGGAAACCTTTCGTCTGCTGGAAAAAATGAAGGAACCGGTTCCGAAATCTTAAAGGTAAGTTATTGAAAACAAAAAACAAAAACCCCAGCGTGTTTTTGCTTGCCGCGATTGTGCTGCTCCTGGCGGCGGGGATATTCGCCGCGGTCTATACATTGCGCGGCGATCCGGTGGAGGAAGCCCTTTCCAGTGACACGGTGCTCAATGTGCTTTTTGTCATCGAACAGAATCAAAAACCACTCGGCGCCTACGTGCTGATGTACTACCCTGCAACCGGACGGGCTGCGATCTTTGACATCCCCGGAGAATTGGGACTGTTGATCACCAGGATCAACCGGGTGGATCGTATAGACGCGGTGTACAGTCCGGGCAGGATTTCGGAATTTGAAAGCGAGATCGAGGGCCTTTTGGGAATAGACATCAGTTTTTCCATAGTCCTTACCATGGAAAATCTTGGTAAAGTCGTAGACCTGCTGGAAGGGGTGGAACTGTTTATTCCTTCACCGGTGGATATCCGCGGCGACGAGACTGTACTGTTCCCCTCCGGCGTGACCCGCCTGGACGGGGACAAGGCCGTCATGTACGTCCGCTACGAGGTCCCCGAAGAAGGCCGGGACTCGGCGGTATTCCGGCGGCAGCGTTTCTTTCTGGGGCTCTTAAAGCGCCAGGGGGAGATGAACGAAGTATTGAAGAATACCGCGGCGGCAAGGCTGTACCAGTCGTTCCTTAATACCGGGATGAACCAGCGGGAGCGAATCCGCCTGTTTGACGAATTCGCCCGTATAGACACGGACCGCACCAATATCCAGTCTGTGGGAGGGAATCTGCGGGAACTGTCGGGCCAGACGCTGCTTATCCCCTTCTACGACGGAAGTCTTGTAAAGGAAATTGTACGTCAGACACTGGGCGCGCTGACCCGGCAGACATCAGGTTCCTCCGGCGAGCGGGTCTTTACCGTTGAGGTGCTGAACGGGACCGCAGTGAACGGCCTGGCGGGAAGAACCGCGGATCTGCTGCGGGGGTTCGGCTACGACGTGATTTCCGTCGGCAACGCGGATCATACCGGTTATGAAAAGACCGAAATCATAGACCGCTCCGGCCAGGAGGATATAGCGGAGATATTCGCCGAAATAATCCGCTGCGAAAACATACGTGTTGAGAGCATCGTAGAGGAAATTTCCCGGGGGGATATTACGATACGGGATTTTGAATACCAGTCAGATTTTACGCTGATTGTCGGAAGGGATTTTGATGGAAGATATGTCAAAAGAAACTAGTGTTCCCCCCGGCGAGGACGCCGCCCTGGCTCTGGGAGAACTGCTGCGGGAACACAAAGGCGCCGGCGTGACGATCCTCGATCTGCGGGAGATGAACATCTGGACCGATTTTTTCGTCATCGCCACCGCCTCAAGCAACACCCACTTGCAGGGCCTGGATCGGCACGTCAAGGACTTTTGTGGAGAGCGGGGATTGGACATACTCAGACGCTCCCGAAAGCCGGATTCGGGAGACGATCAATGGCGGATAATTGACCTCGGATCAATCGTCGTACATTTGATGAGCGGGCAGGCCCGGTCTTTTTACGAGCTTGAGCGGCTGTATTCACCAGCCGCCGTACTCACTCACTCGTCAAAATCGTCGAAGTCCTCGTCTTCTTCGTCATAGTCGAAGTCGTCTTCATCATCTTCATCGTAATCATCATCGTCGTCGTCATCGTCGTCGAAATCATCGGTTCCAAAGTCATCGTCTTCGAAATCTTCGTCGTCATCGAAGCTGTCTTTGTTGTCAATGTCTTCATCATCGTCGTCATCGTCGGCGAAGATGAAAAACGGCAATGCGCCGGCGTCCTCCGCCGGGACGGTCTCAAAATTGTCCAAAGGTATCAATGCCGGCGTTTCCGCCGGAAAAAAAACCTTTCCGGAATCCATCCGATAATTCATGACTTCATGCAGAAACATAGTTTTCTCCCTATTGAAACATAAGGGAGAATTTACAGAATTGTCAACAGATTTTTTGCCTGCCGCGCGCTTTTTTTTCAAAATCGTGTTAGGCTTAAAACATGGCGAATTTGACAATTCAAGCCCCGGCCAAAGTAAATCTGCACTTGCGGGTGAAAGAGCGGCGGCCCGACGGTTTTCATAATTTGGAGAGTATTTTCGCGGCCCTCGCGTTTGGAGACACCCTTCATATTGAGCTTCTTGATGAGGACGGGGCGCTGGAAATGCGCATGGAGGGGCCGTTTTCGGGAAAAGCGGAGATTCCCCCGGAGAAAAACATCGTATCCAGGGCCGTTTCCCTGTTCAGAAGCAAGACCGGCTATGCACGAGGGCTTGGGGTGCACGTTGACAAGCGGATGCCCCTGGGCGGGGGCCTGGGCGGGGGCTCTTCCGACGCCGCTTCCACCCTTATAGCGCTCGATACGCTGTACAAGGCCGACGGCGGTTCTCTTGACGATGATTCCCTGGCCGAAATGGCCGCCTTGCTGGGCAGCGACGTGCCTTTTTTCCTTGGAAAGACCGGAGTTTCCTATGTAAGTGGCCGCGGCGAGCGTCTTTTGTCGTTGAAAGCCCCGAAAAACCTCTTTTTGGTGCTGGTAAACCCCGGTTTTCCCAGCGAAACGCCCCGGGCTTTCAGGCTGCTGGACGAATTCCGCGAAAAAAACGGCGAAAATGCCACCGGCAGAGGCGCAGATATACCCAATTCAACCGGAAACGTTCCAAATACTTCTGAATTTTGCGAAAAACTGTACGCTCCCCCCCGTGACTGGCCCTTTCAAAACGACTTTTTGCCGGTTTTTTTGAATGATGCGGAAGGAGGGAACGGCGCGGCCTACCGGGAGATGCTTAGCGGCCTGCGCGGCCTGGGGGCGGATTTCGCGGGACTTTCCGGCGCCGGTTCCACCTGCTTCGGCGTTTTCAGTGGATGGGAAAAGGCTGAAAAGGCCGAAAAATCTCTATTAAAAATCTGGAATTGTGTAAAGGTAACATTTTTACTTGCGCATAGAGCAATTCCGGATTACAATAATAGTACTGAAAAGGGCCGTCATAGAAAGGAGATGCGCTATGGAGATAACAGATATCAGGGTCCGTAAAGTTCCCGGTGAAGGCAAGCTGAGAGCCTATGTAACGATTACATTCGATGACTGCTTTGTGGTACACAATGTAAAAATAATTGAAGGTAAAAGTGGGGTTTTTATAGCCATGCCGAGCCGCAAAACCAGGGTGGGAGTGTACAAGGATGTAGCCCACCCTATCCAGCCGGAATTTCGCGCCGAACTTCAGAGAAGAATACTGGAGAAGTACGAATCCGGCGAGGCGGATGATCTTTCGATGGAGATTTAACTCGACATGGCTCCGGCTCAGGAATTCCGATTTCAACCACGGATCTTTACATATAGAACGGATAAAACCGATATGGCAGCATGCAAGGCGAAAAAAATGCTCTCTCAATTCGTCCGTGGCTGTCCGTATAGTGCCCACGCAAGCGTGGGCTTGTGGTTATCTTGAATTCGGAATCGCCGGCTCCGGTTTTCACTATATTGCTATTGTCCCCGCTTGTATGCTATGCTGTTCCGACGGTGGGACGTCGGCAAGCGGTAAGCCACCGGTCTTTGGAGCCGGTATTCACAGGTTCGAATCCTGTCGTCCCAGTAGGGTTTTGTCCCGATAGAACGTGAGCCGCGCCGGTATCAGGCGGGCCGAATCTCCCTTCCGCATTGGTTTACATGGTGCGGTATTTTTTTGAATGAGGTGTATATGAGTCAGGTTGTGTTATCCGCTAAAAATCGTCAGAGTACCGGTTCCGCCGAATCGCGCAGGCTCCGGCGAAGCGGCCGTATTCCGGCGGTGCTCTACGGGAGGTCGGGCCAGGCAATCGCTCTTGACCTTGACGCCAAGGAATTTACGCAGAGGGTAAAAAATATTTCCGAAAGTACCATTGTGAAGGTCGAGGCGGAAGGAAAGCCCTACGACGCCTTTGTGAAAGCTACCCAGCGCAGTATCATAGACGGCAATATCCTCCATGTTGATTTTTACGAGGTTGAAAGCGGCGTAGTCCTGCGGGCCAGGGTTTCTCTCCATTTGAGCGGGAATCCTGTCGGTGTCCGGGAGGGCGGTATTCTTGAGAATCCCCTCCACGAAATTGAGATTGAGTGTCTGCCCAGGGATCTGCCGGAACGTATTGAGGTGGATATTTCCGGCCTCAAGGTTAACCAGTCCATCCACGTGCGGGACATTCCCCTGGGCGAAGCCGTGAAGCTCATTTCAGGCGCGGATCAGGTTGTGGCGCTGGTGAAGTTCGCCAAGGCCGAAGCCGCTCCTGCCGTCGAAGCGGAAGCCGCCGGGGCTGCCGCCGCTCCCGCCGCGGGAGCCGCCCCTGCGGCGGCCGCGCCCGCTGCCGGGGAGAAAAAGGCATAACGTTTTTCGAGTCCGCCGTTGCCGCGGCTTTAGAAGGCTGTCCTGCGGGGACGGTGTGTCTTGCGGCCGTGTCGGGCGGCGCGGATTCAGCGGCCATGCTTGTGGCGCTGGCCGCCCTTGGCAACGCGCCGGGGGCGGTTTTCACGTTGCGCTGTCTGCATGTGGAACACGGGATTAGGCCGCCTGAGGAAAGCCGGGAGGACGCCGCTTTTGTGCGGGAACTCTGTGTGAAACTTGCCATACCCTGCAAAATGGTGTCCGTAGCGCCGGGAAAAATTGCTGTCACGGCCAAACGCCGGGGCATAGGCATTGAGGCCGCCGCGCGGCTGTACCGTCACCGGGCGCTGCTTAAGGAGGCCCGCGTGATTGAAGCGGAAAGCGCCGCGCCTGTCCGCATACTTATTGCCCACACGAGGGACGACGCGCTTGAAACCGCGTTGATGCGGGTCCTCCGGGGGGCGGGGCCGGCGGGCCTCGCGGCGATGCCCGCAAAGCGGGGACGGATTCTGCGGCCCCTTTTGGCGCTGGGCCGCGCCGACGTGCTCCGCTACCTGGGCGAAACAAATATCCCCTGGCGGGAAGACTCTACTAACGCCGACACCCGTTTTCTCCGCAGCCGGATACGCCGCCGCCTTATTCCGTTTTTGGACGAATGTTTTCCGCATTGGCAAAAGGGCCTTGCGGCCCTGGCCGAAACCCAGGCGCTCGCCGCCGCCTTCATCGACGGGGAAACCGGCCGCGTAAACTGGACCGCCGCGGGAAGCCGTACCCTCGGGACGGACGCGCAAAACTTTTTTGCCCAAGCCGCCATTGTCCGCGAGGAAGCCCTGTTTCGGGGTATAGACCGGCTCTTGGCCGGTACATTCCCCGTCCCGGTAAAACGCGCCGGACTCAGGCGCTTTTGCGGGGAACTTACCAAAGCCGCCGATTTGGGGCCGGTTTGGGTCCGGCGGGAAGAGGGCCGGGTAGTGGTTTCGCTGAAAAAACCCCGGACCGTTGAAAGCGGTTTTTCGCTGTTGATTAAAGCGCCGGGCTTATATACTCTTAGAAAGACAGCTATTGTAGTAAAGCCGTGTTCTGAAAAAGCGGCTGAAATTACCGGGGGATTTTACGCCCTGCTGCCCCTGGCTCTGCGGCGGAATTGCAAGGGCGATTGTATCGGCGGCAAACGCGCGCCGCCTGAATGGGGCCGGCGGACTTTAAGCGCCGTTGACCGGCTGGGAGCGGCCGCCTTTATCGGCCCTGAGGGAACGCTGCGTTGCAGGGAAGTTCCGCAAGATGCGGCGGGCGAAAAATTCTGCGCGGTAACGGTTCGGCCGGGGGCGTTGCGGGGGCGGGAGCCCCCGCAGAGGGGGGAAGCGGAAGAGCGCCGCAGGCGCTCTGGAGTGAGGGGGGAGGCTTCCCCCCTCATGAATTTTATACTGTGAATAATAATATCAATAACAATATGAGGAATATGGATGTTTAACAATCAAAATGACAAGCCGCCTGAACGGGGGCCGCGTCCGTCGTTGCAAGGCAAAAGGCCGAACGGCTTTGCGCTTGTTTTTTTTCTCGTGGCCGCGGGACTCTTCGCCGCGTATTTTTTCAGGGGGGAATCTACCCCGGTACGGGAGATACGGTATTCCGATTTTACCCGTTTCCTTGAGCAAAACCAGATCGAATCCGTTACGATTCACGACAACAATACGCTGGATATTTTCCTGAGAAGTTCCTCCGGCCAGGAATCGGCAAGGCTTAAAACCCGCATTCCCTATAATGATCCCAATCTGCTCACCTCCCTGCTTGAGAGGGACGTCAACATCTCAGGCGCGGCGGCGACTCCGAGTCCCTGGCGCGTTGTCCTTGAATTGTTGCCCTGGTTTATCGGCTTCGGCTTTATCTGGTTCATGTTCAGGAACATGCAGGGCGGGGGGAACAAAACGTTCCAGTTCGGCAAAAGCAGGGCCAAGCGCTATCAGGAAGAAGGGAAGAAGGTGAGTTTCGCCGATGTGGCGGGACAGAAGGACGCCAAGTTTGAGCTTGAGGAAGTGGTGGCTTTTTTGAAAAACCCGCAGAAGTTTACCAAGATGGGTGCGCGGATTCCCAAGGGCGTGCTTCTGGTGGGGATGCCCGGTACGGGCAAGACGCTCATGGCCCGCTCGGTGGCCGGTGAGGCGGGAGTCGCGTTCTTTCACATGTCGGGTTCCGATTTTGTGGAGATGTTTGTCGGCGTCGGCGCGAGCCGTGTCCGCGATCTTTTTGAGCAGGGAAGGCGCAGCGCGCCCTGCATCATTTTTATTGACGAGCTTGACGCGGTGGGCAGAACCCGCGGCGCGGGTTACGGCGGCGGCCACGACGAGCGGGAGCAGACGCTGAACCAGTTGTTAGTTGAAATGGACGGCTTTGATTCCAAAGACGGGGTGATCATTCTCGCCGCGACCAACCGGCCCGACGTGCTTGATCCGGCGCTGCTGAGGCCCGGCCGTTTTGACCGGCAGGTAGTGGTCGCCATGCCCGACATCAAGGAACGTGAGGCAATACTGCAAATCCACGCCGCGAAAATCCCCCTGAACAAGAATGTGGACCTGGTCCGTGTGGCCAGAGCCTCGCCGGGCATGAGCGGCGCGGACATTGCCAACCTGGTCAACGAGGCCGCGCTGTTCGCCGCCCGCCAGGATAAGGCGGAAGTGGAGATGAGCGATTTTGAGGAAGCCAGGGACAAGGTGCTCATGGGCGTGGCCCGCACAACCCTCGTGGTCTCCGACAAGGAGCGCCGCATGACCGCCATTCATGAAGCGGGGCATGCTCTGCTGCACTATTACCTTAAAAACTCGGATCCCCTGCACAAAGTGACCATCGTTCCTCACGGGCGGGCATTGGGCATGGCCCTGTCCCTTCCCGAAGAGGACAGCTACAGCCGTACCAGGGGCTGGATCGAGGACCGTATCGCCATTTGTTACGGCGGCTGGCTTGCGGAAAAACTGTTTTATAGCGAAACCACCACCGGCACCAAGCAGGACATTCAGCAGGCTACCGAGATGGCCCGTCACATGGTCTGCGAATGGGGCATGGCCGAAGAAATGGGACCTGTGGCCTATGGTCAGGAGGACGAACCCATTTTCCTGGGCAAGGAAATCGCCCGCCATAAGGATTATTCCGAAGACACGGCCCAGCGCATTGACAAGGCGATTGAGGAAATCCTTAACCGCATTCGGAATAACGCGCGGGAAATTATCGAAAGCCACAAGATCGAACTGGAAAAACTCGCCGACGAGCTTATCAGCCGGGAAACGCTGGTCGATGACGAGGTTCGGGAAATTCTGGGCCTGCCTCCGGGAGAAAAATCCGGTTCCCTGACGGAGCCGGATTCATCCCCGAAGGAATCCGCGCCGCTTAGTTACAGGAATTCCGAATTCAGCCACAGACCATCACGGACAGAACCGATATAATAGTATGCAGGAAGTTAAAGAAGGAACAAGGGATGAAAAAGAACCTGATGAATCGTTTTCTATCAGATATCTTCCCTTCGTGCTCTTTGTGGTTTTTTTCCCTGCCGTTTCTGTTATTCGCCCTTGCCTTTTCAGGTGTTTACGCCCAGGCCCGTGACGAAAATGGGGAAGTGGCCGGGGACGCCGCGGCGGCGGAACGGTACTTTCTTTGGGCGGAGCGGGCGGTCCTGGAGGGCCGCTGGCCTGAAGCTCTGGCCGCCCTTGAGCGGGCCGCCGATTTTGCCGATGTTTCTTCGGATATTTCCTGCCTCCTCGCGCTGGCCCGTTCCCATGAACAGAAGGGCAGGGGAGCGGTGCTGGATGCCCTGAGACAGGCGCTTGAGACAGATCGCTGGAACCACTTCGGCCCTTCCCTGGCGCGGCTTCTGGGAGCGGAACAGCTTATCGCGCTGCGTAATTATTCAGGCGCTCTTGCCCTGCTTGACCGGGTCCCTGAACCTCTGCCCCAGGCCGCCCCGATATACGGCTTTTTCCCGGATGGGCCCGCGATGCTGCGGCTTGCGGCCCTCAAGGGGATTTGCGGAAACTCCGCCGGGACGCTGAGCGAAACCGGGGGATACTCCCGGGCCCTTATCGGCTTCCGCCGCGCTGCGGCGGAAGCCCTTGAACGCTATCCCCGTGATCCCCGTCCGGTGAGGATTTTTTTTGAGTATGCCCGAAACAGAAATCCCGGCCCGGGCGATCAGGCCATAATGGATCTTGCCCTGCGGCGTTTGCCCCTGCTCCTGGAAACCGATCCCGATCTGGCGTGGATGGCCGTTCCCTTTATCCGTGACAGGGAAGAAAGCCGCCGCCTGATGGCCTCTTACCGGGCGGGCGTCCTTGGTCCGGCTCGAAACGGTAATTTCAGGCCCAATCCCGCCTCCATCGCGGCGGCGCTGAATCTGGGGCTTATCGGCGATGAGGAAGCGGCCGCGGAACTCTTCGCCCCGCAAGAGGATTCCGTCGATCAGGCCGCGTCCAGGGGCGGGCCTGTTCTTGATAAGGCTCTGCTTGTCGCGACGGGCGATTCGCTTCAAAGCGAGGCCGGACGGAACCTGTTCGCCGAAAAACTTCTCGCCTTTTCAGGCTTTATCAGCGCGGATGACGACAAAGACGGGTATCCTGAAAGCCGCGCGCTGTACCGTGACGGGACGATTGGGGAATTCACCTCCGACGCGGATCAGGACGGCCTTGCGGAATTGGCCGTTTCGTTTGACTCAGGAGGAGGCCCCCGGCAGGCATTACAGGTAATCGAAACCGGGAGGACCGCGCCGCCGCTAAAAGACGAAGACCGCCTGAAAGCGCTGATCCTTTGGGAAAACTACCCTTCGGTAGAGCGCGTGGAACTGGAGGGGACGGCCTACATCCCCCGGCCCGGCGATTTTCACTTTGCCCCGATCCGTTTTACCGAGCTTGCCGGCAGCGAAAACTATTCGGGGCTTCTTTTTCCCGTAACGGAACCTCAGTTTTCCCGCCTGACTGTGCGGGCTTTGGTTTCATTTTCCCTTGTCATCGAAAGGCCCAGCCTTGAATTTGAAGGCGCTCTGGAGAGGATAGACCTTGACCGGGGCATACCCCTGCGCTCTGTGGAAACACTGAACGGCCGGATCGTATCGGTAACCGAATTTGAAAAGGGGAAACCGGTACTGCAGCGGCTGGACCTGGACATGGATTCCCGAATGGAAACAATACGCCGCTTCCGCCCTTTGGAAAACGGGGAGTATCTGCCGGATTATAAAAAAATAGTGGAACATTCGGAGAGCGACTGGGACGGCAATGGAATATATGAAACTGCCGAAGAGTATAAAGAGGACGGCTCCGTTGTGTATTCATGGGATATGGACGGAGATGGAATTAGGGAGTATTCTGAAACAAGAAGAAACAGAGAATGAAAGCTATGGAAGGAAGCGTGGTCAAAAAAATATTTTTTTCGATTTCACGGTCAGCGGCAGGACTGCCGTTTAAGGCTTTGCCGCTCTTGTCCCTGAGCCTTGTTCTCTCCTGCCTTACGGCAGAAATTCAGGAACAACGGCTCGTCCCCCACCGTTCTACCGGCGATGTCCGGCTGGATGATATTAGAAAACAGCTTGAGGAAAATCCCGCCAGGGCCATCGATCTAATCGGCGTATACCGGGAGGTCTACGGAACCGGGATGGCCGTCGAAACCCTTTTGGACTATGAAAACCAGGCGGTGTATAATCTGCGCGCTCTTCAGGCCAGGGCCGTCGTCGAAGAACGCTGGGATGACGCCGCTTCTTTAAGCCGTTCCCTTGCCAGCCTTGGGGTGAAGGTGGAAAACACCGGCATGGAACCGGATTTTATTCTCGCCGACGCGAAGAAAAAACTCTCCCAGGGCAACGATCTGGGTGCGTTTCTCGCGGCGGTTCAGGCCCATGAACTGCGGCCCCTCGGTTTCGACGACGCCCTCCTGTTCCTTGAACGCGCCGTAGCGGTTAATCAGCGCCGGACCGCCGCCTTCTTCAACACCGCGGCAAGCGCCACTACCGCGGGTCAGATACTACAGAACATACCGCCGCAGTTACGCGAATACGCCGAGGGCAGCGACAGCGTGACCGATATGATCCGGGGAGTGGCCACCGTCCTGGTTGACCGGGGGATCAAAATAGAGCGGGGCAGGGGAACGCCTGACCGGGTTTTAGGTTCGGCGTTTTTTGTGGACGCGTCGGGACTCCTCATCACTAACTACCATGTAATTACCAGCGAGGTTGATCCCCAATACGAAGGCTATTCCCGAATGTATATACGCCTGGGAGACTCCACGAGCCCCCGCTTTCCCGCCAAGGTGGTGGGCTGGGACAAGGCGATGGATCTGGCGCTGATAAAAGCCGAATACAAACCCGATTTCGTGTTTTCCATAGTGGACCGGGTGATCCCCCGGGTGGGCGATACGGTGCTGGCCATCGGTTCACCCGGCGGGCTTGAGAAAACCGTAACCTCCGGAATCGTCTCGTCCCTGAGCCGGCGTTTTTTGCAGATAGGGGACGTTATCCAGATTGATGCCGCGGTTAACCAAGGCAATTCCGGCGGGCCTGTGGTGGACACCTCCGGGCGGCTCGTGGGGATTGTCTTCGCGGGTATAGAGCAGTACCAGGGGCTCAACTTCGCCGTTCCCGCGGAACGGCTCGCCGCCGCCCTCCCGGCGATGATCAAGGGCGGCAAGGCGGAACGGCCCTGGCTTGGCCTTGCTTTAAGCGAATCTGCTTCCGGGGCGGAGATCATCTACACCGCGCCGAACACCCCCGCCGCGCAGCACCGCCTGGGCGAGGGCGACATCATTCGGACGATAAACGGCCAGCGGGTCAGCGCTCCCCAGGGGCTGCTTATTCCCGCCCTGCAGGACAGCATCTTTCAGTCCCGGCCCGGCGAACTGGTGGCGCTTGAAACATCCGGCCCCGGTTCAAACACGGTAAAGCGCCGGGTTATGATGAGCGTCCCCCGTCCCGACCTTCCGCTTTCGGAGGCCGCCAAAGTGGACAGCAAGGAGCGGATCGCCGCGCCTCTGTTCGGCATGATCCTTGCCGCTTCGCAGGGAAAGTCCTTTTCCTCGTTTTATGAGGTTAAAAAGGTGATACGGGGTTCCATTGCGGACGAGGCGGGTATTTCCGATCAGGACCCGGTTTCAATCCGGGGCTTCCGTCTTTTGGAAAAAGACGGTTACGCGCTAATGGATATTGATGTGAAAAAGCGCCGTATGGGTTTTATGGAAACATCCATGCGGCTTCCGGCATGGCTTGATTCCCCGGACACCCTGTAAATGGCTGAGCGCCGCTATTCTCCCGCACTGCTTGAGGAAATTAAACGGAAGCAGTATGTCCTTAATGAACGGGGGCTGGATATCCTTATTAAGCCGATTCCCGATGAGGGACGCCCCGGCGCCATGGACCCGCGCTTGCTGGCGGTTACCGAACCTATTGTAAAGGGTATTCGCGGTTCCCTGTTGTCCCTTTTCACCCCTCTGTTTTTAAAAAACAGAAACCCCCGGTATCTGGCCGCTTTCATGCGCCGCTATTTTGACGATATACAGAGCATCCCTATTACAGCGGGGGTCTCGGTGCGGCGCGACACGGTGCGGACCCCCGAAGCGGATGTGCCGGTCCGCGTTTATCGCCGGGAGGACGCGCGGGACGGGGACGCGCGCCTTGAAGCGGCCCCCGTATTGTTGTACATGCACGGCGGCGGTTTTGCCGCGGGGAACCCCGATGTGGTAGAAGAGATAGTCAAACAGTTAGTGCATCTTTCAGGCTGTGTCGCGGTACAGCCTGAATATCGGCTCGCCCCCGAAAATCTCTTTCCCGCCGCCCTTAACGACTGCTGGGAAACCCTGCGGTGGGTTTACCGTAACGCCGCTTCTTTCGGCGGCGATCCGAAGCGGATATGCGTCGCCGGGGATTCCGCCGGCGGCAACCTCGCCGCCGTCTGCGCCATGCGCGGCCGTGACGAGGGCGGCGGCATGGTAAAAGCACAGGTTCTGCTTTACCCGGTGGTAAACATGGCGGGAAAAGAAGACAAAAACTACCATTTTTCTCTCGATCAATTTACGATGCTGAAAGAGCAGAAAAAATCGATACTGTTCCGGATCAGGGCAATGCGTGGCGGCTCCGAAGGCATTCTCGGCTGCGTGCTGGGCGTAAAGGATGAAAGCCTGCCTCTTCTCAGTCCCTACCTTGGGGACCCGCGCAACATGCCCCCAAGCCTTGTCATTTGCGGCGAGTTTGACTGCCTCCGCCTTGACGGGGAAGCTTACGCCCGCAAACTCAAAGCGGCGGGAGTTCCGGTGAGGACCGTCCGCTATCTTGGCGTTGGCCATGCCTTTGCCGAATGTATAGGCGTCCAGCCCCAGGCCGAAGACTGCATGGCGGAAATCAGCCGCTTCATCGCGGAGCGGGTCTGAAAAGAAAAACGACCACGAAGGGCACAAAGAGCGCAAAGGTTTTTGTAGAAACCTTCATTTTTTTCCTTAACGTGGCCTTCGTGCTCTTCGTGGTAAAAAATTCTTCGAAATTTAGAAATACCGCTTCAGCAGCCCCTTGAAGCCGGCGCAGTGGCGGGCCTCGTCACGGGCCATTTCGTGAACCGTGTCGTGGATGGCGTCCAGACCCTTTTCCTTGGCCCGCTTGGCGATGTCGGTCTTACCGGCGCAGGCGCCGTGTTCGGCCTCGATGCGCATTTCAAGGTTTTTCCTGGTGCTGTCGGTGATCACCTCTCCCAGAAGCTCCGCGAATTTAGCGGCGTGCTCCGCCTCCTCAAAGGCGTAGCGCTTGTAGGCATCGGCGACTTCGGGATAGCCCTCCCGTTCGGCAACGCGGCTCATGGCCAGGTACATTCCAACTTCGGAACATTCGCCGTTGAAGTGAGCCCGGAGGTCCTGTACGATATCGGCGTCTACACCCTTGGCAACGCCGACCACGTGTTCAGCGGCAAAACCGCCGCCCGCCGTCTGCTCTTTGAACTTGGAAGCAGGGGCCTTGCACTGGGGACAGGCTTCGGGAGCGCTGTCGCCGGTGTGAACATAACCGCAGACTGAACAAACCCATTTTTTCATCTTTCTCTCTCCATATAGAAAAAATTAACGGCCTAGGGCCGTGTTTTCCCGATTAAGTGATATGCCGGCCTTGTTTTCGGTACAATCCTTACATAAGCCATAAAACACAACTTTTTGTTTATCAATGGTACATTCTGGTATATCAATTGAAAGTTTAGTGTTTATTTCAGATTGAATCTCCTCCCCAAGGTCAAGCACGGCGCCGCAGCATTCGCATATAAAGTGAGGGTGGGAATCGACCCGGCCGTCAAAACGCTCCTCGCAGTCAACCACCCCGACGGAAACCACCTTGCCCTCCTGCCGGAAAATGTCGATATTCCGGTACACCGTCCCCAGGGAAAGGCCGGGAACGGCCGTTTTGAGACTCTCGTGTATCTGCCGGGCGCTGGGGTGGGATTTGGTAGACTGAATGGCCCGTAAGATAGCGTCCCTTTTTCCGCTGTGTTTTCTTGTTATCTGTATCATCAATATCAATAATAATTATTATTCTTAAAATTGTCAAGAGGAATTTTTGAAAAAATGAAAAAAACGCGGATGGGAGGAGGGGAAAAAGCCCGCCCGCGGAGACCGGGCGGGCTTTGTACAGGATTATGCCTTTTGGGCGGAATTTAGAAGCTGTACCCGATGGCAAACTTTAGATCGAGGCCGTGACCGACAATGGCGTTAAGTACTTTTGGGTCGGCGTCTTTAACCGCGTCTAACTCATCTTTTTCATTATCCGTATTCATCCGTATACCGTAGAGAAATTCAGGACGCAGGAACACCTTGCCCCCACCGGCGGGAAGCGGAATGTCAAGCCCCATGCCGGCTTTAAACCAGAGTTGATTGAATGCTTTTCTGCCGTCTTCAGCCTCAATATCCTCATCCATATACTTTCCGTTAATGAATATTTGCCCGTCAATACCCAGCATGGGGAACAGGGTAAACGCCCCCATGGCGATAGGCAATTTGCCGAAAAGTCCGAGCTTGAGGGCGGTTAAATCCATTCCCTTTTTAGCTTCATCCGATAAATCATCAGTCTTGTCTATATTGTAATTACCGAACAATACGCCCGCGTTGAATTCCACATAGGTAAGATCAAAAAAGGCGTAAATACCGCCGCCAAGCATATGCGAATTAACATCCTTAAAGAGATCCTTGCCGTCTTCGGTAGGCGCATAGGTGATAAAATTGGCGGTAAAATTACCCCCGCCGCCGACTTTGATACTCTGCGCGGAAAGAACCGCACATATACATCCCAGGACCAAAAACACTACTCCCTTTTTCATCAAACACCACCTGTTCTTGACATTTTATTATAGATTTATAGATGATTTTTTGATATTGGTCAAGCCCTGAATTTCCCCCGGCGGATAATCCCGAATTGGGAAAGCCTCATTGTCAAATACCGCCGGTAAAACCGGTGGATTACCTGTTTTATTTAACTCATGTTACGCAGGGGGTATTTGACAGCCCAAAATAATCCAAAATTTATGCCAAATTTACCCGCATTTGACCATTTTTGACGAATTTTCAGCATTGTTCAGTGGCTCGTGCGTAACATGAGTTATTATCTCATGTTGGGTGCAATTTCTTTTTCGGGGTTCGGGGCATTTAGGCAGCCATGATAAAGTCCCGAACCGAAGCGCCCCAATTTCCGCTTGCTTCCTTCGCCTTAAGCGTTACCATCTCCTGGGCA
>JAITIC010000267.1 GCA_031279635.1 Treponema sp. | reverse complement strand
GAAAAAGTGTTTCGGAGGGGTTTAGGACACTATATATAGCGTATCAATTACCTTTAATACACCATATATAGTGGTTTTTACCTATTGACGGACTTATTCGACAGCCTCAACAGGACTGTATATGCTTCGCCGCCGGGCCGGGGGCCGCCGTCCCCCGGCTTCGGTGGGGTTATCCTCCCAGATTACCAGATCCGAATTCTCGTGGTTAAACATCCTTAAGCGTTATCCTGCCCAGCGCCTCTTTTGCTACGGCGATGGTGGCTGAAAGCCCAATGCGGTCCGCACCGGCCTGAAAAATTTGCAGCGCGCGTTCAAGAGTTTTGACGCCGCCGTCTATTTTTATGCCTACCTTGCCGCCCACAATGCCCCGGACAAATTGTACGTCGGCCTCTTCCGCTTTTTTACCGGAAAGCGCGTTGGAAATTTTTACAAAGTCGCAGGCGCACTCCCTGACAAGTGAAAGGACGATTTTCTTTTCATCGTCGGTATAGAGGGACTGTTCGTAAATGGCCTTAATCGTGCATTTGCCGCGGGCGATCTGCATCGTTTCCTGAAGTTCCCGCCGGGCCGCGTCTGTTTCACCGCTTTTGATCGCCAGAATATTCAGCGCCACGTCCATTTCCGCCGCGCCCCGGCGTATACAATCCCGAATCTCCGCGCTTTTCGCCGTTTGGGAAGAAGCCCCGTGGGGAAAACCCGCGACGGAACAGACCGCGACGCCTGTCCGCCTGAGTATGTCCGCGGCACATTCCACAAAATAGGGCGAAACCACCACGCAGGCAATGCCGTACTCCCCGGCAAGCTCACATTCCTTTATTATTTTTTCCCGGCTTATTCCCGGATCAAGGAGGGAATGTTCGAGTTTTCCCGGTACCGCCGAATTAACGCCCTGACCGTGAATCCTCGGCGCGGAGGCGGGCCTTGCCGCAGCGGGAAAAACGGGGGAACGGTCAAGCGGCGCGGCATCAGCGTTTCTTGAGCCGCGGGGAAAGGGATTTTCCCCGCCTGACACAATTCCCCCGGTGAGCCGTTCCAGTTCTTCGTTTGTTTTTCTTATAATCTCATTTACATTCATGTCTCTTCCTCAAAAAATTTACCGTGCTTGATCACTGTTTGTCTACCGTTGATGGTGAAACTGTCCAGCACCCCGCAGATTGTCCAGTCGGCGATAAGGGCCTTGTCGCCGGTAAACATGTTGGCCGCCCCGCCGTCTATATTTACCAGGACGATATCGCCTATTCCGGCGCGGGCAGCGTCAAAGGCGATTTGACGTTTTCCGTCGGGCGTCCCGTCGGGGTTGAGAAATTCCACAATCATCAGCTTGTAGCCGTAGAAACTTTCATCCTTGATTGTAGAGATAAGGTTCCCGACAACTCTGGCTATTTTCACAACAAGCCTATTTGGGCAGTATTCCTTCCACATCGTCATGGGGAGAAGGAATCACATGGATACCGTAGAGTTCTCCCACAACCTTGGCGGCGGCGGCGCCCGCATCCACGGCGGCTTTGACCGCTCCGGTATCGCCCCGCACCATGACCGTTACCAAACCGGAACCGATCTGCTCTTTGCCGATAAGGCGCACATTGGCGGCCTTGACCATGGCGTCGGCGGCCTCAATCGCCCCGATAAGCCCCTTTGTTTCCACCATTCCCAACGCTTCTTTCATTTCACTTCCTCCTCGTATTTTGTCCTCTCAAAAGGACGGCTGCCGCGCCTGTACCCGGCGCGCTTACAGTTCTTCGTTATAGGTATCTATAAAGCCCACGATTGCCGCATCGACCGGCGTCAGCTCCTTGCGGAACATCTTCGCGGCTTCCTTAGATCCGATAAGGTATACAAAATCGCCGGGGCCGGCCTGCCGCCTTGAATCGGCGGCGACAATGGTTCCCGCCTCTTTCCCGTTTTCGATGAGTTGCACGGTGAGCAGGGGGATACCCTGAAGGTTTTCCTCCTTGACCGTGGCGACCACCGTGCCGGTGACCCTTCCCGTATACACTACTTTACCGCCTTTGCAGCGGGCGCGGACGGCAGTATCCCTTCCACGTCGTTGTGGGGCCGGGGAATAACATGCACCCCGTAAAGGTTGCCCACCCGTTTTGCCGCCTCCGCTCCGGCGTCAACCGCGGCCTTCACGGCCCCGACATCACCCCGTACCATGACGGTAACCAGTCCCGAACCTATCTGCTGTTTGCCGATAAGCGCCACGTTGGCGGCCTTGACCATGGCATCGGCGGCTTCAATCGCCCCGATAAGCCCTTTGGTTTCTACCATTCCCAATGCTTCTTTCATCGTACACTCCTATAATATTAAAAAATAGCGTCCACTATCTTTTTATGGGGCACAGAATAACCTCGCTTGCCCCAGCAGTTTGTTGCACTTCGCGCATTATAATCCCCAAAAATCGCCTTCAGGCGATTTTTTACCTGCAAACTGCAAGCTGCCCCTTATATTGAGGGTTTTTTTGCGTTTTTCCTGAAAGATTGCAGAAAAATCCACAAGTGCAACAGGCCGCCAGGCATCCCCTGAACATCGGGAAGCCCTTAGGCCGCCCGGACCGCGGCGCCCCAATCGCCGGGGCTGCCTTGCCATGGATGCCGGGAATTAAAAGCAAATCTACCGGGATGGAACCCGCGGCGATTTTTACTGTTTCTTCCCCGATCATTTCAGGTCCTCTTTATGCTTATCAAAAATCCGTTTTTGATTCATGTCGATATAATCAATAATGGCGATAATGGTACTGTCCGCCGGTTTGTTTTCGGTGATACTGGTCTGCCTGGAAGAAGAACCGCCGACAGTCATCACTATCTCCCCTTCCCCCGCGCCGACAGCGTCGATGCTTACCACGGGGGCGCCCTTTTCCTGAAACGTGTCAAGATCGATGTTCCGCGTCAGAAGCAGTTTGAGGCCCTTGAGTTTTTCAGATTTGTTGGTACTTACCACCGTACCGACTACCCTTGCAATTTGCATATCTGTATCCCTTTTTCTTTTGCCCTGTCCGTTGCGGCGGGACTGATAAGCCCCTTGCCGCGCAGTACACCGTTTTTGCCGCGCCCCGGGGCATTGTTAATATTCCGCCCGGTTACCGGATCTAACACGGCCCTTTGCGGAGGCCCGCTGGCACAGCGCCGCCAACAAGCGCTTCCAGAATAATCCCGCAAAGAACCTCGAAATCGGCGCCGGAAAGATGGACATGATGGGCCGAAACAAGCACGGGAAGATAGTACAATCCCCGCCCCGCAAGAGCGGTGAGGATCGTGTTTCCGATCAATTGTCTCAGCGCCGTTTCGTCCATCGTTGTTTAATAAGGCTGCCTGGTAATGGTAACAAGTCCCGCGGGACATTTCGCCGAGCACTTGCCGCATTTTTCGCAGTCCTCGGGCCGGGGATCAATTTCCCCATTGACAATTTTTATTCCCTTGCTGGTCCCCATACGCACCGCCCCGGCCTTGAGCATCTCGTCGCAGACGCGCCGGTCGTTGATTCCGGTGGAGGCCTTTATCCTGACCCCGTCGCCCACGGTCTGCTTCATCAGTTTAACGTCTTCCACGGTAGCTCCGCCCGCGCCGAAACCGGTCGAGGTTTTGACAAAATCCGCCCCGGCCCGTTTTGCGAGGGTGCAGGCGGCGACTTTTTCCTCGTCGGTCAGGGCGCTGGTTTCGATGATCACCTTGACGATGGCGGCGGGGTGCGCGGCGCCGACCACGGCAAGTATGTCGTTATAGACAACATTGTAATCCCTGTCTTTAAGAGCGCCGATATTGATAACCATGTCCACTTCCTCGGCGCCGTTTTTAATCGCCTCGGTAGCTTCTGCCGCCTTGACAAAAGGAGTGGTCGCCCCAAGGGGAAAACCTATAACGGAACAGGTTTTGACGCCGCTTCCCTTTAACTGGGCCGCCACATAGGGAACATTGGCGGGGTTCACGCACACCGAGGCGAAGTGGTACTGCTTCGCCTCGTCGCAGAATTTCTTCAAAGTCGCCTTGACCGTTTCCGGTTTGAGTACCGTATGGTCCATATATTGGGCATAACTCGCGTCATAAGCGGCGCCGCCTGCCCCCGGAGCGGCGGAAGAGGCCGGGATATTCGAGCCGACCTTTTCCATCACGCTTTTGGTAACTTCTTTTACAATTTCATTGATATCCATATTCTCGCTCCTCAAATATTCATGGTATGGTAGAAATCGATCATTGTCAATATTATTTTGCGTTTTTTTCTCAAAACTTCTTGACAAAATGTTATTTTCAGTGTTATTATGTTATAATCGTAACAGATGGGAAAGATAGACAGACGGCGCGACAAAATCATCTCTTTGTTCAAAACAAACAGCGTGTTAAGTATCAAAGCCCTGTCCGAAACGCTCAAAGTATCCACAATGACGGTACGGCGGGACCTGGAATACCTTGCCGGACAGGGCATCGTACAGTTTTACCACGGAGGCGCGGTAGTTGATCCTCGTTTTCTCGAAAAAGACGCCGGCCCAAATGACTACTACCTGCAGCAACAGGCCATTCTGCACCGGGAAGAAAAAACCCTCATCGCCAAAAAAGCCGTCGAGCTTCTCCTGCCCCAGGAAACCATAATGCTGGATTCGGGTACTTCAATTTACTACCTTGCCCGCGAGATTCCGGCAAACCGGAACCTCACAATCATTTGCTGGTCCCTCAACGTAATGCAGGAACTCATACAAAAAACAGGGAACAACATACTGGTCCAGGGCGGCATATTTCACCCCGAAACCCAAATGTGCGAAAACAACCTGAGCGTAGACATCATCAAAAACAGCCGGGCGTCCAAAGCGTTTATTTCGGCGGGAGGTTTTCATTCAAGCCTGGGAATAACCAGCGCTTTTCATTACGAAGTGGAAACAAAGCGGGCGGCGATCAAATCCAGCATGTCAAGCGTCTTGTTGATCGACTCGTCTAAATTCGGCAAAGTCTGCTCCGCCCACATAACCGAAGTCCGCGACTTCCGCATTATTATTACCGATTCGGGGATTCCGCCGGAATACAAAGAATTCATTTTGAACTCGGGCCTTGAACTTATTATTGTATGAGGCTGTTCCAAAACTAATTGACTGTGCGCTCACGTTCCCGGCATAGCCGGGGGCACGGTTTTGGGAAAACCTCTATTATATCGGTTCTGTCTTTTCTGTCCGTGATGGTCCGTGGTTGAATTCGGAATTCCTGAAATTTGCGGAAAAAATTTGTGGAAAAGTCTTGACAAAAATGTTTTTATTCGCTATTTTGTTTCTATTGAGAGAAACGTTTCTTTTTATAGAAACGTCACTATTTTGTTCAAGGAGTTTATTATGACACAAAAAATCCCCACCAGGCTGTATCTTGCGGAGGATGAGCTGCCTAAAGTCTGGTACAACCTGCGGGCGGTAATGAAAAACAAGCCGGACCCCATTTTGCATCCGGGGACACTGCAGCCGGTAACTGCGGCGGACCTTGCACCGGTATTTTGCAAGGGTTGCATCGACCAGGAATTGGACGATAGTACGCTTCTTATTCCCATCCCCGAAGGTTTGCAGGAATTTTACCGCGCCTACCGCCCCGCTCCGCTTATCCGTGCGTATTTTCTGGAGAAAACCCTCGGTACGCCGGCGGAAATCTACTATAAGTTTGAGGGTAACAACACGTCCGGCTCGCACAAACTCAATTCGGCGGCGGCGCAGGCGTATTACGCAAAGGAAGAAGGACTCACGTCGCTCACCACCGAAACGGGCGCGGGGCAGTGGGGTTCCGCAATGGCGATGGCCTGCGCTTTTTATGGCATTGACTTGACGGTGTTCATGGTTAAGGTGAGTTCCGAGCAAAAACCCTACCGCAAGGCGCTCATCGAAACCTACGGCGCAAACCTGATTCCTTCGCCTTCGGACACCACAGAGTCGGGCAGGAAAATTCTCGCGGACAATCCGAATACCGGCGGCTCGCTGGGCTGCGCCATTTCGGAAGCCATAGAGCGTGCCGTCAAAACCGACAAGTGCCGCTATGTACTGGGCAGCGTGCTTAACCACGTACTTCTGCATCAGTCGATCATCGGGCAGGAGGCAAAGGCGGCGCTGGATAAATACGGGATCAAGCCTGACATCATCATCGGCTGCGCGGGCGGAGGCTCTAATTTGGGCGGCTTAATCGCGCCGTTCATGGGCGAAAAAATCAAGGGTGCGTCAAACACGCGCTTTATCGCGGCGGAACCGGTCTCATGCCCGTCGTTCACGCGGGGGCGTTATGCGTATGACTTTGGCGACACGGCGCAGACCACGCCGCTCATCCGTATGTTCACGCTGGGAAACGGCTTTATACCCTCGGCAAACCACGCGGGCGGACTGCGTTATCACGGCATGAATTCCGTGCTGTCCAAGCTCTATAAAGACGGCTGCCTTGAAGCGCGCAGTTATGAGCAAACCACGGTGTTTGACGCGGCGATACAGTTTGCCAAAATTGAGGGCATCCTTCCCGCGCCGGAGTCATCGCACGCTATCCGCGCCGTGATTGACGAAGCGCTTGAATGTAAAAGAACCGGCGAAAAAAAGACCATTCTTTTCGGACTTACGGGTACGGGCTATTTTGACATGACCGCGTACATGAGCTACAACGCAAAAACCATGAGCGACTCAATTCCCACCGATGAGGACCTGACGCGCGGATTTGCGACGATTCCCGCTATTCCGCAAAACAGGTAACGAAATGAGGGTATACGGAGCTTTCGTCCTGCCGTCCGGCACGTTTCCGGCAGGGCGAAGCCCGTACCATTCAAATGTTCCCGGCAGAAACATGCCCCGTGGCCGGTTAAATCTTTTTTTATTCTGTTCCTGTCCAGCTGCGGCGGTACATCCGTTGCAGGTGTCAGGACAGGCTTTCAGCGTTTTTATCTTATCCCTGTTCGTTCTTTGGTTCCTGGTTGTGTGAACAGATTACTATACCCAGCTCCCGCATACCTTTACCGCTTCGGCGGCGTTCTTGCTCCACGCATCTGCCCCCGCGTAGGCGCAGGCGTCGGGATTGACCGCGTTCCCCCCTATGGCTATCTTGAGGGTATCCCGCAGGCCCGCTTCCTTCAGGGCATCTATTGTCCGCTTCATCGATTCTATCGACAGCGTTAAAACCCCGGAAAGCCCCACTATTTTCGATTCGCTTTCCCGCACCGCCTTGACAAACGCCGCGGGCGCCTGATCGATACCGATATCCACCACCCTGAAGCCCGCCGCTTCCGCCATTCCCTTGAAAATATTTTTCCCTATGTCGTGAATATCCCCTTCCACCGTTCCCAGCACTATCACGCCCCGGTTACCGCTGCCGCCGGCCCCCAGCAGGGGCTTGAGTTTTTCGATGGAGGCGGTAAGAAGCTCGCCGGCAAATATCAGATCCCCCACAAAATACTCGCCTTTCTCAAAGTTATTCCCCACTATTTCCATACCCTGCTGGCAGGCTTCCACCACCTGCCGCGCGTCCTCGCCGCCGGGATCTGACGCGATAAACTGATCCAGCATTTCGTTTACCGAATCCTCGTCCAGTTCTCCTACTACCTGCCTCAGTTTTGCTGTGTCTATCATTCCGCTGCCCCCTTGTGGTTTATCACGCTTTGCGCTGTTAGTCAAACAATTTTTTCATCTTCGAGCCTGCGGTTTTGGGACAGGCTTGAGCCAAAGGCTCTTGCTGTTTTTCAGGCTTGCAGCCTTGCAAAACTGCGAATTTCAAGGGCGCTTTCCCAAAACTCCAGTTTTGGGAAAGCGCCCTTTATTACGAGAAATTATTTTCAGCCGGTTTTTTCGGCCCTATCAATCCTTTACGAAAAGCGGTCAGGTACCTGCGGCAGTTCCGGTCCCGGCCCAGCAGAGCTTCCACCGCGTACAGGGTCGCCCGCATATCGTCCGAGGTCGGGTCCATGATCGCGCTGTCCATTCCCGCATTCATCGCCAGCGCCAAAAATTGCTGGTTGATCGCCTTGCGATACGGCATACCAAACGAGATATTGCTTAAGCCCGACGTTATGTGGACATCGGGGTATTTGTCTTTAATGGCGGTAAGCGTCTCGTTAAAACTCAAGAGAGAACCGCCATCGGCGCTGACGGCGGTAACCAGGGGATCAATAAAGAGCCTATCCTGAGTGATCCCGTACTTTCCGGCCTTCTCTACAATAGTAACGGCGATGTCGAATTTGACTTTAGAGTCCGGGGAAACGCCCTTGTTGTCACAGGTGAGGGCGACAATTTTCCATTCGGAATCCGCGACTTTGGGCAGCAGGATTTCACATTTTCCATGTTCCTCTGAAACCGAGTTGAGCATACCCGGCTTTTTTACCAGGGGAATCATGTCCAGCAGTACATTAGGATCAGGGCTGTCTATACAGAGAGGGGTGTCCACCGTATCCTGCACAACAGTGATAAGCCATTTCAGGGTATTCCGTTCCAGTTCGGGCCTCGTACCGGCGGCGACATCAATATAGTCCGCTCCCATTTCGGTTTGGCGCATTGCGAGATTTTTAATGAAAGCCTCGTCCTGTTCCTGAATTGCCCTGGCTGTTGAAGGGATGGAACCATTGATTTTTTCACCGATTATGATCATCTCACCAAGATGGTACTATATATTTGCCTGTATGTAAAACGAAAGATTTTTGGACAGGACGGACAAATATATGGATTTTGAACCAAAAGTCCGTGAAAATCCGTACAGTCCGTGGTTTTTCTTTGGTATTATCCGGCCTTTTAGTCCAATCAGCCTGTCAGGTTCCGTCGGGCAGGCAAGGGAGACAAGCAACAATAGACCCGTGATGTCTCCCTCCCCTTAACAATCCTCTCCAAAGCCTGTATAGTGAGACAGGCAGTAATGAAGAACTATTACGATCTGCTCGGCGTGCGGCGCGAGGCCTCAACCGGTGAGATAAAAAAGGCGTTCCGTGAAAAGGCGAAGCAGCTCCACCCCGATATAGCGGGCAAGGGCGCCGAAGAGGTGATGCGCAAGCTCCTCACCGCCTACGAGGTGCTCTCCAGCGCCGAGCGCCGTTGCGAGTATGACCGGGCCTATACCCGCTTTGTGCAAAACGCCGGTTTTGATTACCGCGCATGGCTCCGCGAGAAAGGCGATCCGGAAAGCCACGCAAAGCTCGTCTTTTTTGAACTGCTCCACCTTGAGGAGGACGAGGCAATCGCCATTTGGCGGAAAAACGGCGGCCTCCATTTTCAGATGGAGCTGTATCTCCAGCGGGAAGACTGGATGGACTGCCTCTTTATCCTCGCCGAAGAGCTGGACCGGCGGCAGTGCTGCTATGAGGCGTTCAGGCTGCTGGTAATACTGGTGCGGGAAGAACGGCGGCTGCCCTATTTCCGGTACTTCATGGAAGAAATCGAAAGCTACCTCAAGACCCTGGTCCGGCTCCGGCTCAAGCCCCAGGTGGACGAGGAAACGTGGATTGAATGTATGGAAACAATGCTCACACTGGGCTTTGATGCCCGCGACGAGGCCCGCTGGATGCGCTCCATAGCGGAGACTCTCCTTTCCCTGGGAGACGAAGCCGGGGCCGGGCATCTTATCCGCGAGGCGTTGAAACGCGACCCGGCCCTTCCCCGCACGAACCGAATCCGCCGCAAACTCAAGGTATAAGGCTAATACGTGATCCGCCTAAAAACCGAAAAACAAATCGACGGGATTCGTAAATCCTGCAAGCTGCTTTCCGCCATGTACCGGGAGCTTATCCCCCTGGTAAAACCCGGTGTGGCCACGATTGATCTGGACCGCTGGGTCAATGCGTGGATCAAAAAGGCCGGGGGCAAACCCGTGTTCCTGGGTCAAGGTTCCCGGAGCAATCCGTATCCGGCCTCCCTGTGCGTTTCCATCAACAACGAAGTGATCCACGGCATTCCTTCCAAAAGGAGAATTCGCGAAGGCGACCTGGTTTCTCTGGACTGCGGCATTGATTTGGGGGGCTTTATAAGCGACCAGGCCATAAGCCTTGAGATGGGCAAAGTGAGCAAACGGGTACACGATCTGAACGTAACCACGCGGGAATGCTTGTACAAAGGCATTGCCGCGATAAAAGCCGGTGACCGACTCCTCCAGATTGCCCGCGCGGTGCAGGGCCACGCCGAGGCCTCAGGCTACGGGGTCGTACACGAATTCTGCGGCCACGGCGTGGGACTGGCCCTGCACGAAGCGCCCCAGGTGCCCAATTACCCCCACGGTCCCAACCCCCGTATGAGCAACGGTATGGTCATCGCCATTGAGCCGATGATCAACCTGGGTACGGGCGACGTGAACATCCTCGACGACGACTGGACGGTGGTCACCGCGGACGACGAGGTTTCCGCCCATTGGGAACACACAGTGGCGATTTTCCATGACAAGGTAGAGATACTCACTGAACCGCCGCTGGCGGGGATGTAAACGCCGCGGCGGAGCCGAAGCGCCGGCGTGTCTATGCGCTCAATCTTGAAAATTACCGGGCGGGCGCCGTCATTGCAGCAAGGAATGAGCCTCCGCGGAGGCTCATTAACCACAGCGCGGACAGACACGGACGGGGACAATAAGATTAACCACTGACCATCACGGACAGAACGGACTTGTTGTTTGAAATCCCTCTTCTGTCCGTGGTTGAAATCGGAATTCCCGGTGCTCCCCTTGTAACTTTTCAAGGGGTAAATGAATTTTGTATAATAGAGCTATCTCCTCAAGGCTCTCCAGCGCTGAGGTTACCGGGCGCTGGACCCTGTTGTGAAGAAAATTAAAAAGGCTTTTCAAAATCCGTTATTATGAAAATGCCTCAATCAGGAGTGATTATGAACATTGTGAAAAAACTCTCTTCAAAAAACGTGTTTGTCTTTAATCTGGTGTTTATCGGGATTATTTTCGGCTTTTCCCTGGCGTTTTTGTCCTTTTCCTGCTCGACCCCTAAGGCGCGGGGTACGGCCCAGGCCCAGCAGAATCAGGTGATTATCCCGGAAAACGCCCTGTCCGTGGCCGAGGGCCTGCAGACCGCCTTCAGCTCCGTTTCGGACAAAGTGCTCCCCTCGGTGGTGGAGCTGAAAACCGTTTCGGTCAGAAGGCAGCAAGTTCCCAACTTTAACGGGATCCCCTGGGAATTCTTCTTCGGTCCGCGGGAGCGCGGTTCGGACGAAGGCGGCAGTCAGGAGCGGGAATTCCGCTCCCAAGGCCTGGGCTCGGGGATTATCGTCCGCCACAACAGCGGGACGTATTACGCCCTCACCAATAACCACGTGGTTGACGGCGCAACCGAAATCAGGGTGGCCACAAAAGACGGCAAGGAATACCCGGCGGAAGTGGTGGGAACGGACACGCGTAAAGACCTTGCCCTGGTTTCGTTCAAAACCAGCGATTCCTACCCCCTGGCGGTACTCGGGGACTCAGACACGGTGAAAGTGGGGGACTGGGCCATTGCTATGGGCAATCCCCTGGGAGAACAGTTTTCCTTTTCCGTGACCATGGGGATCGTGAGCGCCGTGGGACGCACCGGCGGGCCGGGCGGCAATATTAACGATTTTATCCAGACGGACGCCCCCATCAACCAGGGCAATTCCGGCGGCCCACTCGTGAACATCCGGGGAGAAGTGATCGGCATCAACACATGGATAGCGAGCAACACCACGGGGGGCGGCAGCGTAGGCCTGGGATTCGCCATCCCCATTAATAATGTCAAACGCTCAATAGACGAGTTCATCACATCCGGCACAATCAGCTACGGCTGGCTCGGCGTGTCCCTGAACGAACCCAGCAGGGAAACGATGACAGCTCTGGGTATTGAAGGCAAGCGGGGGGCACTGGCTTCCCAGGTCTTCCTCGGTTCTCCCGCCGACAAGGGCGGCATCTGTCCCGGCGACTTTATCACCCATGTGAACGGCAGGGAGGCCAGGGGCGTGAACCAGCTCACGATGATAGTGGGGGATCTCAAACCCGGTGACCGGGCGGCCTTCACCCTGATCCGTGACGGCGTCCAACAGGAAGTCCAGGTTCGTATTGAGGCCCGCACCGATCAAGTGGCCTCGGACAACAAGAAACTCTGGCCCGGCGTATACGTCGTTCCCCTGACCGACGAACTGCGGGAAAGTCTCAAACTGGACAAGAACGCCAAGGGCCTGTATACCGCCCAGGTCATCGCCAACAGCCCCGCCGACATTGTAGGCCTCCGGCAGGGCGACCGGATAACCGCGGTCAACGGCGAAGCGATTACCGATCTTGCCTCCTACTTCAAACTGCTCCGCGAAAAAACGGACAAAGAACTCTGGTTCGGCGTCATCCGCGGCGAGGCCACGCTGGAAACGCTGAAATTTAAGAAGTAGGAGAGGCGGAAGTCCCGGGATTACACGGGCAGGGAGGAATGAGGAGTTTGGGGACATCCAATGAGCCTCCGTGCGGTATCTGGAACGTAGAGCTATTACCGGATCGGAGGTTCGTTCGAGAGGAAATTTATTATACCCTCCCCCGCGTAAGCGGGTTCTTGGGTTTAATACCAAATTTTTGTAAAATTGCATTGTTTGAACCGAGGCAAGCTTGGCAAACGCAAGTGAGCTTGCCTTAGGGTATTAAACCAGACTTTCGAATAACGCCGCGTTACATACAACGCCACGCCGTCACCAAACTCCAGCGTTCCGGCGCAGCCGGAATGCTGCGGACGCTCATGTCTTTGTGATCATCAGTTTTACCATGTACAACTGCATGTACAGGCGGAGGGCCTGCCGGTTGCCGAGCCGCTGTAGCGCGGGGCTGCGGGCGATAAGGCCGTCGGCTATGTCGCCCAGGCTTTCCTGGGACAACTGCGTTGTCCGGTAAATTTTAATCGCGTAACGCAGGTTGTCCCGCAGCAATGCCTGCACGTCGCTGACAATGGTTTGGCGGGTCTGCTTGTCGGGAACGTTGCTCCAGCGGCTTTCAAGCTCGGCGAGATAGCTTTCTCTGGTAAAGCCCTCCGGAACCAGGGAGGCCTCTATGCCCCGCGCGACGCCCTGTATGGTCCGCCCCTCCTTTTCACTTTCAAGGGGGGTGTAGGCGCTGCTCCCGGCAGCCGGTGTAGCCTGCCGCTTCCGCCTTCCGCGGTTTTTGAAAAAGGCGATAATACTGACCAGAATGGGTATGGAGTACCAGAACGGCAGCATAAACTTTACGTCGGCGAGCATCTCCTTGCGGCGGAAGGCGTACAGGGCGCTCATGGGGAGCAGCCTGCCGTCTTTGATGATCCGCAGGGCCGCCGGAATAACGGCGCCGGAGTGCTCCATCTCGCTATACACCAGCGGCAGCTTCGGATCTTCAAGCATGATCATCAGAATGGGTTTTAAATTCGCCGTATGGGTGGCAAGGAGCCTTTCAAACTCCTCGTCTTTTTCCATGGCCGCTTCCTTGCGAAAATCCTTCAGTGTTTGCAGCCACTGGTTAACGATCTCCTTTCTGACGTGGGGCCGGCACTCAATCAGTGTTTTGGCACAGAGGGAAAGGTACTTGTTCTTTTTGATATACCAGCGCTTGTTGTTTTTGCCCTGCAGGATAAGCCATTCAGGCAGTTCGTTTTTTCTGCCTTCGGTGGTTCTTTTTTTGATGTGTTCCCCAAGGTCCTCTTTGGTGTATATATCCAGAAGAACGGCGCCTTTGTCGTTGGTGAATTTGATAATGTCGTCCAGGGTGAAATAAAAAGGCGGCTGATCCAGATGCTGATCCAGACTCCGCAGGGCCAACTCCACTTCCTTTTTTCGGGCCGTTCTGGCCTTGTAAAACACATTACAGGCTTCGACAATACACGCCGCCTGCACCGCCGCCGCATCCTCGCTGAGCAGTTCGTCGTCCTTCGCCTTCGCTTCGATATCTTTTTTTAACGTGGAGCAGAAACAACCCCAGAACAGGGAAGAAAACTCCCCGGAGCTTTGCAGGTTCGGCATACAGTCACCGGGACGCTTCACCAGTTGATCGAACATTTCGCGGAGGAGTTGTTCCCTGCCCGAAAAATAGGGCGCAATTTTGTGCAGCAAATACTCCCTGTTGCCGCGGTTTAAGAGATAGTAGCGCAGTTTGAGAAATGAGGATTCCAAAAGCCGGTGGGGAATGAGCACGGAGGGCGCCAGGGCCGAACCGTAGGGAATGGGAAAGATTATTTTAACCAGCTTATACTGCCCCGGATCCCCGGTTTCCCCCGCTTCTTCGGCGTCCGGCGGCAGGGCCATATTGGAGTTTTCAAGAAAGGGAGTCAAGCCGGTATCCACTGCGATGGTACGCAGCTGCCCTTCGGGAATGTCCACTTTTAAGGATTCTTCATTGGGAAAAGGCCGATCCGCCAGGGTATCGCTGTTCTGGTAGAGATACTGCAGCTTCTCCATGCAGTAGAAGGGCATATACAGCCGTTCCTCGGCGGTTTCCGCCAGAAAGACGCATTTTTCGTTTTCTATCAGCATTGGAAGCTCATCCCAGAATTTCGTTTCCGTATTAAAAGCCCATTTTTCCCAATCGGGCTGTTCCGGAACCCTGAGCCTGGCATAATTTTCAAGAAACTTCAAAAAAGCGTCTATAACCACGACAGGAGAGTTGTTTTTCAGGACATATCCCCGCAGAAGGCCATACAGATCCGTCGATTGAGCCATATTAAATTATTGGCGAAATTGGGCAAAAAGTGAAGGGTCTTAAACCATGAGCGGTTCTGCGGCGCGCCGGACTTTTGCTGTCGCGGTTTCCACAGGCCGCCGCATACTGGGTATGGCCTCCCGCAGAATGTCACGCAGGAAGCCGCTGTCGCGGTATATTTCGGGGCGGTTCGGATCAAAGCGGCAGACGGGCCGCAGCTTGTCCACCAGTGCGGGGATGTCGACGGCAAGGGGGCTTTTCCGGTTCAGGCGCAGAATGCGGCTGTGTCCGGTTTCACGAGGCTCCTCATCCTCTGCCCGGAGCCGCTCGTCCAGCCGCTCGCCGGGGCGGAGGCCGGTATATTCGATCTTGATTTCGCTTTCAGGCTCGAAGCCGTAGAAGCGGATCAATTGCTCCGCCAGATCGCGGATGCGGACCGGCTCTCCCATATCCAAAAGGTACAGCCCGCCGTTCTCGCCGACGCCGCCGGCCTTGAGCACCAGGGAACAGGCTTCGGGAATCGTCATAAACCAGCGGCGCATGTCCGGGTGGGTAACGGTAACCGGTCCGCCCTTTTCAATCTGCCGCTGGAACAGGGGCACAATGGAGCCGCGCGAACCGAGCACGTTGCCGAAGCGGACCACCATAAAGTCGGTCTCCTTCTCTCCGCCCGACCCGGCTTTCCCGGCGGCGTCCAGCACCAGCCGCTCGCAGAGGTATTTGGACGCGCCGTACACCGACACCGGCTCCACCGCCTTGTCAGTAGTGATGTGCACCAAGCGCTTTACGCCGTGCCGCCGCGCCGCGTTAATCAGGTTTTCGGTCCCCAGCACGTTGTTCTCAATGGCCGCCACGGGATTTTCTTCCATCATGGGCACGTGCTTGTAGGCGGCGGCGTGGAACACCACGTCCGCCCGCAAATGCCCCAGAATATAATCCATATAGACCTCGTCTTTGAGGTCCCCGATAACCGGTACCAGCGCCGCCTTTTCGCCCACTCCTTCTTCCTGGAGCAGCCGCAGTTCCCGGTCAATCTGATAAATCGAATTCTCGCCGTGGCCGAACAGAAAAAGCCGCGAAGCGCCGCCTGAAAGGAGCTGCCGACACAATTCACTGCCGATGGAGCCGCCCGCGCCGGTTATCAAAACCCGCTTGCCCCTGAGGTAGGCAAGGCTCTGGCGGAGCTTTATCGCCACGGGAGTCCTGCCCAGGAGGTCCTGCGGGTCAATGGAGCGCGTCTGAATCAGGCGGGCGTCCCCGTCGAGGATTTGGGAGATGCCCGGCAGGATGCGTATCCGCTCGAAGCCCGCTTTTTTCAGGATACCGTACAGGTCTTTAAGGTATTCCCTGCTGGCGCCGGGAATGGTGATGAAGGCCTCGTCGGCGGGATTCATCCGCAGCAATTTGGCCACGTCGCGGATCGGCCCCAGAACCGGAACGCCATCTATCCGCCGGCCTATTTTCGCGGGGTCGTCGTCGAGGAAGGCCACCACCTCGCCGAATACCGCTTTGGATGTGATTTCGTTAGCCAGACTCTGACCGGCGAATCCCGCCCCGATAATATACAGGCGTTTTGATTTTTGTGCGGTCATGTTCCCCTCCCTGACAATAGCTTAACGGTGGTCCAGCGGACTTATCACCTCAAACGCAAGATCGATGGCAAAGGAATCGTCATAGAGGTCCAGCTTGATCTTTGCCCTCCCCTTTCTTTTATCGACCTTTATTATCTTTCCCTCAAGTCCCATAAGCGGCCCCTCGACCACCACGATGCGGGCGTTCTCGTTAAAGTACACTTTGGAAACGCCCGCCACCGGCCCCACCTTTTTGATGAAGTGCAGCACCAGGTTCAAATCCCGGTCCTTCAGGGGCTGGATATTCCGGTTTGACCTTAGAAACTGGAAAAAGCCTTCGGTGCACCGGAACGCCCACTGATGGGCCAGAATATTCTCTCCTTCCCCGTCGTCGATTTCCAGAAACACATAGCCGGGAAAAATCGCCGCCATTGACTGGCGGACCACCCCCCTGCGCCTGATATTAATGCGGCGCTGGGGAAAATAGAGAGGGAAAGGCACTTCCGGATGCAGCGCCTTAAAGAGACGGATAAACTTGTCTTCCCCCCGGGTTTTTACCTGTAGCGCGTAGTACTGTAACATTATAGATTGTTTAAGGGTACCGGAATTTTCGGTAAAAAACAAGAGATATTACCGCCATAGTATGCTACAATGCCCTGTCATGAGCGAATACACGTCTGAAACGCCGGCGGTTCCTTCCCGGCCGCCGAACTGCCTGAAATGCGCCCATTTCAAGGTTACCTGGGATCCGGATTTTCCCCGCTCGTGCGAGATTTTTTCGATTAAATGCCGCAATCTTCCTTCGCATGAAGTGTTTCTGGCAGCCGGTGGAAACTGTCCGTCGTTCCGTCTGAAAGAAGGGTTGCAATGACGGGACAAAGAGTCATTGCGCTTTGCTCAATTTTCCCTCAATTTCCGCTTAACGGCCGGCCAAAACCGTGCTGCACTGTTTCTCATGCACAGGGCAAAATCGGATATTTTTTACACTTTTTGCTTGTTTTTTAGCGCGTTTGCGGTTATAATCTCTCTCTCTAGATACTCACCTGAATCTTTTTTCCCGGGGGATGACTCTGTCCGCAGGGCGCCCCTTCCTTACCCTCGCAAAAAAACCGGACGCCTCCGCACGGAGGCGCACCGGTTTTTTTATATCCTCATTAAAAGGAGTAACGTGTGAAAAGAAAAAATGTGTTCATTATTGTCTTTTTCATGCCGACCGCGGCCGTGTTGCTGGTGACAACGGCCTGTGAGAATCCCGCCGGCGCCACTACCGGTACCGGAAACAGCGGCGATACCGGGGATACCGGCGGGACCGGCGGAGACGACGGCGGTA
>JAITIC010000223.1 GCA_031279635.1 Treponema sp. | reverse complement strand
ACTAACTATTTTATCAAGAGTATTTTGTTTACCTCGAAAAAAACAATCATCCTTAAAATTTACTCTGCATTTATTAGAAAATATAGAAACCAACCGTGTGGTTGCTTTTACAGAAATATCAGAAAATAGTCTAATAAAAGAAATAGCAGATTTTTTACATACAAGTAATTTTATATTTGAGAAAAATAATATGATTAAAGATTATTTTTCTTGGGAAAGGCGATTAAATTTTGAATTAGAATTGTTGTATTCTCTGTAAATCAAGAATATGGGAGTAACATCAAGAGGATGCTCGTAACCGTCAAATAACCCCCATCTGGCCCTAAGCGGGAAGGTGAACATAATGTTCCGTAAGGAGAACATTATGGTAATGAGAAAAGAACCGAGAATATTCGTGAGGACCGGATTCACGGATATGAGGAAGCAAATCAACGGACTTTCCGCGATGGTGCGGGAATTGCGGCCCGAAGGCCCCTTCGACCGGAACATTGTACGGCTAAGCGCTGAATAGTCACGTCGAGACAATAATCTCCGTTTCCCCGTCAAAACCGTTGTTGTACACTAACAGCCGCTGCTCTTCCGGTTTGTACTCATAATACGGCCTCTCCGCCACGCCGCCGTCTGTTATGCGCAACTCTATCAATGGCGAAGGGCCGAACGACTCTGAGGGCAGGTAGACAAGCGTGGGCGCGGTGACGGCGCTGTCGGCGCGGAAGCGGCAGCGGAAAATCCCGCGTCTGCGATCCCAGTTGATGGAGAGCAGCTCCCCGGCGGCGGCCATGGGGTAGGGGCGCTTCCAGCCGGGGACGGCCCGTTCCCTGCCTTCGGAAAAAATCGAGAGGTCTTCGTCGTTCCAGCCGTCGCCTGTTTCGTTGGTGTTACCGGCGCTGTAGTTCCAGAGGGTCGAATGGAGCAGATTGGCATCCACCGCGTCGTAATACATGGACAGGGCCTCTTCGTGAACCGAATAGTCGCCGTTGGCAAAGGCCTTCCGCTTGTTCATGTCAAAGGCAAGGCCGAACTCCCCCAGCAGACAGGGCATGTTGCCCATGTGTTCCCGTGTCCATTTGATCCCCCTCGCGAGACAGCCGGCAAAATAGGCCTGTACCTTCTTTTTGCCCAGAATTATTTTTGCCTCATCAGGATCGATGGTAAACCATGAACGGAAGGTCTTGGTAAAAAGGGCAAAGCCGTCGTACCAATGGAAGGCATTGATCACATTTGGGGGATCTGCTTTGCCCCAGGAAGGATGGGACGCGGCGTGTGAGCTGTGGGGCATGCCCTCAATAAAAAAGAAACTGTGCTCATCCGCTTCCTTCATCTTTTCGATAAAACGAAGCATAAAGGGCTTGAGGAAATCTTCAATAAAATCCGCCCGCCTGCCTTCATGCAGGGCAAAGTGATCTTCGCACAGGAGATCTGGCTCGCCGTCATCGGTCCAGACGCCGGCCGTTTTCCAGGGACAGCAAAAGCCTTCCCTGAAAAGGGAAAGGCCGCCGCCATTAAAGGTTTCATGGCGCTTAAGGCGGCGGCCCATGGACCTGGCGTCGTACACCGGCACATCCACCGCGTAACCCGACGCGGCGCGGATGACATCCCAGGGACTGGGCCGCGGGCCGGTGGGAACCATGGGATTTTCCGCCCTCCCCAGATCACGGCAACCGATAAAGCCGTAGTGCGGTTCGTTCATAATGCCCCATCCGGCAATCGCGGCGCAGTTCTTCAGGCGGCGGTAGCAATGCCGGAAGGCGGCGATGTAACGGCCCTGCAGCCAGTCCTGGACATTTTCACCTTCCACGCTCAGCTCAGGCGCGTAACTTCGCCCGCCGAAAAAGAGGCTGAACATCGTAGCCGCCGCGTAACGGTTGTAGTTGCTGGGCCACATCATCCGGGGAAAAGGCTCCCCCTGCGGGTACTGCGGCGTCCGGTGCAATTCGGCGTAACGCTGCCGCGTCAGGGCGGCGCCGGTCCGGTCAAGCCGGTCCAAATCCATTCCCAGCCTTTCCAGTGTCCAGGCGGGAGCGCCGTCGCCGCCGGTCCAGCGGCTCCACACATCCTGATGGGGATCAATATATACTGAAACGTCCTTTTGTTCCGCGACAAGGAGGATTTTGCGCAGGTAGGCTAAATAAGCTTCGTCGTAGAGGCCCGGCCCCGCGTGTTCCAGAGCCTCCCAGGTAATTACCATGCGCAGAAAAGTGAGGCCGGCCCGCCTGAGCCGCTCAAAATGAGCCTCCGCTTCCTCCAGGGGAAAGGGCCGTCCCACAAAAGAAACCCCAGCCGGGTTTTTAAGGGATTCGGGGGACAGGCCCCAGCCCGCAGGCCCGAAGGGAATTTTGGACTCTCCACCCAAATTGACCCCTCTCAATATGAGGCTTCTCCCTTCACGATCAAGGATTTGGTTGTCGAGAATCCGCATTTTCCTTCCGTAGCGTTTTATTTGGGACTATCCGCCCCCGGTTCATTCCGAAAGTATCTTCAAAACCGCGTCCGTCGATCCCGCGTTGAGAATCTCCCGGCGTTTTTCCGCGCTTTTGAAGAGCAGGCTGATCTCCGCCAGGAACTGCAGATGGGGCCCCGTTTTTTCCACCGGCGAAAGGGTCATAATGAAGATTCTGCACGGTTCATGATCCAGCGAATCGAAATCCACCGGCTTTTCCGAAATCCCGATGCAGGCGACAAGATCATGAATGGCAGCGCTTTTGCCGTGGGGAATGGCAATGCCATGCTTCATACCGGTAGACATTTTCTGTTCCCGGTCCATAACCGCGTTAAAAGCCGCTTCCCGATCCTGGATTTTTTTTGCCGCGACCAGTATATCGAGTAACTCGTTGATAATTTCTTCTTTGGAGGAACCCTTCAGATGAAGAGAAATGGTCTCCGCCGTAAGCACTGTTTTCAGGTTCATATTCATTAGTGTAAAGCGCCGGCGTGGAAAAGTCAAGGAATTTAACGGGACAAGCCAGGGCCAGCGCATATAAAATCCGGTAAAGGCAAGAGAGAAAACAGCCGACAGGCGGGATGGAGGGGAATATGAACAGTCAACCGATACCGCCCTTAATCGATTTCTTCAAGGACATTAAAGATCCGAGGATCGAACGGAACAAGCTCTATCCCTTGATTGAAGTCATCGTTATCACCCTGCCGGCCGTCATGGCCTTCGCCGAAGGCTGGGAAGACATAGAAACCTACGGAAAAGCTAAAGAAGGGTGGCTGAGAAAGTTTCTCCCCTTCCAGTACGGCATTCCGAAACATGATGTCTACCGGCGGGTCTTTACCCGGCTGAAAAGCGAGGCTATAGCATCCTGTTTTATGGCATGGGTGGGGGATATAAAGCGGGAAGTCATTGCCATAGACGGGAAAACGGTGCGGGGGAGTTTCAACGCTCAGCAGGGAAGCAAGGCCATTCATCTGGTCAGCGCCTGGGCCACGGAGAACCGTCTGGTTTTCGCCCAGGTAAAGACCAGGGAAAAGAGTAATGAAATAACGGCTATACCGAGCCTGTTGGA
>JAITIC010000198.1 GCA_031279635.1 Treponema sp. | reverse complement strand
GACACATTATGGACAGACTACCTTAAAACAGGCATTTTGCGCACCGTTTTGGTACAAAACGGGAGAAAATGCAATGTCTGTCCGCAAAGTAACCGACTTTGTGGACAGACACTAATTATATTCTGGAGGCTTTCCCAAAATCATGCGCGTTAGCGTACGGTTTGGGAAGTCTCTGTTAACTGTTTTCAAGAGCGAGGTGAGCATGAAACGATTTGTTTTTACATTAATGACGGCAGCTCTGTTGGTCCCGGCATTGCGGGCGCCGGTTTCGGCCTGGTCCCTGCCCGCGGATGAATTGGAGTTAATGCTGGATAAGCCGACTTTGACCTATGCTGAAGTGGCCCGTTTCGTGCTGGACGCCGCGGAAACAGAAGCCCCTCTGGAAGCGGAGGCGGCGTTCCGTTTTGTCCAGGAGCGGCAGTGGCTGCCGTCAGGAGTTACGGCGGACGAGAATGCGCGGCTGGGGCCGGTTTCCCTGCTTATTATGCAGGCCTTTAATTTGAAGGGAGGACTTTCCTACACGTTCTTTCCAAACGCCCATTTCGCCTACCGTGAGATGAGTCACCAGCGGATAATTCAGGACCGCGCAGATCCGGAGATGAGCGTTTCCGGGGACTGGCTGTTCTTTATGATAGGCCGCGTTCTTGCCGTGCAAAGCGGCGAGAGTGTTTCCGGGGAGTAATAATGATGAAGAAATTCGCTGAAATATTTTTCGCTGCGCTTTTGGTTCTGGCGCTTGCCTTTCCTCTGCCGGCGGTGGATTTCGGCCTTTTGACGACCCAGAGTGTCTCCCTTGACGACGCTTTTAGCGGTGACATGAGCAAGTTGAGCTGGTCGGGGGCTTTTACTCCCTGGTTTTCGGGAATGTTGATTGAGAACGGGGACTTGTATATGTCCATCGGTATCACTCCGAAATACGAAAATGATGATTTTGTCCTGATACCGGAACTGCTCCGTACCGAGGTAGCGCTGCGTTCGGACCGGGGTACGGATCTGAGGTTCGGGCGGATCAGCTATGTTGATCCGCTGGGACTTATTGCAGTGGGACTTTTTGACGGCTTTCAGGTTTCCCAGGATATCGGGGAGGGCATTTTGAGCGCGGGGGCCTGGTACACGGGTTTGCAATACAAAAAGCGCGCCAATATCACGGTGAGTCCCTCGGACCGTATCGGCTACTTCATCGCTTTTGACAAAACCAGCATGGACACGTATTTTGCCCCGCAGCGGATGCTGGCGGCGGTGGGCTGGGAGCATCCGGCACTGGCCGGGGCGATGCAACTGCATGTGGCGGCCATTGGCCAGTTCGACGTGAATGGGGAAAATGACACGTACAACAGCGAATACTTTGTGGGGAAAATTTCAGTTCCTTTCAGGAATCTGTTCGTGTTTGACGCGGGGGCGGGGGTAGAATTCCTGCAAACCCCCGACGAGGACACGACACTGGCTCTGGTCGGAGAGCTGGGAGTTTCGTGGATGCCGCCGACGAATTTTCAGGACCGGCTTTCGCTCATAGGCCGGTTTTCCACAGGCGATGTGGATGATTCGCCCCTGGGCGCTTTTATGCCTTTGACCACAGTGTCGCAGGGAAACGTGCTCCAGGCAAAATTGTCCGCCCTGGCCCACCTGCGGGCGGACTATACGGCGCGGCTGCACGAGATGTTTTCCGTGAATACGGCGCTCGCGTACTTTTTGAGGACTTCCAGGAATGAAAACGAAAACCTGACATGGCCTGAGGTAACGGACGAAGACATGTACGTCCTAGGCGGCGAAGTGTTTATGTCGCTTCTCTTCAGCCTTACCTCCGATATAGGCATAAACCTCGGCGGCGGAGTCTTCCTGCCCCAGATGGGCAATGTCGCCCCAAGAGAGCGCGAACAATGGCGCTTTGAAATGGGTATAACGGCGGCGCTTTTTTAAAAGTTTATGAAACCCTGGAAGAATATCCTTATCGGCCTGGGAGCCGCGTTTTTTTTCTCGTTCCTTTATTTGACGGGGGTTATTGATCTCATTGAGGAAAGGTTCTACGATTTCGCCCTTCATTTCAGGATACAGCGGGAACGGCTTGATAATGTGGTTTTCCTTAACGTGGACGACAACGCCATTGCATATAACGGCGTGTTTCCCTGGCCCCGGTCTGTAACGGCCGAGGGGCTGCTTCGGCTCAAGGAATACGGGGCAAAAGCCGCCATTTTCGATATTGAGTTTATTGACAAGGGGCCGCAGGGCGTAGACGGCATTTACCTGAGCCAGGGCCTGCCCGCGGATTTTGACCAGAGTTTTTCGGAAATCAACAGTTCCGCGCAGGAACTTTTTTCCGCCCTGCAGACCGGCAGGCTGAGGGCTGCCAACATTGGCGAATACGCCGGTTTCATTTCGGAGATTATCCAGGACGAGCGGGACGACCTTTTCAGAAAGGCCCAGGGCGTGGCCCGCGATAACGACCTGTATTTGGCCCAGGCCTCGGCCCTGTTCGGGAAAAGCTGGGCCACGCTGAATCTGCGTTACGTTCCCCTCACGGACAGCGAACAGGCGGGCCGCCGTCCCATGGCGGAAAAACTTTTTTCCTATCCGGTGCAGGCGGACGCCGGCATCCCCAAAGGGCCTTTTGTCGACATATTGCCCGCTCTGCCTTCTTTTGCCGAAGCGGCGAAAGGGGCGGGGTTTACCAACGTAGAAATCGACGTCGACGGGATCAGGCGGCGGATATACCTTGCCCAGAATATTCACAATAAGTGGTATTTGCAGCTTGCCTTTGCCCCGCTCCTTGATTACCTGGGCAGGCCTGAAATTGAACTGAAACGCGGGGAGATGCTCATAAAGGGCGCGCGGCTGCCGGAGGGGGAAAAAGACATCCGCATCCCCCTGGATTCGGGCGGCAGGATGATGCTTGACTGGCCGCGTGAAAATTACTTTGACAGTTACAAGCATGTTTCTTTTGTTGATTTATCCCTGCTGGACAATATTGAGTCGGAAATGGAACAGTACAGCCGGGTACTCGCCTCTACGGATATTTCCTTTTTTGCCCAGTTTGATCTTTCCCTTGCCAAGGTTCCCCAAATACTTGCCGAACTGCGGGAACTGTTTGATGCGATAGCGCCTGCAAAAACCCGGGCGCTGGAAAATTGTTCCGATGAATCATTCGCGGCATACGTTGACTACCGCGCCCAAAGCCGCGCCCTTATGGGGGAACTTATTGTCCTTGAACTGGCGGCAAAAGTGCGCGCACTGGCCGAAGAACTGTCCGCGGAATATCCTGAAAGCGCGGCGCTTATTGAGGAAGAGGCCAAATATATCGCGGACCTGGGGGAGTACCTCGCCATAAATTTGGAGAGGTATGAGAAACTCAATGGGGAAACCGATAAAATGCTGCGGGACAATTTCTGCATCCTGGGCCGGGTCGATACGGGAACCACCGATATGGGGGTCAACCCCTTCTGGGGCGAGTATGTGAACGTCGGCACGCACGCGGTGGTACTGGATACGATACTTTCGGAATCCTTTATCATCCCCCTTGGGCATTGGTGGAGCATAATTTTTACCCTTTTGTTTGTGCCGCTGTTTTTTGCGGTCAGCCTGAAACTCCCCCCGTTGCTGAGGGCGGTTTCCGGTTTCGTGGCAACAGCCCTTGTCGCGCTGGCTGCGATACTGACGCTGCGCTTTACCGGCTATTCATTCGCCCCCCTGGGGACGCTGTTCGCCATGATCAGCGCCGTTATCATAAGGGAGATAATTTCCTACTCCAGTTCGGAGCGGGAAAAACTGTTTATACGCGAAGCCTTTTCCACCTATGTTTCCAGCGACGTGGTAAAGGAAATTATCTCCGATCCTTCGCGCCTGCATTTGGGCGGGGTCAAGCGTATGATGAGCGCGATTTTTACCGACGTGCAGGGCTTTTCCACGATTTCCGAGAAGGTTGATCCTGAGGATTTAGTCAGCCTGCTTAACCGCTACCTGACGGCCATGAGCAACGTGGTTCTTGATCAAAAGGGAACTATTGATAAATACGAGGGCGATGCGATTATCGCCTTCTTCGGCGCGCCCCTTGACCTGCCCGACCATCCGCTGCGGGCCTGCGTTTCCGCGATAGCCATGAAGCGGATCGAGGGTGAAATGAACCAAGCGATTTTGGCCGAAAACATGTCGCCCGCGCCGCTTTTGACCCGTATCGGCATCAACACCGGCTACATGGTCGCCGGCAACATGGGCACCGAAAACAAGATGAACTACACGATCATGGGAAACGCGGTAAACCTGGCAGCCCGTCTTGAAGGCGTGAACAAGCAGTACGGCACATGGATACTCGCCTCCGAGGACACGGTAAAGGCAACCGGGGATCGTATTCTGTACCGCAGACTTGACCGCGTGCGGGTGGTAGGCATCCACGAGCCGGTGCGGCTCTGCAACCTGCTGGAAACAACCGAAAACGCCAGCCCTGAACAGAAAAAACTCGTCGAGGTTTTTCACCAGGCCCTGGACTGTTTTGAAAAGCGCGACTGGACACACGCCATCGAAGGTTTTCGGGAGACCCTGTCCATGGAAGAGCGCGGTCCTTCCCAAAAATACATCGACCGTTGCGAGGCCTTTTTGAAGGAAGCCCCCCCCGACACCTGGGACGGCGTTTATAATATGACTGAGAAGTAACTGAGGCAGTTCCAAAACTTCAGCTTTGGAACTGCAGCCTTAAAATCCGCAGTTTCGCAAGGCTGAAAGCCTGAGAAACTGCAAGAGCCTGTCCAAAACCGTGCGCGTGAGCGCACAGTCAATTAGTTTTGGAACACGCTCAACTATTTCAGTTCACCATCCATCTTGGACTGCAGGTTCTGTTGAATGTACTTGCGGATTTTGGTTCTCACTACCGGATCGATTCTCTGGGTAAAAAGCACCACGTAAATTCGGGAATTGCCGTCCATGCGGGAACCGAAGATAATCGCCTCCACATTGAGCAGCATGCTCTGGAGCTTCACCTGGATATTGCTGAGCAGGGTGTTTTTGACAATGGCGGGATCATTTTCAAAAGTACAGGAAAAGCCCACCACGCTGATATCCATAATTTGCCCGGTGATAAAGACGCCGTTTACCGGCATGTTCACCGTGGTCATGGTTTCATTTTCCGTGGTTGCCCGCAGGTACTTGCGGCGGCCTTTGGCTTCGGCGGCGTTGAGTACAGCGATAATACGTTTGACGGCGCTGTCAAGGTCCGACTTGAGTACCGTGTAGCCGCCCTTCAAGTCCGCGGCTTCGGCGTGTTTTTGCCGCATCTCCGCCTTGTCATTCGCCGTAACAATGCCGATTATCACGTCCTTTAATTCAGGCGACGACGTTATCCCCTGAATCCAGGCGTCCCATTCCTTATCAGACATCTGCTCATTGACATCAATAAAAATAATAGAATCCGGGTATTTCTTCAACACGCGGCGCAGGGCGGCGTGATTCTTGGCAACATATACCTCATATTCCATCTGGACCAGTTCCGCAATAATCTTGTTCTGTACCACCACCGTGGGATACAAAAAAAAGACCTTTTTTCCTACAATATCAGAAGGACTGTTCGCGTTGCTCATACTCATATCATAAACTCATATTCCGTTTTTTTCAAGGGGGCTGTTCCTGTTCTCGGGAGTTTTACATTTAACCACACACGGAAAGGCACGGACAATTTCACGGAGTTTTAGGTAAAACCCATGAAATTGTACGAATTAGTGTCTGTCCACAAAGTCGGTTACTTTGCGGACAGACCTTGCATTTGCTCCCGTTTTGTACCAAAACGGTGCGCAAAATGC
>JAITIC010000015.1 GCA_031279635.1 Treponema sp. | reverse complement strand
GTTACTTTATGGACAGACCTTGCATTTGCTCCCGTTTTGTACCAAAACGGTGCGCAAAATGCCTATTTTAAGGTAGTCTGTCTATAATGTGTCTACATTATAGACAGACTCTATTTAACAGTCCCTTAGGCGGCAAAGCCCCACAAACTGTTAGCGGAGTTCAATCTCCGACACGGCCCTGCCGTCTTTCGCGTAAATACGCCGTGAATTATACGGATCGGGAAAGCGTTCCCCACGGTGAAAAAACGCGTACTGGTAAGTACCCGGTGGCAGGAACAGATTAAAAGTGTAAACGCCGGCAGGCCCTTCGGCCAGTTCATACATGAAGGGGTCCCAGCCGTTAAAACTGCCCGCCACGGTGACTGTTTCCCCCGGCGGCCCCCTGAAGGAGAAACTGAGGCTGCCCGGCGGCCCCTCCAGCGGGCCGGGGGCGGGGCTGCGGAGGGGCAGGGAAACCACCGAATAGGCAAGACCGGTAACGCCGTCCCTGCGGATTTGGGGGTTGGCGGTGTCGACGGTCCACAGACCGTTGATGATCAGGCGGTACTCAAGTTCGCTGATTCCCGCGGGTACCTGGTGCGCGTAAAAAAGAATTCCCGAATCTTTAAAAGGATCGGGGACTTTTTTACCCGGCGGAATTGGGGCATCCAGCCCCTCCTGGGGGAGCATAAGCTGCCTGAACCAGTATATTTTGGAAAAGTTCTCATAGGCGAATGCCACTCCCACCCTGCGGAAAGCTGAGGGGGCGGTAAAGATCACCGCATCCTCAAAAATCTCCGGCGCGCCGGGAACGGAGAGGCTCAGGAGACGGTCAATAAACTCGTAGGATTCAAAATCCGCCGCCGGGGAAAAACCGGCAAAAAACACCAGAAGCACGGCGGCAATAATTGTTTTCATACATCCTTTACAAGTATCGGCCGATACTTTTAGTATCTTAATATGCCTTCATTAAGCGCGCTTCGGGAATTCAAAGCCTCTTTTGACAATGCCGGCAATGAAAAAAACATTCTGGCGGAGCGAAATATTCCCTTTAACGATCTGAAACTTCCCGATGTCGAAGCCCCTCCCATGGATTTAGGCGGCGGCAGGAGCGCGGCGGCCCTCAACCCCGATGCCGCCCTCGACCCTGCCGTTGCCGCGGCCCTCAACCCTGATGTCTCCCCGTCCGCTGCCGCATCTCCTTCCCCCGCCGCTCCCGAGACCGAGCCTCCCGGCGGTGAATTCGTCGCCGGCATCGATTTCGATTTCAGCGACCTGCTCGGCCCAGTGCCCGACGATCTCTCCCTTCCCGACGACGACTTCGCTTTGGATACCTCCCAGCCTGAAACGGCCTCTTCGGATCAGGATGGTGAAAGTATTGATTTGGACGGTGATGACCTGGACCTGGGTGGCGAAAGCCCTGATTTAGGCGGCGATGACTTAAACCTGGGGGAGGAAAGCCTTGATCTGGGCGACTCCGGCTTAAGTCCGGGTGATGAAAGCCCTGAGCTGAGCAGCGAAGACTTAAATCTGGATGGTGAAAGCCTCGACCTGGATAGCGAAAGCCTCGATCTGGATAGCGAAAGCCTCGATCTGGGGGGGGAAGACTTAAACCTGAGTGATGAAGACCTTGATTTGGGCGGTGAAAGCGCTGTTCCGGGCGGCGATGACCTGGACCTGAGCGGCGCAGACATTGATCTGGATAACGGCGACTTAGGTATGGATGGAGAAAATGCTGATTCGGACGGCGGCATTTTCAATACCGGCGAGGCGGAGACCACGGACGTCCCGGCGGGGGACTCTTTTGACAATTTCATTCCCGGCGGGGATGTACAGGCGGACGCGGATTTTGAAGTCGAAGAAGGAGATCCGGGCGGCACAGATTTCGGCGACGTGGACTTCTCCCTGCCCGGCATTGACGACGTTTTTTCAGACTCGGAGGCAAAGCCCTCATCAGGCTTAAAAGCCAAAGGCCGGGGCAAGGCAAAAGCTAAACAGGAAGAAGGCCCGGAGGATGTTGAGGAAATACGGCTCATTGACGAAGATATAGAGCGTTTCCGGAAAACCCTTGCCGCCTATCCCCTGAATCTGCGCATTGCCTGTGAAGAGCTGATCGTCGAACAGGCGGTTGCCCCGGATCAGATGTCCGCCCTGATAAAACTCCTTGTCAACGGCGCTCCCGCCAAAGAAACCGCCGCCCTTGCGGGGCAGATCCTGGGCAGAACCATTGAAATACCCAAGGGTTTCGAGAAAAGTACCGGCGAGGCCCTGGAGACGGAGCAGGCGAGTTTCGCGTACATCTTTGTACACAACTTCCTTCCAATACTGCGGCTCTTTGCCATAATCGCCGTGGTAACGGCCTCTCTCGGCTATCTCATCTATACATTCGTCTACATTCCCCTCAAAGCCGAATCAATTTACAAAATCGGCTATGAACGGATTTTCGCGGGGGAATACGAGCGGGCAAACGAGCGCTTCAGCGAGGCATTCGGCATAAAACGGAAGAAGGACTGGTTCTACCGTTATGCCGAAGCCTTTCGGGATGAGCGGCAGTATTATCACGCTGAAGCAAAATACGACGAGCTTCTGCGCTATTATCCCAGAGATAAAACGGGCGTACTGGATTACGCCGCTTTGGAAACCCGCTGCCTTTTCAATTATCAAAAGGCCAATGATCTCTTGCGGCGGGAATTGCTGGACTATGCGCCTAACGATCCTGACGGACTGCTCGCCCTTGGAGACAATAACCTTGCCTGGGGCGAGGTAGACCCTTCCAAATATGAGGACGCCCGTTTCGCCTACGCGCGTCTGCTGGAGCTGTACGGCTGGACCGAGCCGGTTGTGGAACGGATGATGAAGTATTTTATCCGCACGGATAATCTCAAGGAAGTACTCCCGCTCCAGGCGTGGTTTACCAGCAGCGCGAAACGGAAACTCTCCGCGGATTCACTTGCCGAGCTGGGAGGGTATCTCCTGGACAAACGGCTTGAGGAAGTCCGGGGGGTTCCCAACGAATATGTCGAGCAGATTGACGGTATCCGGGATCTGCTGCTGGAAGCGGTAAGGACCGATCCCTATCTGCCGGAGGCCCACTATCACCTTGCCCGCTATTACCACAGCCTCGGCGACACCCGCGATGAACGCGCAACACTGGAAGTGGCGATTCAGGCCTTTGAAGCCGCGCCCGAAGAATCCGTGCGCCGCCTTACCTACCGGATCGACGCCCACCGTCGTTACGCGGATGTGCTGATCAACAGCAGGGAATTTGTTCCCGCCGAGGAACAGTTGGTCAAAGGGATCAACCTGTACGAGGACGCCCTTGCGCGGCGGCTCATGGTACGGTCTCCAGAGTACGGTAGACTCTACGCCGGCCTGGGCGATCTTGAATACTTCACCAAAACCGCCGATATGGAGGCGGCCCTCAATTATTATCACCGCGCCGGGCAAAACGGCTGGGCGCCGCCTGAGATGCAATACCGCATGGGCGCGGCCTACTACCAGCTTGAGGACTGGAAGAACGCCCTGGAATATCTCTTTACCGCTTCGTCCGCCCTGCCCCTTAACCGCCGGCTCCTTTTCGCGCTGGGAAACGCCGCCCTTAAGCGCAACGATTACTTTGCCGCCCAGGGCTACTACAACCGCCTGCTGGATATTCTTGAGACCCAGCGCGCCCGCCTGCCGGTGCTGCTGCCCAACGACCGGCCCGAATATCTGGAACTGGCCGAGCGTCTCATGATGGCGCGTAACAATGCCGGTGTCGCCTGCGAAGCCCTGGCGGATGAAACCGGCGACCGCCGCTACCGTACCCGTGCCCAGGCCCTCTACGCCGAGGCGGACCGCGCCTGGGATGCCCTCACGAGGGACCCCCGCACCATGATCCGCTCCGGCAGCATACCCCTCCCATACCTCAACTCCCGCAATACCCTCTATCCCCAGGTCGAGTACGAACCACAGATATTCATCCGCATAGACAGGGATGTGTCGGAACCCTCAAAGTGGGAAGAACTGGCGCCGCTCGCGGGATTTGCCGGGTAGTACTTAATCGCGGCGCGTTTAAACGAGCCGCGCCGCGCGCTGTAGCAGCACAAAATCAGCCAGGACCAGGGCAGTCATGGCTTCCACCACCGGTACAGCCCGCGGAACAACGCAGACGTCGTGGCGGCCTTGAATAATCATCTCTCTGACAGCGCCGCCGCGATCCGCGGTTTGCTGGGGTTTTGAGATTGAGGGCGTGGGCTTGAAGGCCGCTTTGAATTCCAGCCGCTGCCCGCTGGAAATACCGCCGAGTATACCGCCAGCGTTATTTGTTTTAAAAGACAGCGACAAGCGCCCCGCCCCGCCTTCCGCCAAAACAGGAATATCGTTGTTTTCCGAGCCGCGTGACCGGGCCGCGGCAAAACCCGCGCCGAATTCAACGCCCTTACAGGCGCCCAGGGACAAGATGGCCGCGGCGAGCCGGGCGTCCAATTTGTCAAAGACCGGTTCCCCAAGGCCCGGCGGCACTCCCGTCACCGCGCAGGATACAATGCCGCCGGCGCTGTCCCCCTCTGCTTTAAGCGCTGCTATTTTTGCCAGCGCCCTTTCCGCGCCTTCCCGGCCGGGAACCCTGAACGGGTTGCGCTCGATCTCGTCAAAATCGAAATCCGGCGCTTCCGGTTCCGGCATGTCCAGACCGGCGATGGAAGAAACCCAGGCCCTTATTGCTATGCCGTACCCGGTGAGCAAAACCTTTGCCACCGCACCGGCGGCCACCCGGCACAGGGTTTCCCTGCCGGAACTCCTGCCCCCTCCGCGGTGATCCCGAATGCCGTACTTGTCCTCCCAGGTCCGGTCGGCGTGGCCCGGCCGGTACAGGTCCCGCAGGTTTTCGTAATCGGCGGAATGATGATCCGCGTTGCGGACCACAATGGCGATGGGGGTTCCCAGGGTTTTATCCTTAAAGACGCCGGAAAGAATTTCCGGCTCGTCCGTTTCGTTTCTGGCGGTGGAAGCGCCGCCCTGCCCCGGCCGCCTCCGCCGCAGTTCCCGCTCAATGTCGGCTTTTGCAAGTAAAAGCCCCGCCGGGCAGCCGTCTATCACACAGCCCATCGCCGGGCCGTGAGATTCCCCGAAAGTGACCACCCTGAACAACTCACCAAACATATTTCCGGCCATGCGGGAATGATACGGCAAGAGCGGAAACGCCGCAAGCGGTGTCGGTGGCCGCGGAGGGAGAGCCAGGGCGAAAACATTTACTTTCCAAACAGGACGGAATAGAGGAAATCAGGATTGATCAACGCTTTAAAACTTTTCGCCGGGTACTGAACCGGGGCCGGTTAACCACCGCCGTCCCCCGCAGCCGGGCAGCGTACCCGGCATTTTCTTATACCGGGTCAATTCTTATTTCCGATTGCGCCGCTTTTTTGTCAAAATTAATTTTGAAATGCAGGTAACGACAGGCAACACCTCTACAAATGTAGGTTTAGCTTCTGATATACCCCCCTTTGATCTTCCGTCATGTTATGATATACTGAGTTGTTCCCAAAGTTTATGCGGATAAAAGCTGGAATAAAGCAGAAGGGGGAGCGCATTGGAACGTTACGGGGGAATTGTGCGGCTTCATGCCGCCTTCAGTGGCGGGCTGCTCCCCCTCGCTCCGAAGTCCTCGGGGCAACCCCTTCGGGTTTGCCCCTCCGGTCTTCTCCGCTACCCCCACGAGGGGATAAAAGTTTTTTTGAAAAGAGGCAGGCAATTTGTACTTTGTGATAAACAAAGAATATTGAGCCTGTCCCAAAACTAATTGACTGTGCGCTAACGTTCCCGGCACAGCCGGGGACACGGTTTTGGGACAGGCTCTTGCAGTTTTTCAGGCTTTCAGCCTTGCAAAACTGCTAATTTCAAGGTTGCTTTGGGGCTGTCCGAAAAGTTTGAAAAACTTATTCGGACAGCTTCTTTAGTGCGGTATTGAAGATTTCTCCTTGAAGATTTGCGTATGCGGGGGAACAAATCCCCCGCATCCCCAGGTTTTAACCGCCCCAAGGAGCGGGGTATTAAACCCCCAAGGGAAAACAAAACCAACAAAACATTGAAAGGAATATCAAATGAAAGATGTATGGAACATTAAGATGTTTAAACATATATTAAAAACAATATTTATATCTCTTGAATTTTCTTTTGTTTGTATTATGGTTATTATTAAAATAATAAGAATAATACCGTTCGATCTATTTGCGAAATTATTTTTTCATGATTTAGAGCTTGTTAAATGGATTACTTTCACATTTCCATGTTTCATTTTTATATTTATGATAACAACACACAAGGAATTATTACAGCCAGAAGAAAACAATAAAATTTTTTATCAGTGGCCTCATTATGATGAATATGATACATATGATGTTGGATTTTATTATATTTTACTAATGGGAATAAGCCTAATTTCGGCAACAAGTTTATATTTTGCAAAATTTAATATAAAACGCATAATTCAGGAATTAACACGAAAATATTATTTTTCTTCAAATGCTATGCATATAAAAGAATTCTGCATATACTAACATTTGTAATCTTACTCTGGGGGTATCCACCATGGACTATTGTGTAAAGACTTCTGTAAACAACACGCCCGTAAGGCCGGCCTCCTAAATGCCCACCCTTAACTGGCTAACCCGCGAACAGGACCTCAAAGCCGCCGACAACCCCGAATCCCGTTTACTGGTTGCGGAAGAAAAATTTACCGGCCCCCCCCCCCCCCCCCCCCCTGACACCGGAAATCTCATCGTCCAGGGCGACAACCTCGAAGCCCTGAAAGCCCTGCTGCCCTTCTAT
>JAITIC010000255.1 GCA_031279635.1 Treponema sp. | reverse complement strand
ATTGTACGAATTATAGCGGACTTATAGACGAAAACTGTGTTTTTAAAGTAAAAATCCGTGTTCATCCGTGGTTCATACTATTTTGTGTGTAAAATGAGCTGTAAATGTAAAATTGCTGCTTTTTTCTTAGAGACTTTCCCAAAACTGAAGTCTTGGGAAAGCAAGCTTGAAATTCGCAGTTTTACAAGGCTGAAAGCCTGAAAACTGCACGGGCCTGTCCCAAAACCGTGCCCCCGGCTATGCCGGGAACGTGAGCGCACAGTCAATCAGTTTTGGGACAGGCCCATTATAGAGGCCCTTTACAAAGGAAGCGCTGCCGGGCTGTGGGTTTTGGCGCTCCGGTAGATACACTCGATGATTTCCACCGCTTTTCTTCCCCCGGCGCCGTCTATGTCTACGGGCCGGTTTTCCCGCAGGGCCGAGACAAAGGACTCAAAAAGCATACGATGACCGTGATGGCCTATGGCTTTGGGGTCCGACGCGCCGCCCCCCGTGGCGGTGGCGCGGCCGTATTCACACCGGATGCTTTCATCCTCCGGCCGTTCTTCGGCAAATTGCCAGGTGGTAATGCTCTCCTCTTCCATCGTAACACAGCCTTTGGAGCCGCAAATCTCGATTTTTTTCAGAAAACCCGGATAAGCCGCGGTAGTCCCCTCGATCACCCCCAACGCGCCGCTGGTGAATCGTATTGCCGCGACGGCGGTATCCTCAACCTCAATGCGCTCGTGGGCCAGAGTACCGGTATAGGCAAAAACTTCCCGCACATCGCCCATAAACCACTGAAGCAGATCAATCGCGTGAATGCCCTGGTTCATCAAAGCGCCGCCGCCGTCAAACTGCCAGGTTCCCCGCCATTTTCCCGAATCATAATATTCCTGGCTCCGGTACCATTTGATCTGGGCGTCGGCAAGCGTGATTTTGCCGAAGCGCCCCTCGTCTATGGCCCGCTTGATAATCTTTGAAGGTGCGTGGTAGCGGGAGGGAAACACGGTCCCCACTCTGACCTTGGCGTTTTCGGCTTCGGCGATAATGGCGTCACAGCGGGCCGTTGTAATCTCCAGGGGCTTTTCGACGATAACGTGCTTCCCCGCCCGGATTGCCGCCACGGCCCCGTCAAGATGGAGGCCCGACGGCGTGGCGATTGTAACGATATCAATATCCTTATCCGCCAGAAAGGATTGCAGATCGTCATAGGGCCTGCCGCCGCGGGTTTCGCAAAAGGCGGCGGCCCTCCCCGGAACAGTATCAAAGCCCGCGACAAAGCGGCATCCGGCAATTTCTTCGATTGCCTTGACATGGAACTCGGAGATCATCCCCAGGCCCAAAACGCCAAAACCGATGTTTTGTAAAGTACTCATAATAATTCCCCCTATAACAGGGCTTTCCAAAACTGAAGTTTTGGAAAGCCTCAATAGAAAATTAGAAAATTGCCCTCCCGCTCTCGGCGTCAAGAAAAAAAGCGCAGCGCCGGTGCAGCCTGAGAATCGAGGCGGGGCATTGTTCGCTCACCGGCCCCCTTATGGCACGGCGCACCGCCTGAGCCTTGGCCGCGCCGGGTACGGTACAAACCACACAGGCGGCGCTTAAGAGCACGGGGATCGTAAGGGTGAAAGCCCGTTTGGGAACCTGGTCCAGGGAGGCGAAACACCCGTCATTGACCTGCTGCTTACGGCAGGCCCTTTCCAGGGTAACGACCTTTACGGGGAGGGGATCCGCAAAATCGGCGGCTGAAGGATCGTTGAAAGCGATGTGGCCGTTTTCGCCGATACCGCAGAGCAGGACATCCGCCGGCCTTTGCGTGACGAGTTTCCCGTAACGGGCGCATTCCGCTTCGGGATCGGCGCACCCGTCGATATAATGGACCTTTTTCAGCGGTACTTTTTCAAAAAGCTGTTCCCGCAGAAAGTTTCCGAACCCCCGGGGCGCGTCTCGTGAAAATCCGGTATATTCATCCATGTGGAAAGCGGTAACCCGCTTCCAGTCTATGGCGGCGCTGGCGGCAAGGTATGAGAGCATCTCGTTCTGGGAGGGGGCGGCGGCAAAAATAACGCGCGCGTCCTTTTTCGTTTCCAGACATTTCAGGATACACTCCTCGGCCTTCCGCCCCGCGGCCTCGCCCATGAGCCGCCGGTTTTTGAAAACCTCGACCGTAGTACCGATAACAATCATATTATCCTCCACCCGGAAACCGCACGGCGGCTTTAGCCGTCATGCGGCCGCCGGATTAGCGCCGGTAATTTGCAGTCTACAAGAATCTACGCCATTAAATCTACCATCTGTTTTCAGCGGATATTTTGCATATCGCAAAAAAATATGCGACTATTGAGTATTTTTCAGAACCGGGCCGGTACGGGTATTCGGTGCGGCGGAAAAGCCTCATGGGGATTTCACCAGCCGGAAACTTGAGAAAAAAACCGGCGCGTGCTAAAATGGCTTGTCCCGTTGACAACAGCGATGCCGGACGGAGGGCGGTTTGAACCGGTCGTACGATGAATATAAAGAGACACTGGAATCTTTCTCGGTCAGGCACAAAATCTCCAAAACCAACGAAAAACGCAATTTCCATATTCATGACCAGTTCGAACTGCTGCTGAACCTTTCCGACGATATCCGCTGCCGGGTCGGGGACGGGAGCTATCATCTGAAAAAAAACACGATTCTTATTTTCAACAATATGGATTTGCACCATATAAGCATCATGAAGCCGAGGGGCGTCAACAACCGCTATGTATTGTATTTCCAGCCGGAATTTATTTCGGCTTTTTCTTCGGCGGATACCGATTTGCTGGAATGTTTTTATTTCCGTCCCTTTGCCGACCCCAACATCCTTCCCCTCTCACAGGAAACGGTCACGGAGCTTGTTTCGCTGTTCGAGCGGATGATCGATGCGGACGGCGAGGCAAAAGCGCGCGTTTACGGCGGCGATCTGAAGACCAAATTTCTGCTGGGGGAATTGCTGATAAAAATAAACCGCATGTACCGCGAAACGCATAACATCAATACCGCTTCACCAGGGGAAAACAAATGGCAGGTATACACGATTATCAATTTTCTGCACAGAAATTATCTTGAGGATATTTCCCTTGATATGCTGGCAAAGAAGTTTAATTTCAACAAATTTTATCTATGCACTCTGTTCAAAAATGTTACGGGAATGACGCCGGTCCAGTTCCTTATCAACTGCCGTATACAGAAAGCGAAAGAGCTTTTGATGAAGGACTTTTCCGTCGAGGAAGTGTGCGATCTTGCGGGATTCAACAACCTGTCGCATTTCAGCCGCTCGTTCAAGCAGCGTACCGGGTACAGCCCTAAACAATTCCAAATGATGATGCACAATGAATAGTTACGAATTCACAATAATTGCAAAATTTAACGCGCAAAATGTAAAAAATCATGTTTTAGCGCTGTTAAAATATAACCGATTTATTTGCGGCGGAAAACGCCGGAATAGACGTTATCATTTTACAGGAGGCTCTATATGAAGATTGCAAGAGGTGTACTCTGTACGGCGTTGATTATGCTGGCCGTATCAGGCGCGGTATTCGCCGCCGGGCAGCAGGCAAGGCCCTTCCCAGGCCGGGACATCACCCTGATTGTCCCCTGGAACGCGGGAGGATCGTCGGACCTGATCGGGCGGCTTTTGGTCGCCGACATGGAAAAAACCCTTGGCGTAAAAATTACGGTGGTTAATACCCCCGGCGCTACCGGAACAGTCGGTATGAACGATTGTTTTATCAAACCGCATGACGGTTATACCCTTATTGCCAACGCGACGCCCTATACCCACGGCATTCTCGGCCTGGCAAACTGGAAACCGACCGACTGGAGTTTCCTGGGGGCTTATTATGTACCGGGCATTATCGCGGTCAGCAAGAATTCAAAGTACAAGACTATCAAGGAACTGGTGGATGCCATCGCCGCCAATCCCGGCCAGGTTACCGGCGGCACCGCCGGCGTGGGTTCCTCAGGTTTTGTCAACATGGAAGTGCTGAAGAGCGCCATCCCCGAACTGAGGAATTATGAACATATTTCCTATTCCGGCGGGGCCCCGGCGGTAACCGCAACCCTTGCGGGGGAAGTGGATTTTACCCCCCAGCTTTCCAACGAGATGATTGACCTGCTCCGTTCCGGGGATCTCATCGCCCTGGCCGCCCTTACCGTCGACGATCTCAAGCTGGACGGGGTAAGTTATACCATTCCCAGCATCAAGAACGCCTACCCGGCGGCGGCAAAGGTTCTGCCCTGCGGCGACGCGTTTGGCCTTCTCTTCCCCTCGGATGTTCCCCAGGAGACCCAGAAGATACTTGAATCCGCCTATCTTAAAGCCTGCCAGACCGACGCGGCCAAGAAATTCGCCACCGAAAAAGGTGTGGTCCTGCAGGCCATGACCCTTGAGCAGAGCAATGCCCTGACCATATCGGACGCCAAGCTGAAGGGCTGGATACTGTACGATAGCGGCGTGGCCCCGAAGTCTCCGGAAGAATTCGGAATTTCCAGGCCCTGATCCGTTTTGTGCCGGCAATGTAATATACGCGTAACAGGGGAGAGCCGCAAGGTTCTCTTTTGTTCCTGTTAAAAAACCTGATGCGCCAGGGGAGAATTATGGCAGAGATAAAAGATATTGAGGAACCGGAAGCGGCTGATGAAGACCGCTTTGCCGAAATTAATCCCGTAACCGGAGCCGCCCGTTCCGACGGAAAGGAACATCTGGATTTAGCAGCCGCCATTGTGCTGTTCTGCGTGAGTATCTTCAGCATCATCCTGGCCTGCGGGTATTATGTCCGCTCCAAAAAAGTTTTTTACGCTTCTCCCGGACTGATGCCGGTTATTATTGCAAGCGGTATTTTTTTGCTGGCCCTCTCCCTCATGCTTCAGTCCCTCAAAGGCAGCTCAATAAAGGAGCGATTCGGGCAGGTAATTGACGCGATTCCCCGCGGGATCAAGTCAAGGCGCTTTCTTAATACGGCGGCTGCCCTCTGCATGTTCTGGGTCTATATATTTCTCCTGCTGAGGTTTCTTCCCTTCTGGATTGCTTCACTGATTCTGTTATGCGCCGTATTTGTATACCTCAAGGCGTCGACTCTTATAAAGTGCATAATCATTGCGGGATGCAGCATAGGCGGCATTGTACTCCTTTTCCAGGTTGCGTTCCGCGTGCCCCTTCCTTAAGGAGGAATCATGACCGCTTTTACCTATATTTTGACAGCGCTCAAGGTTGTCCTATCCCCCATTGGCATCATTTCGCTGTTTCTCTCGGTTCTGCTGGGACTCATATTCGGCATGCTGCCTGGCCTTACCGCAACCATGGCGGTCGCCCTGCTTACCGGGCTGACCTATTCGTTTAACGGCCCCCAGGCGGTTCTCATCCTGATTGGCGTTTATATCGGGGCAATTTCCGGAGGATGCCAGTCGGCGGTGCTCCTCAATATACCGGGCACTCCGGCTTCCGCCGCTACCGCTGTCGAAGGCTTTCCCCTGGCAAGGCAGGGCAAGGCGGGCCTCGCCATCTTTGTGTCCAACGCCGCTTCCTTTTTCGGAACCATGCTGGGCATAATCTGCGTGGTACTTTTTACTCCCCTGCTTACCAGGGCCGCCCTGAAATTCAATTCCCAGGAAATGTTTCTTTTAACGGTTTTCGGCGTGGTTATATGCGGCAACCTTACATCCGGCGGCCGGCCGGTCAAGGGCTGGATTTCCGGTTTTGTGGGGCTTTTAATTTCCCAGGTCGGGCTTGATACGGTTAATTCAATGGCCCGTTATTCCTTTGGGATATTAAACCTGACCGCGGGCATTTCCCTGCTTCCGGTAATGATTGGCCTCTTTGGTTTTCCCGAAATCGTGGATGCCTTTAATCCCGAAACGCGAACCATTATCCCCGTTTCAAAATTCAGCGCCAAAGAAGGTTTGAGAATTATGAGGCGGAATATTATCAATGTGATCCGTTCCGGCCTCCTCGGCGTTACCATGGGGGCCATTCCCGGCGTAGGGGAGGATACCGGCGGCTGGCTCAGTTACTGGGCGGAAAAGCGGTTTTCCAAAAAGACCGGCTGGGGCAAAGGCGAGATCAACGGGGTAGTCTCTGCCGAAACCGGCAATAACGCGGCTGTCGGCGGCGCCATCATTCCCGTGCTGTCTCTGGCAATTCCCGGCAGCGCCCCGGCGGCGGTGCTGCTGGCGGCCTTCTGGATGCACGGCTATCGTCCAGGTCCCCTGTTGATGCAGGAAACCCCGGAGTTTCTCTATTATGTGGTAGTTTTTATGGTGTTTTCCGCCTTTATGATGTGGCTGCTGGCTTCCAACATCAGCCGTTTTACCGTAAAAATACTCCAGATTAAAAACGAAATCCTCATGCCGATTATTTTTGTCTGCTGCGTCATCGGCGCGTTTGTGGTGAGCAACCGCATGTTTGATGTCAAGCTGATGTTTGTGTTTGGAATACTGGGGATCATTATGCGGCAGTTGAAATACCCCGCCGCGCCTTTCCTGCTCGGCATCATCCTGGGCAACATGGCGGACGAAAACCTGCGCCGCGCCCTTATCTTAAACAAGGGAAGCATCACCAGTTTCTTTACCCGGCCCATCAGCCTCTTCTTTATTGTTTTTATTCTGGCCCTGCTGCTTCCCCAGTTCCCCATTGTGGCAAAATTATCGAAACGTATAACACAAAAATGGGGCAGGAAAAACTGATGCATTATGCTTTGTAACGGATTCACCGGTCCCATGGACCTCTCTGTTTACTTTGAAGACCTGGAGCGGCGCATATGCGCGGCGGACGAGGAAAGCCTTGCCATGCAGTGGCTTTCCTTTGCCCGCTGCAAACTGCATGAGGGGTATTTCGCGCCTTCCAGGCCAAAGTCCGCGCCGGCTGTTATCTGGCCCGATGTCAATATTAACGATTGTATTAATGATATTGACATGATGATCTACCAGCAGATCAAGGGCGTTTCCGATATTCTTTCCGAAGGCGGCGGGGAACTGCTTTCCCTGCGGCCCAATTACGGAACGGGTATCATTCCTTCGATGTACGGCGCGGAAATTTTTATCATGCCCCGCGAGTCGAATACCCTGCCCGGCGTGCGGACGCTTCCCGGCGCAATGGCCGGCATCAGGCGCATCCTTGACAAAGGGGAAATGGATTTTTCAAAAGCCCTTGCGGGGCGGGTTTTTGATTTTGCCGAACGCTGGGCTGAAGTTTCCCTGCCGTATAAATCGGTCAGGCGTTACGTGTATATGTACAATCCCGATCTCCAGGGGCCGCTGCCCCTGGTGGAACTGCTTTGGGGATCGGAACTTTACCTGGACATTTTTGACGAGCGGGAAACGGTATGCGCCGCCCTGGATTTTTTCACGGACGTAATAATCGCGTTTCTCAAAAAATTCCACGCGCTCTTTCCGCCCTTTGACGCGGACTACAGCGTTGAATGGGGGCTGCTGCACCGGGGCGGGGTGATAATACGGAACGACGCGGTGATGAACATTTCAGGCGATATGTACAGGGAATTTGTTAAACCGTGCGATCAGCGGATCATCAGCGTCTTTGGAGGGGGGATTCATTTTTGCGGAAAAGGCGATCATTATATCGGGCATGTTTCGGAGATCAGGGGAATATCCACTATTAATTTGTCGCAGCCTGAATGTAACGATATGGAAATCATCTATCAGAATACGATTGACAAAGGAATTGTGATCATCGGACTGCCGAGCGCCGAGGTAAAGCGGGCCGCCGCGTCGGGGCGCAATCTGCGCGGGCGCGTTCACTGCGGCGCCGCCCTTGCCGCGTGGACGGATAAAGAATCAAAATGATATTTCAGCAGAACTTGTTTGGAAACTGAATGTCTCGAACAGAACACCGGCCGGCTTGCGGAACAAGTCCATTGTAACAAAACCGGCAAACCGGTAAAACAAAGGTATGGAGAAAAAAAATGATCCGTTACGCCCTTTGCAACGAACTCTTCGGCCCGCTGGACCCTTTTGAGGCGGGAAAGATCACAAAAAGCGCCGGTTATGAGGGGATTGAATTTGCCCCCTATACTTTTTTCGGTTCGTTTTCCTCCGGGGAAATCAGGGCCGGTATCGGCGAAATGAAAAAAGTTCTGGGAGAAAACGGCCTGCAATTTGCCGGTTTTCATTGGCTGCTCGTTTCGCCCCGGCCTTTGTCGCTGGTCAGCCCGGACAAAAAGCCGCGGCAGGCAGCGCTGGATCATCTGCGGCTCCTGCTCGCCGCCGCCGGGGAACTGGGCGGGGGAAATTTGATCCTCGGTTCCCCGAAACAGCGGAGCGCCTGCCCCGGCCAGAGTGTTGAGGAAGCCAAAACCATACTGAAAGAAAACCTTGCCGCGCTGGGCGATTGCGCCGTTTCGCATAACTCCCGTATTCTGCTGGAAGCCCTCGATCACAGCCAGTGCGATGTGGTTAACACCCTTGACGAGGCGGGGGAAATGGTCCGGGCCGTCAATTCCTCCGGCGTTTCCGGTATGTTCGATTTTCACAACACGGGCGATGAAACCGAAAGCTGGGACGCCCTTATCCGGCGGAACCGGGAAACGCTTCGGCATGTCCACATCAACGAAATGGACGGCGGCCCTCCCGGTTCGGGCAGTTCCGATTACGTCCCCGCTTTCAAAGCCTTAAGGGAGACGGGCTTTTCAGGCTGGATAAGCATGGAGATTTTTTCCCGGCCCGCCGATCCCGCCGGAACCGTCACCGGGGCGATAAGGTTCATGCGCGCTCTTGAGGGCTGAGGGAGAAGAAGGGCTGTATGGGAAAGCAACTTTTTTTAGCGGGTTTTGCCGACGAGGCGGCGGATGATTTAGCCGGACAGATCAGGGCAATTAAGGCCCTGGGCTGGCGGTATATTGAAGCGCGAAGCATAAACGGCGTAAACATCCATGATCTTGACGAGGAATCTTTTGACAGGGTATATGCCGCCCTTGAAACTGCGGGAGTCGGAATCAACTGTTTCGGTTCAACTATCGCAAACTGGGGGGCAAGCGTTGATGATGATTTTGCCGCGACCAGGGAAACTGTCGGGCGGGCAATTAAACGGATGAAAAAACTGAAAGTCCCCCTCATCAGAATTATGAGTTACGCGATTATCCGCGATGAGCGGGGACGGCCCCTGCCGGATCAAAAAGAAACCCTGCGCTTTAACCGCCTCAGGGAGATATGCGGCCCTTTCCTGGACGCGGGCCTTACGCCGGTGCATGAAAATTGTTTTAACTACGGGGGCATGAGCTGGGAACATACCCTGAAAATGCTCGACGCGGTTCCCGGCCTCGCGCTGGTCTACGATACGGGAAACCCCTGCCTTACCCCGGATTTCCGCAAGAACTGGCCCTGGCCCAATCAGGACAGCCTTGAAGTGTGGGAACATTTGAAAGCCCGCGTGGTCCATGTGCATATCAAGGACGGCCGCCGCAATCCGGAGACCGGCGGGGAAACTTATTTTTTCCCCGGCGAAGGCGCCTGCGAGGTAAAAAAAATCCTCGCCGGCATAATAAGCGGCGGCTATGGGGGAAGTTTTTCCATAGAACCCCACATGGCATCGGTTTTTCACGACGCGTCGGTAAAATCAAGCCCGCAGCAGCGTTTTGAAAATTTTGTGGAATACGGCAGGCGGACGGAAGCGCTTTTCCGCGGCCTGGGCTGCGGCGTCAAAGACGGCGCGGTCTGTCCCCCTACTCCCTGGGGCGCAGATCGGCCAGCTTCGTAAACACGCCGGCTTGCTTAAGCCCCTCGTAGGCGTCTTTATAAACCGCGAACACCCTGTCGTAGACCGCTGTGTTGGCCGGTATAGGATCGTACATTTTGCCGAAGCGCACCATGCTGCCGACTACATCGTCCACGTTTTTCAGCAATCCCGCGCCGATTGCGGCCAGGCCGGCGGCGCCCAGAACGGCGGCGTCCGCCACATCCAGCGTGCGGATTTTCCGGTTCATGATGTCGGCGATGATCTGGCACCATTCGGGGCTTTTGGACGCGCCCCCGGTAACGGTAATCACATTGTCCATCCGCACGCCGGCGGCCAGCACGCCTTCCAGAATACGGCGGGATTCCAGCGTGATTCCTTCCATAACGCTGCGAACCATATCCGCCTTGGTATGGGTACTGCGGAGACCCAGGAACATGCCGGTGGCGTTGGTGTCCCAGGTGGGATAACCGCTGCCGAAAAGGGCGGAGTAGAAGATAACGCCGTTGGAACCGGGCGGGCTTTTGGAGACGTATTTTTCGCTCATCAGCACATAGGGATCAACGCCCTTTTGCGCCGCCTCCGCCGCGTCTTCCGCGCAGAGGGTATCTCTGAGCCAGCGGTAGCAGGTAGCCCCGGATACCTGCGGGCCTTCCACCTCAAACACGCCCAATACCGGCGAGCAGGGGATCATCAGGCCCTCAAGGGCGGCAAAATCAGGCTTTGCCAGGCCTATCGCCAAGAGGCCGAATGTGCCGATGGTGAGGGAGACCGCCCCGTCACGGATAACCCCCGCGCCCATGGCCGCAAGCTGCTGATCGCCGGAACCGGCCACTATTTTCGTGCCCGCCGCCAGGCCGGTTTTTGCCGCCACAGCGGCCTTAATGGTTCCCACCACCTCGCCCGGTTTGCACAGCGGGGGGAATTTCGCCATGTCAAACCCCAGGGCGGCGGCCAGTTCCCTGTTCCAGTCCAGGGTACGCACATCCATAAGGCCGCTTACCGTGCCGTCACTGATCTCCACCGCGAATTGGTCCGCGCCGAAGCCGTACATGACGTAACTTGCCACCGTGGAGAAATATTTGGTCTTTTCGTAGGTTTCGCGCTCTTTTTGCTTGACCCAATAGTACTTTGCCGCGGCAAAAATATTGAAGCCGGGCATACCGGTAATCCGGTTGCGCTCGGCGGGGGCAATTTTCCCGTTCATTTCGTCCATAACGCTTTCGGCGCGGGAATCCAGCCAAATATAAAACTTATCGTCAATGGCGTTAAGATTTTCGTCAACCAGACAAAAACTGGAACGGTTCACCGAAAAACCGACAGCGTCGATCTCGCTGTTCGGCACTTTTGAGTCGGCCACAGCGTCTTTTACCGCCTCAAAAGTGATGTCCAGGAGAAATTGCGCGCCGACTTCGACCCAATTCGGTTTAGGTTCGTTGAGCCTGTACTCCCGATAGCCCTTCCCGATCACATTTCCCTTCAGATCAAAGACCATCGCCTTGGACCCGGTGGTTCCCACATCAATCCCGACCACGTATTTGCCCATATTTTCCTCCTTAGTCCTTGGTATAGAGGCTTTCCCCCAACTTCAGTTTTGGGACAGGCTCTATAATCAACAAAACAGCACGCTTTCGCGCCGTCCCCAAAACCGCGATTAACCTGCGATTATCCTTCATTGTACGGCGGCAGCAGCCCGATCTCCCGCATTTGATCCAGCGCCTCAATTATTTCCACCGCGGCGCGCGTTCCGATTATCTCCGCGCCGGCAAGTAAGAAGGCATACGCGTTCTGGGGACGGGGGAATTTGACCCCCGCCACTTTCAGTTTAACCGGCGTACCCGCCAGCGCCTTTTTCATAACGAGGAATTGGTTCATGCTGGGGCCTTCAAACTGGCCTGTGGCGGTTTTGGCGTAGTCACAGCCCACTTCGGCAATGATCTTACACTCCGCGGCTATTTCCTCGTCGGTGAGGAACGCGGTCTCAAGGATCACCTTGGTCAGGGCGCCGGCGGCGGCGGCCTTGTAATCCACCAACTCCTGTTTGCAGACATCGTAGCGCCTGTCCCGCAACGCGCCCACATTGATCACAATATCCACCGCTTTACAGCCCGCTTTTACCGCGTATTCGGTCTCCAGGGCTTTTAATTTACCCGGTGAGGCCCCGAAAGGAAAATCAATACCCGTTGCCGGAAGCACATCGGTGCCTTTCAGTTCCTCAACCACAACCGGCGTCCAGTAGGGCGAGGCCGAATAAAAGGCCGCGCAATTGTACTTGACCGCCTCTCTGCATCCCTTACGGATATCTTCCTCATTGGTGTTTTTGGGCAAAACACTGTGATCAAAGTGCTTTCCCAACGCCCATTTGTCAATTTTGGTGAAATCAATCGCCATAAAAAGCTCCTTAACAGAGCCTGTTCCAAAACTAATTGACTGTACGCTAAAGCGCACGGTTTTGGAACAGCCTTAATAATCAGCTAAATTTATCATGGTTGTATATACTTGTCAAATAAAAAGTGAAAAATATGCGCAGGTAAAGTTCAAACAGGCCACGGCCCCGCCCCTCTCCGAAGAATCTCCACCTCCTCCCCGGAGAGGTTCAGAATCGTGGAAAAGATACGCTCCCGCTCTTCCCCGCTGTCCAGGATCAAATTCACCCCGTCGATATCCTCAAGCTCCCAGCCGCCCTCAAAAAGATCCTCTTCGGGGATGGGGGGCAGTTCGGTGTCTCCCGCCTCCACTTCACCGCCTTCCCATTCGGCCCCGGTTTTCATGCTTTTTTTGGCCGTTATCGAATACAGGGGATGGGCCAGCGTTTCTATCAAGGCCAGGGGTACCGGATGGTCGGGGATGCGTACTCCCGTTTCCCGGCGGCGTATGTCCAGGGCTTTTTCGGTTCCCAGCAGGGTTTTCAGGATAAACACATAGGGTCCCGGCGAAAGCCGCTTAATCAGGCGGAAACGGCTGTTGTCCAGGCTGCACAACTCCCCGAATTGGGAAATATTCGAACAGAGCAGGGTAAAGTGCCGCTCGTCCCGTTCCCCGGAAAGCCGTCTGAGTTTTTTAATGCCCGCCGGGGATTGCAGGGAACAAACCAGGCTCCAGGAGGTATCTGTGGGCAGGGCGACAAGCCCCCCCTCCTCCAGAATCCGCGCCGCCCTGGTCAGCGCCCGGTCATCGATATTGGTCGGAACCACGTACTCAATCAAGCGTCAGGCTCCTAAGGCACCCAGATTAGCTTGTCCGGAGCGGATTCATTCATGTAGATTTTATGATAGCGGCCTGAATGTTCCACACCGGGGTTTTCGGGGAAATAGGTCTGCATGAAGAACCAGACCACGTCCGCCATTGCCGCCGCCGAATTGGAAGGCGCGTAGCGGTACCATATCTCCTCGTCTTCGAGTATTTTTTTTGACTTTTCGTCATCTACCAACTCAGGATCGGTGAGGCGGCGGAGTTCGCTCCGCAGACCGCCGTAATGGGTCTGCCCCACGGAGAGCATCCGCAGGTGCTGGTGATCATCCATCCAGTAAATTTCGTAGATTCCCGCTATCGCCGGAACCTTCGCGTTGATTTCCCATCGGTCCGCAACGGCAAGGGGCGACCAACTGACAAAATAATGTACGTCCCGGCCCTTTTCCCGGGCGGTGATTCCATAATCCATGAGATAATCATAGCACAAAGGCGTGATATTTTCCATACACCCAAAAAGACGAAGCGTACAAAAAAGAATACACCGAAAGCTGGTATCATGTAATGTTTAGATTTGAAGTGCTATAATATCCTGAATATATCGTGGTTTAGGGGAAATTTCCAGTGTTTTACAAATATTTTTCAAAAAAAATAACTTGGCACGGAACTTGCTATATATAAGTAGCGGGGTTAAGGCCCTGATGGAGGAAAAAAATGACAAAAAAATCTGAAAACAATTATACTGATGACACGCTGGAGATTTATTTTAGGCAAATCAGCGCTTTTCCGCTTTTAAGTTTTGAAGAGGAACTGGCATTGGCCAGGCGCAGCCAGCAGGGCGATATTGAAGCCCAGTACAAGCTTATAAATTCCAATCTGCGGCTGGTGGTAAAAATCGCGCGGTTCTATACCGGGCGGGATGTTTCCTTTATGGATCTGATACAGGAAGGGAATTTGGGGCTTATGCGCGCCGCGGAAAAATACAAATATGAAAAAAACGTGCGGTTTTGCACCTATGCCAATTGGTGGATACACCAGAGTATCGGTCGTTATATTATTAACAAGCGCCGGCTCGTGCGTCTGCCCCATCAGAAAGAAGAAATGCTCCGCAAAATACGGCGCGCCTATCATTCCCTGAGTCAGACCCTTATGCACGAGCCCAGGAATGAGGATATAGCCCGCGAGTTGGGAATTGACGTTAAAGACGTTGATTTTATTATCAACATGAGTTCCGTCCATCTGTCTTGGGGAATGGATTCCATGGAAAATGAAACCGGAGGGACTGTGGAACACTATGAAGACTATACCTACAACCCCGAGCGGAATCTGTTCCGGGAATCCTCCAAGGCCAGCACCCGGCGGGTACTGAACAAACTCAAGGATCGTGAAAGGCGGGTCCTCACTTACCGCTACCAGCTTGACGGCGACGAACGGCAAACCCTTGCCCAGATCGGCGACGAGATGGACATTTCCCCCGAAACGGTCCGTCAGATTGAAATAAGGGCCATAAAGAAGATCCGCAACTACGCGAAAGAACTCAAAGACAGCGTGATTTTGGAAGCGATATAAGGTTAAAGTCGCCTCCGTGCGGCATCCTCCTCCGCACGCGGAGACTTGACTATTTGGCATGGTACATGCCCCGGGGCTGCCCTAGCAAGGGTAGTCCCGTTTTTTTGTCTAAAGAGGCTGTTCCAAAACCGTGCCCCGGCTATGCCAAGAACGTTAGCGCACGGTCAATTGGTTGGAACAGCCTCTAAATCTTAAACAAATCCTCAAGAAACACGGCGAGACCCTCTCCGGCGTTGGAGGCAAAGACAAGATCGGCGGCGGCCCGTACTTTTTCCCTGGCATTGGCCGGAGCCGCGGAAAAACCCGCCACGTTAAACATGAGCAGATCGTTTTCCTCGTCTCCCAGGGCGATTACTTCCCCAGCCTCAAGGCCGCGGCGCTTCATGGCGGTTTTCAGGCCCTCTCCTTTGGAAACCCCGGCATTCATAATTTCCAGAAAAGTGGGAAAAGTCCGGGCAACATAAACCTTGCTGCCGAAACGGTCCAGCGTTTTTTGGCGTATTTCGTCATGCCGGGCGGGGTCGGTAATAAACATGACCTTGACGCAGCCCCGCAAGCCCGGCGTGGCGCATAACTCTTTCAGGTCTTTTACCAGCGGCACAATGCCCGTGTGATTGCGGTACATCTCCGATTCGGGCGTCGGTTTATCGACCACCAGGGCCTCCCATTTGCTCTTTACGCCGTCGACGGCCGTCCCGGCAGGAAGGTAAATCTGATAATGAACACCCATGCTCCGGGCCAGATCAATACCGAAATTAACCACGTCAAGGTCCAGCAAATCGGCGCTGATAATCTCCCCTGACGGCATATCCGCCACCTCCGCGCCGTTAAAAAACACCATCGGCCCCTCGGCGCCGATAGCGATACGGAAGCGTTCCGCCCCCTCAATGGCCCTGCCTGTGCAGAAAATCACCTGAATGCCCCTGCTTATCAGGTTTCTCAGGCATTTGGCGGTACGCTCCCCCAGAGTGTTATCCGGCAGAAGAGCCGTACCGTCAAGGTCCAGGGCCAAAGCCTTTATAGTTTTAGAATTAAGCTGCTTTTGCATAGTAAGAAAGTATAACGGAAAGAGCGGCGTATATAAAGATCACCGTTGGCAGCAGTTACAAAAAGTGATTTAGCAGGTATAATGAGATTTTCCGAAACCCGGTTGGTTTTGGGAAAGCAACCTCGAAATTCGCAGTTTTGCAAGGCTGAAAGCCTGAAAAACTGCAAGAGCCTTAGGCTCAAGCCTGTCCCAAAACCGTGCCCCGGCTATGCCGGGAATGTTAGCGTACAGTCAATTAGTTTTGGGACGGGTTCATTCCTGTATTTTTAAGGAGTTTATTATGGCTTTAGTATCAGACGGAATGACTTACGCGCCGAAAGGCAAGGCGGCTCCTGTGGTAAAGCCCGGGGAATTTGTGTTTGCCGTCATCGGCCTGTATCACGGTCATATTGCCGGAATGTGCAACGGCTTAATTGAAGCCGGCGCTGTTTTGAAAACCTACTATGATCCAAACCCGAAATACATGGAAAACTTTGCAAAAAATTTTCCGAATGTCAAACCTGCGGGCAGCGAAGACGAGATATTGAACGACAGGGAAATCATTCTCGTTGCCGGCGCAACCAAAACCGATGAACGATGCGCCCTTGGCCTGAGAGTCATGGAAGCGGGCAAGAATTATTTTACCGATAAAGCGCCGTTGACCACGCTGGAACAACTCGCCCAGGCGCGGGAGGCGGTTCGAAAAACAGGGAAAAAATACGCCGTATATTACAGTGAGCGTATTCATGTAGAATCCGCCGTATTTGCCGGCCAGCTTATTGAGCAGGGGGCTATAGGACGGCCGATACAGGTAATCGGCTTTGGGCCGCACCGCCTGGGCGCGCCCGGCCGGCCCGATTGGTTTTTTATCAAAAAGCATTACGGCGGCATACTCTGCGACATCGGCTGCCACAATGTTGAACAAATACTTTTTTATACCGGCGCAAAAGACGGAAAAGTCGTGCGCAGCCAGGTGGCGAACTACGCTCATCCCGAATACCCCGAACTGGAAGATTTCGGCGACTGCGAAATTGTGCTTGACAATAATGCCTCAGGCTATTTCCGCGTTGACTGGTTTACCCCCGACGGCCTGCAAACATGGGGCGACGGGCGGCTCTTCATACTCGGAACCGAAGGCTACATTGAACAGCGAAAATACGTGAATGTCGGCCTTAAAGGTTCAGGCGGCGGTCATGTATTTCTCGCCAACGGAAAAGAGGAAACGTACTACCACGTCGAAGGCAAAGTCGGCTTCCCCTTCTTCGGCCAACTGGTACTGGACTGCCTCAACCGCACCGAAAACGCGATGAGCCAGGAACATGCCTTTAAGGCCGCGGAATTAAGCCTTATCGCGGAACGCGATGCCGTGGTATTGGAGGCTGCGAAATAATTCCCTCCGCCACTATACACTTTTGCCGGAAGCGTATAAATTGTTATAGCAATGACTGAAAATATTTCCGTTTTGCTCGCCTTTGGCGCGGGGTTGCTTTCGTTTTTGTCTCCCTGTGTTCTGCCGCTGATTCCCTCTTACCTGTGCATCATCGGCGGGGTTCCCCTGTCCGCTTCTTCTGAAAACGGCGGGACATTCAAACCCCGGCTGGTGGCGGGGACCGTCAGTTTCATACTGGGGTTCAGCGCTGTTTTTATTGTTTTGAGCGTCCTTTTGGCCGCGACTTTCAGTTTGATGGGCGGTATCTCGCGGTACATCAACTGGGTTTCCGGCGCGGTGGTCATTGTTCTGGGCCTGAATATCATCTTCGATTTTATTTCCTTTCTGAATTACGAGAAACGGTTTCACCTTACAGGCCGGTTCCGGGGGATCATCGGCGCTTTTCCGGCGGGGATGGCTTTCGGCGCGGGCTGGACTCCCTGCGTGGGGCCGGTGTTGGGGAGCATACTGCTCCTGGCCGCTCAAAGCGGCGGCGTCCCCGGGGCCGTATTCTACCTGGCCGTTTACTCCGCCGGCCTGGGGCTTCCCTTTCTATTGGCGTCGATCTTTTTTGGCGCGTTTCTGAAAACCTCGAAAAAACTGCGCTCCCATCTTCCCGTGATACGGCGGATCAGCGGGGTGCTGCTCATTGTTATCGGGATTTTAATTATTACCGGGCGATATCAGACGCTGAACGCCCTCACCTCAAAATGGCAGGCAAATCTGCTGGGAGAGAATTTTTCCGTATCTGAAACAAAACCGGAAAGCGCGGAGAACGGCAGCGCGGCCGCCATTGATGAGACTGAATCCGGCGGCAGGGAAAATTCAATGACAGATAACGCCGTTCCTTCCGAAGTGATCAAAGCCTTTAACGCCGCGGGTCTTCCGGTTATAGCCGAGGGTATTGATTCCCTTGATTTTAACCTGCCCCTAACGAACGGTACAAACCTGACCCTCTCTGAGCTGAAAGGCAAAGCGGTCTTCCTCAACTTCTGGGCAACATGGTGCGGCCCCTGCCGTATGGAAATGCCTTCCATGGAAAAAGTTTATCAGGGCCTGAAAGATCGGGGCTTTGAAATCCTGGCGGTAAATGTGGGCGAACAAACTAAACAGGTTTCGGATTTTATGCGGGAAAACAAACTCAATTTTCCGGCGGCGTTAGACGAAAACGGGATCATCGGCTCTTATTACGGAGTGCAGGCGATCCCCACCACGTACATTCTTGACCGGCGCGGGCTAATTATTTCAAGGGTGGTAGGCGCCATCGACTGGGATCAGCCGGATATTATCAGCGCGTTTGAGGCGCTGCTGGACGCTCTCTGACAAAACGGCGGTGTTATCCGCATTGTATGGGATACTTCCCCTTCTAAGTAGTGTCTGTCCATAATGTAGACACATTATGGACAGACACTAAGTACTTACACAAAACGTATTATCGTGGAGGACAACTCCCCCGGCTGCGGGGGCTTCCACCGGATATTCAAGATACGAGAGCCACGCCCGCGGATCAAGGTCCGCGAGAACATCCGTGACGGAGTTGATAGCTATGCGGTTTTGTTCCGCGGGGCTGAAAGCCCGGCAGGCGGGACAGGCGCACCAGATTTTTTCATGGCCCTGATCCGGCCAGAGATGAAAAACCGGCGTGGCTGCGTTTTCCCCGGCGGCTCCGGGGCGGAAAACCGTTTGGGCATCCATTCCCATCATCGCGCGGACGAACAGTTTTTCAGCGGTCATTTTAATCCGCGCAATGGTTTTGGGATTGGAGAGACAGAAATGACTCTCCCTTACGCGCCCGCCTGAATCCATACGGAACATGTCCCGGTGAAAAAAGAACAAGCTCCGGGGCAGCAGGCAGGAAAGATCCCGTCCGCCCGCCTCAAGGATAAGCGCGTAACGCCCGGTCTCCGCGTAAATTCCCTTGCCGCGCTGCGCCTTGTTCCAAAGGTTTTTTTCAGCGAGCGGAAAGACCAGCGCGTCGTATTTGTTCCGCGCCGCCCATTGGATCAGCAATTCACGTTTCTTTGCCTTTAATTTTTCACCGACAAAAAGCCGCCGCCGCTCTTTTACGGAGGAGGCCGAAGGGCAATAGTCCCGGTCGTTTTTCAGCGGATAAGCGCCCGGCGAAGAGGACGGCGCAGGCGGGGGAAATTCTTCCCACCCCGGCTCCGGCCAACGGATGCCCAGGACGGCGAGAAAATCAAAGACCGCGTTCCACAGGCCGCGTCCGGAATCGCCCTGTATTTCGATCCGGTCTCTGCCGATCCGCCAGGCAAAACCGTTCCGGTCAGGGCTGCCGCCGGCCGCGTTGAGCAGAATGACGGGAACGGCGTCCGGGGGAGAGACCGTTTCGGCGTCTTCGATTTGGGGCGGCTCCCCGGCAAGCCCCGCCCGGCTCCGAAGCAAGCCTATATACGAGGCCAGTTCATCCGCGGCGCCGCGGGCCGCCGGGACAGAGGCCGGCGCGAGAATCAGCCATTTTTTTGAAATATCAAAAACCATCATAATTTAATTGTATAGATTTTTTTTGGATTAACCTATATGATAAACGAATGGACTACGATGTGGCGGTTATCGGCTGTGGGGTATCCGGCGCGAATGTTGCCCGGCGGCTGTCGGCATATCATATTAAAACCGCGATTCTCGAAAAGGCGGCGGATGTGTCCTTTGGGACTTCCAAGGCCAATTCAGGAATCGTGCACGGCGGTTTTCATCACAACAAGAAATACCTGAAAGCCCGGCTGGAGATTCAGGGCAACCTCATGTTCGACCAGCTAAGGCGGGAACTGAACTTTCCTTTTAAGCGCTGCGGTATCATCGTGGCGGCGCTCCACGAGGAAGAGATGAAAGCGGTGGAACACCTCTATATGCAGGGCGTGGAAAACGGCGTCATCGGCATTGAGCTTTGTTCCCGTGAGCGCATTCTGGAATTGGAACCGAAACTGTCGGCGGACACAGTGGGCGGACTGTACGCCCCCGGCGGCGGCATGATCGAACCGTACCGCTTTGTTTTTGCCCTGGTGGAATCGGCGGTGAAAAACGGCGTTGAGCTTTACACCGGTTTCAAGGTGAACGAGGCGGAGCGGGATGAACAGGCCGGTCTCTGGACGATCCGCGCCGGGGACGGCAGGGAAATCAGGGCAAGGTACGCGGTGAATTCCGCCGGCTTATTCGCCGATGAGGTTTCAGCAATTTTCGGCGGCGAGGAATTTTCGATCAAGCCCCGCAAGGGCGAATACTTCCTGATGGATCGCCTGACGCGGGCCTGCCCGGAGCGGGTGGTTTTTCCCGTGCCTACCGCGGTTTCCAAAGGCATGCTGGTGATTCCGACGGTGGAAGGGACGGTGCTGGTCGGCCCCACTGCGGACGCCACGGACCGCAAGGACGATTTTTCCACCACAACCGGGCGGCTGGAACAGATTCTTGATTCGGGGAAAAATATGATCCCTTCGTTAAGCCGCAACGACGTAATCACGAGTTTCGCCGGACTGCGCCCCTGTCTGGAAGAAGATTTCTACATTGAGCCTTCAAAAAAAGTTGCCGCCTTTGTGCAGGTGGCGGGGATACAGAGTCCGGGACTCACCGCATCTCCGGCAATCGGCGAATACGTGAAAAATCTCTTAAAGAACATGGGGCTTGAACTGACTGAAAAACCGGGCTGGGATCCCTTTATCGAAGATCGCCCCCGCATAAGGGAACTCGATCCTTTCCAACTGGACGCCCTTATCGCCAAAGACCCCGCGTGGGGCAGTATTGTCTGCCGCTGCGAAAATATCAGCGAGGCCGAGATCGTGCAGGCCGTGCGGCTTGGGCATCATACCCTGGACGGGATCAAGTATTTTACCCGCGCCCAGATGGGCCGCTGTCAGGGGGGCTTTTGCACTTACAAGATCATCAAGATCATCATGCGTGAAACCGGCCTTTCCTGGGGCGCAATCACCAAGCACGGCGGGGCAAGCCGCCTCCTGGAGGCGGAACTATGAAAAAACTGCGCTGCGACGCGGTGATAATCGGCGGGGGCGCCGCGGGCATGGCGGCCGCCCTGGAACTGGACGCCGCCGGTTTTTCCTGCGCCATTATCGAACGGGAAGATCATCTGGGCGGAATCCTCATGCAGTGCATTCACAACGGATTCGGCCTGCACGAATTTTCAGAAGAGCTTACCGGCCCCGAATTCGCCGGGCGTTTTATTGAGTGCGTAACAAAATCGAAAATAGCCGTCTACCTGAATACCACGGTAACGGGTTTTAACGCCGCGCCTTCCGGTTCCGCCGACGAACAGGGCGCGGCCTATAAAGAGCTGTTCTGCGTTTCGCCCGCCGGCGTGCTGCAAATTCAGAGCAGGGCGGTAGTACTGGCTATGGGCTGCCGTGAGCGGAATCGGGGCAATGTGCGCATTCCCGGCTCCCGCCCCGCCGGGGTGTATACCGCCGGTTTTGCCCAGCGCCTGGTGAACATCGAAGGCTGCATCCCCGGCAGAGAAGTGGTGATTATCGGCTCCGGCGACATCGGCCTCATCATGGCCCGCCGCATGACCTGGGTGGGCTGCAAGGTAAAGGCCGTAGTGGAAATTATGCCCTACCCTGCGGGCCTTACCAGAAACATCGTGCAGTGTCTGAGGGATTTCGACATCCCCCTGTACCTTTCCTCCATGACCACCAGTATCTTCGGCAATGATCGAGTGGAAGGGGTTGAAGTTACTCCCATGGAAAATGGCGTTGTCATTCCCGAAAAACGTTTCCGCATCGACTGCGACACGGTGCTGCTCTCCGTCGGGCTTGTGCCGGAGAACGAACTGTCCAAGGCCGCCGGCGTGGAACTGAACGGCGCCACCAACGGCCCGCTTGCGGACTCAAACCTGATGACCAACATCGACGGTGTCTTTGCCTGCGGCAACGTGCTCCATGTGCACGATCTGGTTGACTGGGTTGCCGAGGAAAGCCGCAGGGCGGGCCGCTATGCCGCCGAATGGCTGCAGGGCAGGCGGCCTGAGCCGCAAATCCGCGTCAAGACCGGCTCCAATGTGCGTTATGTGAACCCGGTGCGGATCAATCCCCGCAGGGAAAATCAAGTCTACCTCCGTTCACTGGTGGTAAAAAACGACGCCGTACTGGAACTCCGTCTGGACAACCGGCTGATCCGCAGCGTAAAGCACAAGCACGTGCAGCCCTCGGAGATGATCAATCTGAAGATCACCCCGGCGGATTTCGGAGGCCTGAACGCCGGGTTTGATTCCTGTCTTGAATTCAGTATAAACTGAGGAATTACCGAGGATTATTATGCGAAACTTAACCTGTATTGTCTGTCCCATAGGCTGTGCGCTTGTGGTTGAGGGAGAGGAGCAGGGCGCTTCCACCACTGCCGGCGGAGACAGTTTTCCGGCCCTGACCATTACCGGCAACCGCTGCTCCCGCGGCGCGGTTTACGCCCAGGAGGAAGTCCGCGCCCCCAAACGGGTGGTAACCGCTACCTGTCCCATTGCCGGCCGCGTTTCGGCTTACGAGGCGGGGCGGAGCCTGTACGCCCCCAGGCGTATTCCGGTTAAAACCCTTTCGCCCTGCCCGCGGGAAAAAATCCCCGCTCTCCTGGCGGACATTTATAAAACCAAAGTCAGCGTTCCGGTAAAAGCCGGGGACACGGTAATAGCAAACTGGAACGGCGAAGGCATCAATGTTATCGCGGTAAGGACGGTAAGTTAAATGTTCAGGAAAAACGAAAAAAGTCCCGACGATTTTTGGCGGGAATACGAGGAAAAAATCGGCGAAAAAATTCTGGCCCGCAGCCTCGGCCAGTACCTGTCCGGCTGGGAAGCATTCGATGAAAAGAAATGGAACGCCATCTGGGGACTCATTATCGCCACAAGCGGCGGCTTCCGCTTCCACCATTTTCCCCACATGGGCTGGCTTGAAGCCATCACCCATTTTACCTCCGGCGCGGAAGCGCCCAGGGAAAAAACCCTGTTTGTTCCCAAAGAGCGCCTGCTCTCCGCGGCGCTTGTCAAGGAAACCAAATGGTGGAAAAAAATCTTTTCCCCCTCCGCGCCGAGACTGGTCATCCGTTACCGGAATGACGCGGGGGAAGAACGGGAGATGGTACTCGAAACCGATTATAAATCGGACGATCTAATGGAAACGCTTGACAGGTATGGGGGAGGGACCAATGAGCAATGAGAGGGAACAGGAAGAGAGTGAAATTCAGGCGCGAAGCGCCGGTGCAGATGCAGCACTCTCAGGATGATTAGGCCAAAACTCAGGGTAATTCAACGGAGTTTTGCTGCAAATCCACATATTTGTCCGTTTTGTCCAATCAACCTGCTCTACACCCCGTGTAATAATTCCCTGGGTTTGCTGCCCTGCGCTGGGCCGACTACGCCCTTTTGTTCCATTTCTTCCACCAGGCGCGCCGCGCGGTTGTAGCCGATTTTAAGGCGGCGCTGGATATAGCTGGCGCTGGCTTTGCCCTGCTGCAGCACGATTTCCAGGGCCTTGTCGTAGAGGGGATCTTCGCCGTCGGAAAAAAGCGCCGGGCTAAGATCGTCATCATCGTCGTAGAATATTTCGTCGTCAATATAATCAGGCCCGCCGAAAGTTTTTACATGGGCCACTACCGCTTCCACTTCGTCTTCGGAGACAAAAGCGCCCTGCATACGGATGGGGAAGGGGTCTACCGCGCCGGCGTACAGCATGTCGCCCTTGCCCAGCAGTTTTTCCGCGCCCACCATGTCGATGATGATCCGGCTGTCCATTTTGCTGGCCACCATAAAGGCAATGCGGCTGGGTATGTTCGCCTTGATGAGGCCGGTGATAACGTCAATTGAGGGGCGCTGGGTTGCCAGTACCAGGTGAATACCCACGGCGCGGCTCATAGCGGCAAGGCGGGCCACGGTAGACTCAAGCTCCTTGCCGGTGGTAGCCATGAGATCGGCGAACTCGTCAATGACGACCACGATGTAGGGCATGTGCTCCTGCGCGATATTCTTTTCTTTAATGCGTTTGTTGTAATTGCGGATGTCGCGTACCCCCATGGAGTCAAGGCAGGCGTAACGCCGCTCCATTTCGCAAATGCAGTACTGCAATGCCTGGAACGCCCGCTTCGGCTCAGTGATAACCGGCGTTAAAAGGTGGGGGATGTCGTTGTACAGTTTAAGCTCGACGATTTTCGGATCGATGAGGATCAGGCGGCATTCCGCGGGGTGCAGTTGGTAGAGTATTGAGAGGATCATCGAATTAACGCAGACCGATTTTCCAGAGCCGGTGGCCCCGGCGATGAGGAGATGGGGCATCTGTACCAGGTCGATGGTCTGCGCCTCGCCGGTAATGTCTTTGCCCATAACCACCGGAATTTCAGGCCGTTTTCCGGAGCGCAGAAGCTCGCCCTCAATAATTTCCCTAAAGGAAACGATATTCCGTTTCGCGTTGGGAACCTCAATGCCCACGGCATGTTTTCCCGGAATGGGGGCCACAATCCGCACCGAGGAGGCAGCGAGGCGCAGGGCGATATTATCCTGCAAATTGACGATGCGGGAAAGTTTCACTCCAGGCGCGGGAAGAATCTCGAACATGGTGATGACCGGGCCTTTTCTGATGCCGGTAACCTCCGCCTGTATCTTGAATTCCTCCAGTGTCGATTTGAGAATCATCGCCGCATCCCTGGTGGCCTGATCGATGATCCAGTATTCGCCGTCGGGGTACTCGTTGAGTATCTCCACCGGAACTCTATATTTCTTTTTTGAAGTGTGGGGAGTGTGAGGGGGCGAAGAATGAGAGACGGCCCTTTTGTGAAGCTGTTCGGCGTAGGCCGTGCCCGCCGCTTCCGCTTCCTCAATGGCCCGTTCTATACTGTCCTCCGCTTGAGACTCCTCGTCCACGACAGTGATTTCAATTTTCCCGCCGACTTCACTTTCCGCGTCAGCCGCCGTTTCCCCGGCATTGAGCCGCTCAAAAGCCCGCGGGCTGTTCAGCGGCCTTAACGGGGGCAGCTGGAAATTGACCGTCTCATTGCGGCCGGCTTTGGCTTGAGGTTCGGCGATGATTTCCGCGCCGCTGCCGTTCAAGCCGGAGAGCGGCCGGCCGTCCTGTGGTGTTTTTCCGCCGCCTGAAAGTCCGTCACCAGAGAGAACACCGCCGCCCGCCGGGACATCATCGTTACGCCGGTTCACGGCGGGGCTGTCGCTGCGATCACTACCGGCAATAGCGGCCGCCGCTTCGGCGTAAACCTCCTTGAGTCTGGATCTTGGCGGCGGGAGCAGGAAAATCCCCGTCCTGCCGGATCTGCGCTCTCTGTCCTGCGCCGTTCTTTCCCGCCGGTTTTCGGCGGCGGTGTCCGGCGCGAATAGCGCGTTTTTAAGCATCTGCAGGGCAAGTATTTCCAGCATGGTAATCAGCACGATGACAAAGCCAAAGCCGGTTTTGCCGGCAAAATCCAGAAAAGCGAATTGCCCGGCGCGAACGTCAAAATCGCGGATAAAGGTAAAACCAATAGCAAGCGTGAAAAAGGGAAAAATACCGGCGTTCAATATAAAAATCCGTCCGGGCCGCCAGCGGGGGGCTGCCAGAATAAAAGCGGCGTAGCCCAGATACACCGGGATAAAAAAAGCCAGAATACCGAAAGCGCGGGCAAAAAGATACCCCGCGGCGGCGGGAAAAACTTTTACGCCGAACAGCGCGTTCACCAGGGAAAGCCCCAGCAGCAGAGCGCAGACACCCAGAAAGACCGCTCCTCCGACGGCCATGGCGCGAAATCTGAAATGCACATCACTGGAAAGCCTGGATTTCAGGTCTTTCAGAGAGAAACCCTTTTTCGCTTTTTCCCGCCGTTTGGATTTCAGGCTCGAAAATCGTGTAAAAAACTCTGTAAGCCGCAAAACACTCCCCCGCTTTATTATCGGCAGAAACACGTGCGCGGCTGAGGGTATTTTACCGGTTTCCAGGGCAACAGCGCCTTTGACTTTTAAGTTGGTGACGTACCTACGGACGGCACGGGCAAAAGCGCGGATTCTGAACCAAAAGTCCGGATTGTCCGTGAAGTCCGTGGACAAGAATTTTTAACTTGTTGGCATTGCAATGTGGGAGTAAAAAAGCAAGCGTTATTCGAAAGTCTGGTTTAATACCCCAAGGCAAGCGCGGCTTGCCAGGCTTGCCGCGGCTCAGATAAAGTACCGCTTACAGGAAATTGGTATTAAACCAAGAACCCGCTTACGCGGGG
>JAITIC010000235.1 GCA_031279635.1 Treponema sp. | reverse complement strand
GGTTACTTTATGGACAGACCTTGCATTTGCTCCCGTTTTGTACCAAAACGGTGCGCAAAATGCCTGTTTTAAGGTAGTCTGTCCATAATGTGTCTACATTATGGACAGACTCTAATTAGTTTTGGGACAGGTTCTAAAAACACGCCTTTTTGATCGGAATTCCTGAGTTTTATTCGAAAGTCTGGTTTAATACCCCGCAGCTCTGCTGCGGCTCAGATAAAGCAACGCTTGCAAAAATTTGGTATTAAACCAGACGGTATTATAAACTTCCTCTCGAACGAGCCTCCGATCGAACTAATGCAGCGCTTAAGATACCGCGGAGCTTGCTCCGCGGAGGCTCATCCGCGTTCGTTTGCGCCGCCCGTGGTAAATTTTTCTCCCCGCGTAACATGAGTTATTAAGCCGTCGCCGGAGGACATTCTCCGCAGCTGATATAGTTTTTTGAAGAAACATTTGCTAGAATGAAACGTCTCTGAAAATCCGCCCTGTTTTCGGGGAGATGAACTATCTTTATAGGAGGATAAGATGTCCAATGCAACTTTTGACGCGATTTTTTCACGGCGTTCCTGCCGGGCCTATACCGGCAAAAAGGTAGACGATGAAACCGTGGCGCTGCTCGCAAAGGCAGCCCTGGCTGCCCCCAGCGGGAACAATGCCCAGCCGGTAAACGTGATTGTAGTACAAAATGTTCCCCTCATCCTGGAACTTGAAAAGGCGGTTGTCGATTATTTCATTAAAACCGGCAATGAACCGATAATTGAACGCCTCAAGTCACGGAAGAACAAAATTTTCTACAACGCCTCCACCGTGTTTTTCCTCGCGGTAAAAAACAAATCCGCTGCCGATGCGGGCATTATGTCGGCACACCTGGCCATTGCCGCAACATCCCTGGGGCTTGCCAACATCATCCTCGGTCTCCCCCGCATGGTGTTTGAAGATCCTGACACCGCGTCCTACTGGAAGGAAAAACTCGCTTTCCCCGAAGGCTGCGATTACGGCCTTGCCGTCGCGGTTGGATACGCCGCCGACGAGGGCAAGCCCCACGAGATTGATCCGGAGAAGCTCAGTTATATCAAATAGGATTGGGGGAACCGTTGACAAAGTACCGAAATCCTTTATTCTGTTATGGGAGGCTAACATGGAAAAGAAAACGTTAAAGGTTGAAGGAATGTCCTGCGAACACTGCATCAGGGCGGTGAACAATGCCGTAAGCGCGCTGCCCGGTCTGGCGGAGGTGTCGGTTGATCTAAAGGGCGGAACAGTGTCCTTTAATTACGATCCGGCCAAAACGCCGCTCGAAACCGTTCAGGCGGCGATTGTCGACGCCGGATACGAGGTGCAGTGAACCTCCGCGGCGGCCGTGGTTAGGTTTCCATTTCTGTAATCACTCATATCAGTGTGTTAAGTCCAACCAATCTGGCAGCCGGGGAGCGTATCCGCTCCTAACCGGGGCGCGCTACTGCACCCGCAGTTTTTTCAGCCGGTCCGTCAGGATCTCCCCCACAACCGCCATATCCTCGGCGGTAAAGGCAAACAAAAAATTGTCGTCAAACAGAATCTGCGCCGAAGGGGGAAATTCATCGTCTTCACCCCAGAGGATAAGGCTGACAAAGAGGCCGTTGATAAATTCAAAACGGTAACCCGCGTCGCCGATATCCAGGGCCTCGGCCCGAAGCGGCGGGTTTTGCTCAAAAATTCTTGCAAAGCCGGGGATGTCCCTGCCGAAAGCGGCGGCGCAGCGCTTAAGGCAGCGGCCTTCAAAGTTCCGGTAATACACAGAGCCCCAGGGAATTTCGTTATACGCAAGGCGCTTCCCCAGGGAAGGGAAATATTTCCCCTCGCAAAGGTAGCGGATAAAAAGAATTTTCTCGTAAGCGTTTGCCGCGTCTTTCCCGGCCCTGTCCAGCAGGGCAAAGTCCGGGTAGCGGGCTTTGTACTCCGTGCCGAGGATACGGAGATTGAAGGCCGAAGCCGCCCGGTCAAACGAAAGGCCGCAGCGCCGGGAAATCTCTTCCGGGTCCAGGTTTTTATAGATTGCCGAATAATGCCCTAAGGGAACGCCGTTTTTCTGATCGCTTTTTCGCCCGATTTTTTGATCGATTGCGCGATTAATCTCACTCGACTTGTTCAAAAAGTTCTCCGTTGGTATGGGGCAGGAAACAGGCGGCCACAAATTCGTCCATGTAGCCGGGGTGGGAAGACAGCTCAATATACGTCATGCCCCTGCTGATCTCGGTGACCATTTCCCCGGCCTGGCGGGCGGTGAGCATGGCGAAAGCGCCGTGCATGGAACTGTTGCCGATGTAGTGGTACTTTTTAACCGGCAGGTTGGGAAGCATGCCGATGCGTATGGCCTGCCGCATGTTGATCCCCCCGCCTATGCCGCCGGCGACATACACATCTTCAATCATGCCGACATCAAAATCCAAAATCGCCAGCATGGTTTTGATCGCGGAAAAAATAGCGCCCTTGGCGCGGATAAAATTGTCGATGTCCGGCTCGGAAAGAACCACGTCCCTGCCATTGGCGGTATCTTTGGCAAAGGCCACTACATAACTGGCAATGCCCCATTCGTCTCGGCGAATCCGTTTCCCCTCCTTCACAAATTTTCCCCTGGCGTTGATAATGCCGCAGCGGAACAGTTCCCCGACAAGATCGATGAGGCCGGAGCCGCATATCCCCACCGGCTTTTGATCCATGGCGCCGACAACCATGATCGCCGGCTCCATGGTGTCTTTGTTGACATGGCAGGCTTCTATCGCTCCGTCGGTGGCCCTCATGCCGCAGATGATGTCTCCGCCCTCAAAGGCGGGGCCCGCGGAACAGGCGCAGCTCATCATAAATTCCGAATTGCCCAGCGCCAGTTCCCCGTTGGTACCCAGGTCAACAAACAGGGAAAGGGTTTCTTTTTTGAAGATCATCGACGCGAATACCCCGGCGCTTATGTCCCCGCCCACATAGCTCCCGATTGCGGGGGCGATGAGCACGTCGGCGTCGGGGTGCACCCCCAGGTTCAGGTCGGCGCTTTTGAGGGGGCCGCTTTCAAAGAAGGCCGGCACATACGGCTCCAGGCGCAGATATTCGGGGTTGATCCCCATAAAGAGATGGGTCATGGTGGTATTACCCGCCACCACGACGCGGTAAATATTTTCCGGTTTCAGTTCGACGGTTTCGCTCATCTCCCGAATCAGCGGGGCCACACATTCCTCGGTTACCGCGGAACGGAGTCGTTCAAGACCGCCGGGCCGGGCGCTTTCGATGATCCGGCTGATCACGTCCGCACCGTAGCGTATCTGGCCGTTGCCCGCCGATCCCATGGTGAGGATTTCTCCGGTGAGCAGGTCCACCATCAGGGCCGAAACCGTGGTGGTGCCGATGTCGATGGCCATGCCGGCTATCACCGGCGGGGGATCGGTGTTACCGGCGAACACGTCCATGATGGTGATGCCTATTTTGATTCCCGCTTCCCGCCTGACCCGCTCATAGCGAAGGACGCAGAGCAGGGAAAAGTTCGCCTGCCGCAGTGCCCGGGGAATACGGCGCAGGGCGTGAAGGCTGAAGCCGATGTCCTCCTGGGCCAGGCCGGTCTGGGCGGCGATTTTCCGCAGCAGCCGTTCCCGGTCCGCCGTAACATCGCCGTTTTCGGGGCCTTCAAGCTGCACCGCGGCAAGCTCCAGGCCGCTGTCTTTTTCAAGACCCATTTCCCGCAGTTCTTTTTGCAGATTACGGAAAATATTCCGCTCACGGACCACCCCCCTGCCGCTCACCTTGATCCGGTCCCGGTAGGCCAAAGCCATGCCGGAAACCTGCACCGCGATATCCGAGATTACAAGGCTGGTACAGGCCAGGCGGTGGCCTTCGGCGAATTCCTTCCCGGAGATATGCCGGTCCGGCTCGCTTTTAACGGTTCCCGCCAGTAGTTTTACGCGGCACTTGCCGCAGCTGCCGTTACCCGCGCAGGGAGCGTCCAGGGCAAGGTTGGCCCGCTTGGCCGCATCCAGCAGAGACTCGCCAAAAAAGGCGAAGATGCTTACATCTTCGCCTCCTTCGACTCTGAAAAGCACATTACATTTTTTTTCTTCCATCGCTCCCTACATGATCGCTTCCATAGCAAAAGCGGGATGATTTTTTTCCCTGAGGAAGGCGATAACTTCTTCAGGTTCCACCGCTATGGTCTCATCGCAAATCATATCCACAAAGTCGTCGATGTCGTAAAGTTCTTTCGCCGCCTTGTTGAGTTTTACCGATACGTCGGCCTTCAGTTCTTTGGGCATCCACACGATTCTTGAAAGCCCGCCTTCGGCGGAAACAAATTTCTTTGAAGCGATAAAGTGCCTGCCGTGACCCATAAAGCCCGCGGTCTGCACGCCGCCGCCGGTCATGGAGGCCAGCTCGCCGAATGTCATCCCCGTGGGGGTCGCGCCCTTGTATTCCCGGTTGACTATCACCACGCCGTTGGCTTCGGGCATGATGCCGCAGATGCACTCAAAGCAGCCGCAGCTTGTCATGGGGTCTTCCATGATCGAGTACAGGGCAACCTTGTCCACCGAGCCGTGAGTGGCGGCTTCCACCGCCTTGTTCACCGAATCGTAGACGCCTTTTTTTTCATCCTGAACGCCTTCCTTGGTAATGGGCTGGCAGGGACCGGTGTCGGTAAGCTCCTTGGTGGCGCTGGCATCCAGCCAGGAGACCGCGCCGCAAAGTCCCAGCCGCTCCGGCGTAATGACGCAGCAGTGGGCCGGCGCGAAGGACTGGCAGAGTATGCAGCTATAGAAGCAGTCCACGCTTTCATCGGTCATGGAAGCGAGGCGGGAATCCCTTGCCTCGTACCTGGGCATGCCTTCTTTTTCAAGAATTTCTTTGGCCTTCGCCTCATCGGTAACGAGCGTTACCTGACATTTATCCACCACCGCGCCGAATTCGTCCATCACCATGGTGTAGATCACTTCACCCAGATCTTTGAGCTTGAATCCCTTTGCCATGGCCTCTTTGCCGATTCTGATACGGAACAGATTCCGCTGGCCGGTGTGCATCACCCCTTCGATGTAGTTGAACCAGTGGTGTATCTTCCGCTCAATAACCGGCTCAAAATCAACGCGCATTTTCGCGCCGGCCACTTCGACATAAGTCGCAAGGGCCATGTTAACCGGACCGGAATCGGAAGAGGTGATATCATTGCCGACAACGGTGATCTTGTGATCCTCAAGGGCGGCACCTTCTTTCATCACCACCAACTCGCAGGTAACGTTTTTGTCGGAGCTGAATTCCGCCGCCATGTCGTTCTTGCGGATGATCTCCCCTTCAAAGGCCGAGGCGAAAGCCACCGGAATCGGTATCTCTTTCACCTTGATTTTGATGTTCCGCAGTTCCAGCGATTTTTTGACCATCTCAGCGTAATCGCCGGTATATTCAAGCGCGCCGGGAATGGCGACCGCGTTAACCACGTCCCAGTCGCTGATCACCGGGAAGCCCAGGGCTATCGCGCCCGCGCCGGCCGCGACGATTACCTCGTTCAGGGGGCCGAAGGTGTTCACAAAAGCGGGTACCCGCTCTTTGGTGTATTTGAGCAGGCCGGGAAGATCCCCTTCCTTTACATTGCCGAAGATCAGCGCCGCCCGGATCGCCACGGTGACAACGTGAATAACCGCCGTTACGTCGTAGCCCAGGGGAACCACGCGGAATTCCAGGCCCATCTTGACGCCCTCTGCCGCGGCCTGGTCGATTACCTTGCCCACAAGGAAAGTGAGAATGCCCTTGCTCTGGTAATCCTTCACCACTTTGGCGACCGAAGCCGGGTCCGCCGCTTCACCTAACACCACCGCCACGCCGGGGATGTCGCCGGTAACCAGCGGCACGCCCAGGGAGCGGATCACCGGATCGGGCACAAAGCCGATGCCGGGACCGTCCTTGTAGGGATTGCCTTCGACAAATTTCAGGCCTTCAAGGATCTCCGCGCCCACCGCGACGGCCAGCCCGGCGTTGAGGGCGTCCCCCAGATCTTCCTTGTTGGTGATGAGGCTCTTGAGCACCCCCACGCAGGCGGTCAGGGTTTCCAGTTTTTCAACCTTGACCCCGGTGGCGCTGAAGATCGTCGGGAAAAAGTAGGCCGTATCGGGAAAGGTGATCTCCCGGTCACTGCCGTACTTTTTAATCGCGTCGTTAACCGCCCCTTCGGTGAGGCCTGCCACAGCGTTAGCTCCCTTGTAAATCAAATCCGTTAATGCGCCCATATCTCCCTCCATATTCATATGAATAGGCCTTCTTCATAAAAGCCCTTAAACACCCAATACCGTAATCCCGGCAGTTATTCGAAAGTCTGGTTTAATACCCCAAGGCATGGACTTTGCCAGTCAAGCTGCGCTTGCCAAGCTTGCCGCATCTCAAATAAAGCAACGCTTAAAATACCGCGGAGCTTGCCCCGCGGAGGCTCATTGCGCTTCGCGCATTATAGCCTTCAAAAATCGCCTTCAGGCGATTTTTTACCTGCAAACTCCTTGCTGCTAAAGCAGTCGCTGCTTTAGCAGCAAGGAGCCAATAAAGCAACTGCTGCTACGCTTCCAGCTTCCGGATAATTTCCCCCAGAGCTTTGCGTACCGGGGAGTCCTCCGGCAGTTTGACCAGCGGCGTGCCTTCCGAGTCATAATCAAACACCAGGGTATCCTGGGGGAGCACGCCGAAAAGGGACAGGCCCTGCGCCTTGATTTCCGCTTCGGCGCCTTCGCTGAGTTTACCTTCCGGGGCGCGGTTCACAATAAGCCCCGTCTTCTTTACCTTGAGGTCCAGTTCCCCGATCATGGAGGCTATTCTGCCCGCAGCCTGAATGCCCCGGCGGGAACAGTCGCTCACCAAAAGAATAAGGTCCACCGGCGGCAGAATCCCCCGGCTGATATGCTCCAGCCCGGCCTCGTTATCTACAATAAGGTAGTTGTAATGCTGGTAGTACTTCCGCAGCTGCTCCCGCAGCACGTCGTTGACATAGCAGTAACAGCCTTTGCCCTGCGTCCTCCCCATTACCAGCATGTCGAAGTTGTCCTCTTCCACCAGCGCGGAACTGAAACGGAAATCCATGTATTCCTGTTTGGACATACCCGGCGGGATGGGGCTTTTTTCCTCAAGCTCCGCGCGGGCGATTTCCTCACGGATTTCCCCCAGCGAAACCGGCTTTTCCACCCCCAGCACTTCGTTCAGATTGGAATTGGCATCGGCGTCCACCGCGAGGATTGGCCCTCTGCCCGATTTTACCAGATGGTCAAGGAAAAGGCCGCAGACTGTGGTTTTACCCGTTCCCCCCTTCCCCGCCATGGCGATACAATACGTCATACTATATCCTACCCCGCCTCCCCGATTCCGTCAATCATTTTTTTGTCTTCACAGCAGTTCCGAATTCAAGATAACCACGGACCAACACGGACAACGAAAAGAGAGCGGCATTGCTACAAAATCAGCATAGTTTTAATCTTCACTCTTCATTTTTCCTTTGTCCGTTCTGTCCGTGAATGTCCGTAGTTGAAATCGGAATTCCCGCATTTCTTGCCCCCCTCTTGTCATTTTTTCGCTTTCCGGCTAGTATCAGGAAATCATACCTCTTTGCCCGTCTCTGTGGCGGGCCGAGTCAGTCCACAAGGAGGACCTATGCGTCGATATGAACTG
>JAITIC010000099.1 GCA_031279635.1 Treponema sp. | reverse complement strand
TCTGGTCCAGATAATCCGCAACCCGCGCCAGGTCATGGATACTTATGTTCCCCATCATTCCCCTCCTAGGAAATTATGATGGATTAGTATATCATGCCCTCCCTGCCTGTACAAAAGTAAACGCCGATGCCCTGGGGAAAGCCTCTCCTCCTCTTACGTATTTACTGTTTTTTGGCTATGCTTGCGCATGTATGGCTTTTTTTCGAAAAACAGGGTGTGTTTTACTGGCGGCCCTCTTTTTGACGGCCGCCGTTTCAGGGGAAAGTCCGGCGGTGGAACTGCGGCCCGGGGCGGAGATCAGGGCGGAGGCGGGCCGGGCGGAATACCTTCCGGGCTACGGCCCTAACGCTTTCGGTGTGTATCCGGTGCGGATACGCTGGCAAAAGCCCGCCGCGGGCGTCCCTTCCGGGTACTACGTGTACCGTTCCGTCAGGCCCGGCGCCGGATTTGAGCGAATTACCGCCGCGCCGCTAAGCGCGGCCCCGGAATCCGGCGGGATTTTCACTTTTATCGATGAAAATCCCCTCGCCGTGCCCGGCAAGCGCTATTATTACCGGGTTTTCTCAGCGGACGCGCCGGGGGAGGACGCTCATAATCCGGAAATCGGCAGGCCCGCGCCGGGCGCAGGCGGCTTTGAGGTTTCCCCCTGCATGGGATACGGCGCGCTCAGCCATGAACAGTACATGCTTGAGTACAACAAAACCGTAAAAGCGTCCCAGCAGAAAATGACCTATATGCACAATCCCTCCAACCTGGGCAAGCTCGGCACGGAAACGCAGAGCGGGACTGTCAGCGGCAGCCTGTCCTATAAGGCCCAAATAGCCGGCCTGGGCGCGCGCGTAACGCTGCGCTACGAGGATTATGCGGATTTTTACATTGACAATGACCGTTCCCTGGGGCCGTATTTTGCCCTCACCGGGGATACCGGCGTCAGCGCGTCCATGGATCAAAGCGGCCGCATGGACGGAACGGTAAGCGCCGCCGGCATGTATCCGGGAAAAGTCTTTTACGACAAAATCGAGATAAAAAGCGGCGTTGCCGCCGGCGGAACCTACGGCATAGAGCCGGAAGGTTTCCCCCGCGCCGAGATCGACTGGACCTGGGGAAACCGCTGACGTCCGGCGCTGAAGGGCGGCCGGCTGGGGGAAACCGCCGCCTCTCAGCCAAGTTCGCCGATTTTTTCCATGGCGAGTATTGTTGCCGCCACGCAGGCCGTTTCGGTCCGCAGGGCGCGGCTTCCCAGGGAGAGGCGCAAAAAGCCCGCTTCTTCCAGCAGGTCCCGCTCGCGGTCGGACCAGCCGCGCTCGGAGCCGACGGCCAGTACCACCGGCCTTTTCGTGGGGCTGAGGCGGGACATCGTTCCCTCGGGACGCACGTTATCCGCGGCGATAAGCAGGGGGATGGGGCGGGTGTTTATACCGCCCTCCGGCCTTTCCCAGGGACGCTCCCGCAGCCAGTCCTCAAGGCGGGCAAAGACTGTCAGCGCCGGAATGGTCGTGTCGCGGGCCTGAACCGCGCCCTCAATAAGGGCAGAGCGCGCCCCGCCGTCGTCGAAGAGTTTCGTGTCACGGTAGCTTTTTTCGCCCAACTCGCTGCCCATAAGATCAACCGCTTCCACCCCCAGGTTGGAAATGTCGCGCAGCAGGCGGCGTATCTGTATGGGCCGGGGAAAACCGACTCCAAGCCGCACGGGCAGCCGGGGCGGCGGGGTTTCGTGCACCCGGAGAGATACGAGAATCGAGCCGTCCAGATTGATCTTTTCGATTGTACCGCTGCCCCGCTGACCGCCGAGAATGCCCGCCTCAAACGTGTCTCCCGCCTTTTTATGGAGCGTTTTCAGCAGGTGGATCGTCCGCTCGTCCCGCCGGGACAGGGCCTTGCCCAGTTCATGGTTTTCAAAAAGGATCAGGTTCACGGGGAAAGTATAGCATAACTCCGCGCTTTGCGCAAAAACAGCTAAAATGGAGTTATGAATAGCAAAATTGGGGTATTCTTTTTTCGAGATTTTTTGAACCAATTCCAAAACCGGACATTTTAGAATTGCGCCTGCCGCTCACAAAATCTTGAAAAAGCGCAATTTTAGTCAGCGGGTGAAAAATTGCGGGCGGCAATCGATGTTTTTGATTCGAAAGTCTGGTTTAATAACCCAAAGGCCCCTTCCACCGCAGGAGTTTCCCCTCCTCACTGCTTATGTTTGTGCGCGAGACTTCCCGGCAGACATTCAGCTTTTTGTCCCGCTCTTTCAAGGTTTGCCGGCATGTTTTCAGCGTTTTCCGGGATAAGGACGGTGATAGACATCAAGCACATCCTCCATAGCGGACACAAACGCCGCGTTTTGCCTGGGCGGTATACACCAGCATTTCTTCAGGTGCGGTTTCAGGGGTGTTTTTTTAACACCGACCGTATGGTGGTGTCCGACAGTTCTATCCCCAATTCAACCTTGCTTTTTTCCTCCAACAGCCGCAATGTCCAGCGGCTATACCCCGCGGGCGGCTTCCTACAGCTTAACGCGATGATTTTTGCCTCTATCTCCCCGGTTACTTTGGCCGGTACCGGCGGTGTTTCCCTCTTCTTCCGGTTTAATACCCGTTCTATTCCTGCTTTCACGTATTGCTTACCTACGGTATACACCAGGTCGGTAGTACACCGGCACCGTTCCGCTATTTCCCGTTGCCCCGCCGCCTTAACGGCTTTCCCCTCATTGTCGTCTTGCTCATTCAGCAGGAGTAAAATATGAGCGCGCGTTACCTGTCGTGCCGGATGTACCCCCTTGCTTATGATGTCCTTTAAGCGCTTCGTTTCTTCCGCCGTTAAATGTACCCGATAGGTTTTCCTTCTCATCTGTATTACCCCTCCCGTGGGTAGAGGTGTTTTATACCGCGGCCTTTAGTTTAATCAAGCTGCTACAGCGATCCCGCAATAGCATCCACAAATTCCCATGAATTGAGAATACGCGAAGGAGCGGGGCTGGCGAGCCTGGCAAGGTCGCCGGTCATCTTTCCCTCTTCCAGGGTTTTGAGTGTCGCCGCCTCAATTTTTTTCGCAAACGCCGCCAGCTCCGGCGTGTCGTCTAACTCCGCCCGCTTGGCCAGCGCGCCGGTCCAGGCGAATATCAGCGCCACGGGGTTGGCGCTGGTTTTTTCGCCCTTCTGCCAGCGGTAGTAATGCTGCTGTACTGTGCCGTGGGCGGCTTCGTATTCCACCGCCCCCGAGGGGGAGACCAACACGCTGGTCATCATCGCCACGCTTCCCGCCGCGCTGGCAATAAGATCGCTCATCACATCGCCGTCGTAGTTTTTGCAGGCCCAGAGAAAACCACCTTCGCTCTTGACCAGCCGAGACGCGGCGTCGTCGATCAGTGTGTAGAAATACGTTACCCCCGCGGCGGCGCATCTCTCCTTAAACTCGCCTTCATACACCTGGGCAAAAAGTTCCTTGAAGCGGCCGTCGTATATCTTGGAGATCGTATCTTTTACGGCGAACCAGACCGGCAGCTTTTCGCCGATGGCGTACAGAAAACAGGAACGGGCAAAGCTCTTGATCGATTCGTCAAGGTTATGAATCCCCTGCACGATCCCGCCGCCCTTCATGTCCGCCACGGTAATCCGCTGTTCCGCCGAACCGTCGGCGGGCGTGTAGACCATCTCGACTTTTCCCGCGCCGGGAATACGCATCTCCGCGGCCTTGTACTGGTCGCCGTAGGCGTGCCTGCCGATCACAATGGGCTTTTTCCAGGTTGACACCGTGGGCTTCACGCAGGACACCGTGATGGGCCTGCGGAACACCGTGCCGTCAAGAATCGCCCTGATGGTTCCGTTGGGGCTGGGGAACAGATTTTTCAGGCCGTACTCGGTCTTGCGCGCGGCGTTGCTGGTGATGGTGGCGCATTTCACCCCCACTCCCAGGCGCTTGATGGCCTCCGCCGCCTGGACCGTCACCCCGTCGCCGGAGGCTTCCCGGTTCAGCAGTCCCAGGTCGTAATACTCGGTCTTAAGATCGATGTACGGCTGCAGCAGTTTTTCTTTTATGAGTTTCCATAAAACCCTGGTCATCTCATCCCCGTCAATCTCGACAATCGGGTTTTTCATGTGAATTAGGTTTGCCATTGTGCCTCCCTTGTTAAAACAATGCATGTTTCGCAGCCGCAGGGCGGGAAACTGCAAGACTTGTTCGGAAACCCGCGGGCTAAAGCCTGCCTGATCTTCAGCCCGCTGTTAAACAGATTTCCGAACAAGTCTAATATACTATAAAAGGGAAGTATTAAAGAAGGGGGAATTGTCTGAAAGCCCAAAATGTGCCATACTCAGTAAAGATATGAATAAAGTCCTCAAAGAAAAAATAATGGAAGCGTTTTCGTCGGTACTCCCCATTACCGCCATTGTGCTGATAGCCAGCGTGGTATTGGCGCCCATGCCGTCGGGTACGGTCCTGATGTTTCTGGCGGGGGCGGCGCTCCTGATTATCGGGATGGGCTTTTTTACGCTGGGGGCGGATATGGCGATGATGCCCATGGGCGAAGGCATCGGCATCCAGCTTACCAAAAGCTCGAAACTGGCGCTGATGCTCCTGGTTAGCTTTGTGATGGGGACAATTATTACGATTGCCGAGCCGGACTTGCAGGTTCTGGCAAGGCAGGTTCCCTCCATCCCGCCTATGGACCTGATCCTCATTGTCGCACTGGGCGTGGGGCTGTTCCTGGCCTTCGCCATCCTGCGGATATTCCTCAAAATACGGCTTTCGGTGCTGCTCGTCATTTTCTATGTGGTGACTTTTGCCGTGGCCTGTTTCGCCCCCAATACCTTCATTCCCGTTGCCTTTGACTCGGGCGGGGTGACCACCGGCCCTATCACGGTGCCTTTCATCCTGGCAATGGGCATCGGCGTGGCCTCGATCCGCAGCGACAAGAATTCCCAGGAAGACAGTTTCGGTCTCGTGTCCCTGTGCAGCGTGGGACCGATTCTCGCGGTGCTCCTCCTGGGGATTTTCTACAAACCCGGCTCGGCGGAGGTGGAATCCCCTGTGGTGCACGAAGCCGCAACTTCCCGCGATGTGGTGAAATTCTTTGCCCTGGAACTGCCCCATTACCTTGAAGACGTGCTCAAGGCGCTGGCGGCCATCGTAGTTTTCTTCGTTGTGTTTCAGCTTATTTCCCGCCGCTATAAAAAACACCAGATCGCCCGTATCGTGGTGGGCTTCCTCTACACCCTGATCGGCCTCGTGGTTTTCTTGACCGGGGTGAACGTGGGCTTTATCCCGGTGGGACATCTTTTGGGTACCCAACTGGCCGCTTCGTCGTTCAAATGGGTGCTGGTTCCGTTCGGGATGCTCGTCGGCTACTTTATCGTGGCGGCGGAGCCGGCGGTCCACGTGCTCAACAAGCAGGTTGAGGAGATTTCTTCAGGGGCCATCACCCAAAAAATGATGGCGAGGGGGCTTTCCATCGGCATGGCCGCGGCCCTGGGAATCACCATGACGAGAATCCTCCTGGGTATTCCCATTATGTGGATTTTGATCCCCGGCTATACCTTCGCTCTTGTACTCACTTTTTTTGTGCCGCGCATTTTTACCGGCATCGCCTTTGACTCAGGCGGCGTGTGTTCCGGCCCCATGACATCAACCTTCCTCCTGCCCCTGGCTATGGGAACCTGCGAGGGGGCGGGGCGGGACCTGATGATCGATGCCTTCGGCATCGTGGCCATTGTGGCTATGACGCCGCTCATCGTTATTCAGATAATGGGCCTCCTGTACCTCTTTAGAACCAGAGAGGCCGCGGCCCTGGCCGAAGAGCAGGCAGCCGCTATCAGCGCCTCGGCGGGCGAGATTGTTGACTGGGGCGAGATAACCGTTTTCGGGGGAGCTCATGGCTAAAGAAACAAAGTCTCTGTTCTCAAGGCTGTTCGCGAAGCTGCCGGTTAAACTGCCCGGCGCGCATCAGGACACGGCGCCGGAAACCAAGCCCGTTGTGCCGGAACTTACGTTAATTTTCTTTATCGTTGACTGGAACCGGACAAAAGTCATTTCCGGCGTATTTGAGGAAGAAAAAGTCCGCTTTCACTTTATCTCAAAAGGCAAAGGCACGGCAAGCTCGGAAATCCTGAATTTGCTGGGCATCGGGGCCAGCGACAAGGCGGTAATAATGTGCCTGGAACAGGCGGTAATGGCGCCGGTTTTATTGAAGGAAGTGCGAAAAAAACTCGGCTTCCACAGTCCGGGCGCGGGAATTGCCTTTACCGTCCCCCTTTCGGGGATCAACAGCCCGATATTGCGGGTTTTTAAGCAAAGCATCCATAAAAACGAAAAGCTCGCCGGAGAAACAGGCAAAGGAGCAGCCATGGCAGGCGAATACAGCCACGATCTGATTATTGCGGTGGTAAATCAGGGTTACAGCGACGAATTGATGAACACCGCCAGGGAAGCGGGGGCATCGGGCGGTACGGTACTGAACGCCCGCAGCCAGGCCCACGAGGGTTCGGTTAAATTTTTCGGCGTTTCGGTGCAGGATGAAAGGGAAGTGATCATCATCCTGACGAACCAGGAAAAAAAGGTCCCCATCATGCGGGTGATCTGCGAAGCCTACGGCCTCAACAGCAAGGCCGAAGGGATCGTTTTTTCCCTGCCGGTAGACACCGTAATGGGCCTGAGTTTTGAGTAGTGCATATTCAGTTGTTAGTGTTATAATATGAGCGGATGATTTCCAAGGAGGAAAATAATGAAAAGGACTTTTAGGGCTTTAGCGGTTCTGCTGTCGGCTGTACTGATCCTGTCGTGCGCAAGCAAACCGAAGGCCGCTGAGCCGGAAGAAACGGCGGCAGCCAGGCCGGGGTCCTCGACAGCCAGGCCGGCGCCCGCGGCAAGCGGGCCGGAAGTTGTGGAAGATTGGCCGGCGGCGGAAGAACCGCCGGAGGATGACATATTTTCGCTTTTCTGGCCGATGGAAGAAGAGCCGTATGGGTATGAAGAATCCGCCGGGGACATCATTCTTGAGGGGGCGCAAACCCACCTTGTGGTCTGGGGCGACAGCCTCGCGAAACTTGCCAGAACCTACTACGGCCGCGGAAACGGGTACTATTTCCCGCTGATTATGCTCGCCTCACGGGACGTGGTCTCAAGCCCGGACGAAATTATCCCCGAAACGCGGCTCACCATTCCCGATCTGCAGCGGAACCTGGACAATCCCGTGTCCCGCCGGAGGCTCAAGGAATACATCAATGAAGTTGCCGACATGTACGACCGCAATTCAGGAAACAGCTGGGATATCGAGACCCGGGACGGACTGCGGTCTCTCGCTTCTTCGTTGTAGCCGGCCCGCGCGCGGAGCAACCGCGGGAACAACGCATTTACTTTTTCGCTCTCTAAAAGGGCTTAAAAACTGAGGCGCTTGGCGAAAAACCAACCACGGACGGCGCGGACAGAACGGACAAATATGCGGATTTGTAAGCAAAACTCCGTGTCATCCGGGGCTTTCCCAAAACTGAAGTTTTGGGAAAGCCTCATCCGTGATTAATTTTCTCCCTCCCCCGCCTTGTGCATGATCAGGTTCTTTTATATAATGGGTATATTATAAGGAGGAACTGTGAAAGCACGTTCTTATTTTTTTACTTCTGAATCAGTGGGTGAAGGCCATCCCGATAAATTGTGCGATCAGGTTTCGGACGCCATTCTGGACGCCTGCCTGAAAGAAGACCCCCAAAGCCGGGTTGCCTGCGAAACTTTCGCCTCTACCTCGCTGGTGCTGGTGGGGGGGGAAATTACCACCAAGACTTTTGTCGATTTTCAGGACGTGGTGCGGAAAGTCGTTGAGGAAATCGGCTACACCGATCCCGCCTACGGGCTGGACTGCAATTCCATGGCCGTGCTGGACATGATCCACAGCCAATCCCCCGACATCAGCCAGGGCGTTTCCGGCACAGGCCTTAAAAAATACAAAGGCCAGCAGGGCGCGGGTGATCAGGGCATGATGTTCGGTTTTGCCTGTGACGAAACCAAAGAGCTGATGCCCCTGCCCATAATGCTGGCCCACAAGATTCTGCTGCAGGCCGCGAAACTGCGGAAAAACAAGACCGTCAAATGGCTGCGCCCGGACTCCAAGAGCCAGGTAACGCTGGAATACGAAGGCCACAAACCGGTCCGCATTGACGCGGTGGTAGTTTCCCACCAGCACGATCCCGATGTCAGTTATAAAGATATTGAATCCGGTATTATTGAGGGGATTATCAAACCGATCCTTGAGCCGACCGGACTCCTCGACAAAAAAACCCAATACTTTATCAACCCCACCGGCCGTTTTGTGGTCGGCGGGCCTTTCGGCGACACGGGACTGACCGGCCGCAAGATCATCGTGGACACTTACGGCGGCATGGGCCGGCACGGCGGCGGCGCTTTCTCCGGCAAGGACCCCACCAAGGTTGACCGTTCCGCAGCCTACATGGCCCGCTATGTCGCCAAAAACATCGTCGCCGCCAAACTGGCCCGGCGCTGCGAAATTGAGCTGGCCTACGCCATCGGCGTCCCCTTTCCGGTCTCGGTCATGGTGGACACTTTCGGCACTTCCACGGTTGACGAGGGGCGTATCGAAAACGCCGTCCGGAAAGTCTTTGACCTCTCCCCCGCGGGCATCATCAAGAGCCTGGATTTACGCCGCCCCATCTACCGCAAAACCGCCTCCTACGGCCACTTTGGCCGCGCCGGGTTCCCCTGGGAAAAGACGGACAAGGTTGAAGAGCTGAAAAAAGCAATCGGGTAACTGAGAGGGCCTTTCCCAAAACCCGCCCTGTTTTGGGAAAGGCCCTTATTTAGTGTCTGTCCACAAAGTCGGTTACTTTGCGGACAGACATTGCATTTTCTCGCCTAACGGCTGCGAAAATGCGTTTTTTAAGGAAGTCTGTCCATAATGTGTCTACATTATGGACAGACTC
>JAITIC010000201.1 GCA_031279635.1 Treponema sp. | reverse complement strand
GAAAAAGTGTTTCGGAGGGGTTTAGGACACTATATATAGCGTATCAATTACCTTTAATACACCATATATAGTGGTTTTTACCTATTGACGGACTTATTCGACAGCCTCAACAGGACTGTTTACGCTTACGAACCTGCGATTCGATGGGGCTTCGGCAGCTAAAGCTGCCGTGAGACTTGGGCGTACAGTGGCTGTCAATGGGCCTGCGCCGTGTGTTTACCGGGCGGGGCGTTGCGGGGCAGCGCTCCGCAGAGAGGGCGCAATGAAATGCGCCCGGGGAAGACTTCCCCTTATTATTTTTTGGGAGGATTAAATGAAAGCCCTTATCATCGGGATTGTGATTATCGCCGTCGCGGTTTTCGCAATTCTGCCGCCTGAAACGGCCGGTTTCGGACTTGGCTGGAGAAGCGACGTGCTCGCCTTTCTTAGGGGCGGCCTGCCGGTCGCCGCTATCGTTATCGGCCTTATCGCCGTTTTTATCGGTGTCGCCGACATGAAGGACCGGGCGGAAGCAAAAAAAGAAGACAGCGAGGGAAAGGAATAGTGCCTTCCGAAAAAGCCGGAGGAATTATTTTTGACATGGACGGAGTGCTCACCGATTCGGAGTGGTTTATCGCCGAGGCGGGGCGGCTCATGTTTCGGGAAACCCACGGCGCAGCGGTGACGCACGAAGATTTTCTCCCCTTTGTGGGGCTTGGAGAAAACCGCTTCCTTGGCGGGGTGGCGGAAAAATACGGAATTGCCGCTTTTGACATTGAGCGGGACAAGGCCCGGACCTACGCGATTTATACGGAGATTATCAAGGGGAAGCTAAAGCCTTTGCCCGGCGCTGTGGAATTTGTCCGTCGCTGCCGCGAGCTGGGTTTCAAAACCGCCCTGGCCACCAGCACGGACTATGTCAAAATGACGGCGAGCCTGGAGGCAATCGGCCTGAGCGAAGCGGGCGGCGGGTTTTTCGACGCTACAGTCAATGGCCTTGAGGTGGAACGGCGCAAGCCTTTCCCCGATATTTTTCTTGAAGCGGCCCGGCGGATCGGCGCAGGGCCGGAATGCTGCTGGGTGGTGGAGGACTCCGTAGGGGGAATTGCCGCCGCCAAAGCCGCGGGAATGCGCTGTCTCGCCCTGCTCACCACTTTCCCCGAAGCAAAAGTCAAACAGGCCGGGCCTGATATTATTGTAAGGGATCTTTCCTGTATAGCGCCTGAGGAATTGCAGGGCGCGGCAATTAAGCCTGCTTTAACGAAATTGTAACGGCAAACGTTTACGCCTGCTCCCTGCGTTCAATCTTTGCGCCCAACCCCGAAAGGCGTTCAACCAGATTTTCATAGCCGCGTTCAACCTGGTACACGTTGCGAATAACGCTTTTGCCCTCGGCACACAGGGCGGCGATAATCATTGCCATACCGGCGCGGACATCGGGACTGATAAGTTCCGAGCTGTGGAGTTTTGTGGGGCCGGAAATAACGGCCCGGTGGGGATCGCATAACACAATGCGCGCACCCATGGCGATAAGTTTGTCGACAAAAAACATCCGCGATTCGTACATTTTTTCGTGAATCAAAACCGTTCCCTTTACCTGCGTGGCTACCACGATGACGATGCTGATAAGGTCAGGCGGAAAGCCAGGCCAGGGGGCGTCGTCGATTTTCGGAATCATGCCGCCGAGATCGCAGTTGACTTCCAAAGGCTGGCCCTTGGGCACATGGATGATCGTTCCCTCGTGCGCCCAGGAAATGCCCAGCTTGCCAAAGGCGATCTTTGTGGGCCGCATGTCCTTAAAGCGCGCGCCCTCAATGTGCAGGTCGCCGCCGGTCGCCGCCGCCAGCCCGATAAACGAACCGACTTCCATAAAATCGGCGCCTATTTCAAAATCACAGCCGCAAAGTTTTTCCGCTCCCGTGACGGTGAGGATATTGGAACCGATACCTTCAATCTGTGCGCCCATGGAGACCAGCATACGGCAGAGGTCCTGCACGTGCGGCTCGCCGGCGGCGTTGCTGATGGTGGTTTTGCCCTCTGCCAGAACCGCCGCCATGATCGCGTTTTCCGTGCCGGTCACCGAGGCCTCGTCAAGAAAAATATCCGCGCCGCGCAGCTTTCTTGCGCTGAACGTAAAGGCATTGTTTGTTTTGACTTTCGCGCCCAGCTCGGTGAGGGCCAGAAAGTGCGTGTCCAGGCGCCGCCGCCCTATAACGTCGCCGCCGGGGGGAGGCAGCACCACCTTGCCGGTACGGGCCAGCATGGGGCCGGCGAACAGAATCGAGGCCCTGATCTTTTTGGCCTGTTCCCGCGGTATTTCAGAAGACTTGATGTCGCGTAACAGCAGGCGGTAGGCGTTGGAGCCAAAGGCCTCCACCTCCCCACCAAGGACGGTGTAAACCTCAAGCATCACCTGCACATCCTCAATATCGGGGATATTTCGCAGAATTACCGGCTCGTCTGTCAGGAGGGCGGCGGCGATACAGGGCAGCGCGGCGTTCTTGTTGCCGCTGGCCTTGACGGTCCCGTTCAGGGGTACCCCGCCATTGATCAGGTACTCACTCATAAAATGAATGTAGCGGGCCGGGGCGGACATGTCAATGTACGGTTCCCGCTCAGAACCTTATCTCAATATAAAATAATGTTAGAACAAGAGACGGTAATTTCACATAACGGCCCTTAAAAACGCCGTTGCTCCACATGAACGCAAGGCAGGCTTATGGGAAAGTACTGTAGGAACCGCCCGTTTCGTTGCGGAAGGGGATGAACTTGACCGATATGCCGTTGTATACGTCACGGCGCCTCAGGGTGACGCTGCCGTCTTCGGAGGCTTCTTTCTTTACTTCCATGATGTACTGCCTGCCCGGCGGGCCGAGGGGCAGGACCATGACGCCGCCGGTCTTGAGCTGTTTGAGCAGGGGCGGGGGGATGTGGTCAATGGAGCAGGTGACGAGGATCTTGTCAAAAGGGGCGTATTTCTCCCAGCCGTAGTAGCCGTCCCCCAGCCTCCGCTTGATGACGCTGTAGGAAGGGAAGGCCGCTTCCATGTCCTGGTAGAGCCGGTCAGTCTCGATAAAAAGCGGCTCTATGATTTCAATGGTGTAGACTTTGGTGGTGAGGTAGGAGAGTATCGCGGACTGGTAGCCTGAGCCGGTGCCTATCTCCAGCACTTTTTCGCCGGGTTTGATTTCCAGGGTGGTGGTCATCATGGCCACTACATCGGGATCGGTGATGGTCGCGCCGTAGCCGATAGGGAGCCAAGTGTCGGCGTATTCATAGCCGCGGTTCCAGGCGCGGACAAAGTGTTCTCTGGGGGAAAGGAGGAAGGCCCGCACATCCTCGGTGCGTTTGAGTTCCCCGCTTTGCACAAAGGCGCCGGCCAAAGCCCAGCGCTCTTCCATGAAGGCCTGGGAGTCGCCGCGTCCCTTCTCCCGCATCCAGGCAATCCAGTCTTCCTTGCGGTCGACGGGCATGGACCGGGCAAAGGCGGGGCCGTCGTATGTCCCCTCGCTCAACGGAATTTCACCGTCCTGCCCGGAACCGCCCTCGTTCGCGTCCCCTCTCGTCGACCCGGCGACCGCTTCCTCATAAGGGACCACCCGCTCGGACCTGGCGGAAACTATCCGGGGCAGAAAGGCGCCGAGCATAAAGCCCGCCCCCAGACCGCCTGCCAGGGTAAGCACCACGCCGAGAGACACCGTCCGGTAATACAAAGCCGCCATAACTCATGGTAGCCCCACGCCTCCGCCGTGTCAACAAAGCGGCGCCTTGCACGCCCGGCTGCCTCCTGCTATAGTGAAAGGATCATGGAACCAACGACGGACGCCATTGCCGAATTATACAGGCATATTCGGGAGGCCGGGCATCCGGTTGCCCTGACCGGCGCGGGAGTCAGTACGCTTTCGGGGATTAGGGATTTTCGGGGGAAGAACGGCCTGTACAATGACATGGACGCGGAGAAGATTTTCAGCCTGGAATACTTCATGGAGGACCCGTCGTTTTATTACAAGCACGCCGGATCATTCATCTATAATATCAGTGAAAAAGAGGCGTCGGTGGTGCATCTGGTGCTGGGGGAGCTGGAAAAACGGGGCTTCCTCAAGGCGCTGATAACGCAGAACATTGACCTGCTCCACCAGAAAGGGGGGAGCAAAAACGTCATTGAGATTCACGGCTCGCCGGAGATGCATTACTGCCTGCGTTGCGCCGGTGTGCGCATGGGCTTTGACGAGGTCGCCGCCCTGGTACACGCCGGGGACATGCCCAGGTGCCCCAAGTGCGGCAGGGTGCTCAAGCCCGCCATCACTTTTTTCGGCGAAAGTCTCCCCGCGGAGGCCCTGCGCCGGGCAACGGCCGAAGCTCAACAGGCGGACCTGATGCTGGTGCTTGGCACGAGCCTCACCGTGTACCCCGCCGCCTCCATGCCCGACTACACCCTGCGGAACGGCGGTGAGCTGATCATTGTCAACAACATGCCCACCCCGCTGGACCGCTCCGCGGCGATGTGTTTTGAGGACCTGGGCGAGGTATTTGAGGGCCTGCGGCGCGCTTTAAGCGCCGGTTAAGGGGAACATGGACCGGCGGAGCCTGTTTTACTGGAGCCAGGAATTTTCCAGGGGATGGAGTCCGGACAGGACTACAAAGAATCGCCGAATGTCATAGCCATCAATATCGTAAATTATGAGTTTATGCCCCAAGTGCCGGCATTTCATACAGGTTTTCATGTCGGGGAAGACCGGTATAGGGATGTACTTTTGACCGGCGCGCTGGAAATACACTTTATTCGAAAGTCTGGTTTAATACCCCGGAGATCTGCTCCGGCTCAAATGACGCAACGCTTACAATAGTTTGGTGTTAAACCAGACGGTATTATAAATTTCCTCTCGAACGAGCCTCCGTTCCGGTACAACCCAACGCTAAAGATACCGCGGGGCTTGCCCCGCGGAGGCTCATTCGAAAGCCTCAAAGGATAGAAAACATGCCCCTACAATATGGGGGACTGAAAAAAGCTGAAATACAGCGCTTTCAACCAGACG
>JAITIC010000185.1 GCA_031279635.1 Treponema sp. | reverse complement strand
CACATTATGGACAGACTACCTTAAAACAGGCATTTTGCGCACCGTTTTGGTACAAAACGGGAGCAAATGCAAGGTCTGTCCGCAAAGTAACCGACTTTGTGGACAGACACTAATTACCACCATGAGCAGGGTTTTTGGCATGTACGGCATGAAACACGACCCAATCCGCGCCGGGCGGTGCGGTGCCGTTTCCTCAATTGCTCTTTCCTTATTGTTAATTTCGCCCTTTCACTATTCTCTACTGCGGTGGTCTCTTTTGAGCCTCTCACCGCGCTCAATGCTTCGTGCGTTTTATCGGGTGCCCCCCCCCAATTACTATCGGTTTAGTAGGAATTGCCAATTAAGGGCCGGGCTTTACCGGCACCGCACCCTCTTTACCAAACCGGCCGTCCTCTCCGTTTCTTCCGGATTTTATAAAGGCCCTTCCGCAAGATACCTTCGCGGCGGGGGCTTTTTGCATATACCGGCGCGGCTCCCGCATCCCCAGCTTGCTATCAAAGAGTGTCACTATGAGAAAAATGATCATGGTTTTCGCAATTCTGGCAACAGGAATGCCTGTGACCACCCACACAAACTGTCGGCAGGGTGCAGTTCGATTTATCTAAGCAAAAGAAACATGAAAGGCATACTCCTGGTGGCGGGGGACGCGATAATCGTTTACATGAGTCCCCATGCTAACGTTGCCGGGAGAATTGTGTAAAGGAGATAGCAGTGTTTCGGCCGTATTTAAATACGATAGGCAGACATAAAAGAATATTGGAAATTGGACCATTGGCAAATCCAATGGTACCAAAAGCGGAAGATATGGATGTATTTTATGCTGATATCCGTTCAATCGAAGAAATAAAAGATTTCTATAAAAATGATAATTCGGTTGATAAAAACAAAATTGTAGATATAGATTATGTAATAAAGGATACCTATTCCGGCAGTTTAAAAAATGTTAAGCAATTTGATTACGTGATAATGAGTCATGTAATAGAGCATATACCACGGATAATAGATTTTTTCTTCGACATTTCCAATATTCTGAAAAGCAGTGGAAAATTATGCTTGACCATACCGGATAAAAGATATTGTTTTGATCACTACCGATGTCCCACATCATTTGCTGAGTGTTATGATATTTACAGGCGAGGCGTAACAAATAATCCTCTTAGGGTTTTAGATCATTGTGTTAGCTGGACAATAAATGATCCGGTATTCTGGTGGGGAAACCCTTCGGATTATGAAAATATCCCTAAGGATGATGCAAGATTTGCCGAGGCCCTGAGTAACTATGATTCGGCGTTAACCGGCAATTATCACGATGTTCATTTTAATGTATTCACCCCGGAAACATTTTTATTGTTAATATATAATCTTACAAAATCCTTTCTTTTTCCCTTTGAGATTGTTGAATTTTATGGAACAGATAAAGACACGTTTGAGTTTAATGTGGTGCTAAAGAATAGGCTTCTAGCCCCTCCCAAAGAAGGAAGCAAATCTTTTCAAGAAGATAGAATCAGAGCATGCGACCAATTATTGGTATTACTCAAAAATAACTCTGACTTGGAAGAATTAAACCGCCTAAAATATGAATTGGAAATGGCAAATGAAAAAATCCAGTATTTGCAGCAACGGCTTGAAGATGTATTTCTGTCACGATCATGGCGGATAACTGGACCCTTAAGATCTTTTTCAAAATTTATCATGGGTAATAAAAAGTGAAAGAAACGGCTTCCATGTTCACCTTCACTAAAACCGCACCGATTGAACTGCGGGCGGGTTTGGGGTAAACTGGATTTGGCGCTTGGCGCCGTCAGGTTTAGTGAAGTCTACCAGCCTCGCCTTTTTGGGGTGTATGGTCAGCCCGTATTTGGCAAACCGAAGCGCCAGTACCTTCATTATCCGGTCAGCGTCCTCTTTCTTTTCACACCCGATGATTGCGTTGTCCGCATAGCGCACCATGAAGGTTTTCCCTTTCATCGGCGGCTTTACGGTCTCTGCAAACCACTTGTCCAGTACCTCATGCAGGTAGATGTTGCTCAACAGAGGCAATATTACTCCCCCTTGTGGCGACAATAGGTCTTCCTTCTCATCTCTCTTACCCCTCCCGTGGGCAGGGATATTTTATACTACGGGGTTTAGTTTGAACGGCCTACTGGTGGGAAATCAAAAGGCAAGAAAAATTTTGGCCGGCAATAATCTCGCGGCAAGCCGCGGGGTATTAAACCGTATAGGCTACGCCTAATAAGGGATAGTATTCAAACCTGCGGTTTATCCCGGAGTTTTGCTGTGCGAAATTTCATGCGGTAACTCACGCAAACAAGCGCGGCCCCGGGCGCAGCCGAAGAGCGGCCCTACGGGCTATCCCTGCCCTTTCTTTTCCCAATGGTCCTCCAGCGCCTTGAGTACCGCCGCGCCCATTTCCTGGGTACCGACTATTTTTTCAGTGTTGTCTCCGCCGCGGCCGGCGATGTCGCTTGTACGCAGGCCCTTGTCCAGTACGCGGTTGACCGCGGCTTCCAGCGCGGCGGCCTCCTTTTCCAGGCCGAAAGAATAACGGAGCATGAGCGCCACGGAGAGAATTGCCGCCAGGGGATTGGCTATGTTTTTACCGGCGATGTCGGGCGCCGAGCCGTGGATAGGCTCATAGATACCGCGAGGGGAACCGCCCGCCGTGCCGGGAATGCCCGCAAGGCTCGCCGAGGGCAGCATCCCGATGGAACCGGTAAGCACCGACGCTTCATCGGAAAGAATATCGCCGAACATGTTCGAGGTGACAATCACGTCGAACTGGCCGGGCGCGCGGATAAGCTGCATGGCGGCGTTGTCCACGTAGAGGTAACTTGTCTCAATATCGGGATAATCCTTTGAAACTTCCGCCGCCACCTCCCGCCAGAAGCGGGAAGACTCCATCACGTTGGCCTTGTCCACAATACAGACTTTTTTCCGGCGCGCCGCGGAACTTGCATAGCCGACCCTGAGAACCCGCTCTATTTCCTCCCAGGAATATTTTTCGGTGTCAAAAGCCGCGCCGCGACCGCTTTCGATCCTTCCCCGCTCGCCGAAATAAATGCCGCCTGTCAGCTCCCGCACGATGAGCATGTCAAAAGCCGGCTTCCCTTCGACGTTACTTGCGGCGAGAACCTCATCCTTGAGGGGACAGGCGGCCCGAAGCTGGGGAAGCAGCGCCGCGGGCCGCAGATTGGCAAATACCCCCAAGCCGGCGCGGAGTCCCAAAAGGCCCCGTTCGGGCCTGAGGTGGCCGGGAAGGGCGTCCCATCCGGGCCCGCCCATTGCGCCTAACAAGACCGCGCCGCACTGCCGGGCCGCTTCCAGTGTTTCAGGCGGCAGGGGAGATCCGGTTTCATCAATGGCCCTGCCGCCGGCAAGCAGCTCAACATAGTTAAACACATGGCCGTATATATCTCCGACAGCGTCAAGCGCTTCCGTCGCCCGGGCAATTACCTCAGGCCCAACCCCGTCGCCGGGAATCACCGCCACCGAAAAGTTCATGTTATTTCTCCTTCATTGAACACGTTCCTGCTGTTTTCAATATCACCGATCAATTTATATTCAATAGAGTCTACCAGAGCGGCGCGGCTTGCGTCGATAATATCGGCGGAGACGCCCACAGTATTCCAGGTGCGCTGGCCGTCGGTGGATTCGATAAGAACCCGTACCTTTGCGGCGGTAGCCTCCTTGCCGTCGATGACCCTGACCTTGTAATCCTCAAGCCTGACTTTCGCCAGATTCGGATAAAAGCAGAGCAGCGCCCGGCGGAGCGCGCCGTCTAGGGCGTTCACCGGGCCGTTCCCCTCGGCGGCGGCGATTTCGTGCTGACCTTCTACCAGAATCTTGACCCAGGCATGGGAACAGGAAATGGTTTCTCCGGTGGGATGCTCGCTCATCACGCGGTAGGCCTCAATGCGGAACAAGGGCTTATAGCGGCCCAATTCCCGGCGGACCAGAAGCTCAAAACTGGCGTCCGCGCCCTCAAAGGCCCAGCCCTTCGCCTCAAGGTTTTTTATCTTTTCAGCTAACGCGATGGTAACCGGATGATCTTTGGTGATTGAAGGGTCTAGCTCCTTTGTCCTTTCGGCGATTGCGGAACGGCCGACAACTTCGCTCATAAGAAAATGCCGGTTGTTTCCTACCGCCGCCGGTTCAATATGCTCAAAAGAGCGCCGCACCTTGAGTATGCCGTCCGTGTGCATCCCCGCCTTGTGGGAAAAGGCGTGAGCGCCCACATAGGGCATATCATCGCTGATGCTTACATTGGCAATTTCCGCTACCCTGCGGGTCAGTGCCGAAACACGGATCAGCCTGTCATCGGGCAGACAGCGCAACTTTAGCTTGAGTTCAAGACTGGGAATAAGCGCGGCCAGCGCCGTATTGCCGCAGCGCTCCCCAAAGCCCACCAGCGTTCCCTGCACATGGGTACAACCCGCCTGTACCGCACTGATCGTGTTGGCAAGGGCAAGGCCGGAATCGTTATGGGCGTGAATACCGGTAAAAGCAGCGGGGACGCTTTCTTTTACGGCGCGCACTCCGTCCGCAATGGCATTGGGGAAAGCCCCGCCGTTGGTATCACATAGCACGATTCGATCCGCCCCCGCTTCCAAAGCGGCCTTCACCGCAGAGAGGGCATAGGCGGCATTGGCGGCCCATCCGTCAAAAAAATGTTCCGCGTCGAAGATTACGATCCGGCCTTCGGCCTTGAGGAAAGCCACGGTCTCGGCAATCATGGCGATATTTTCCTCCGGCTCCACCTGAATTACGTCTGTTACGTGCAAATCCCAGCTTTTGCCGAAGACCGTCACTCCCTCTGTTTCCGCGTCAAGGAGACTGCGAAGCCCGGCGTCGTCTTTCGCCTTCAGCCCTTTTTTTCTGGTGGGACCAAACGCGCAGAGTTTAGCGTTCTGTAACTTGAGCAGGGAAGCAAGCTGGAAAAATTCCAAATCTTTGGGATTACTCCCCGGATTCCCCGCCTCGATCCAGCTCACCCCCAGTTCATCCAGAGCCTCGGCCACGCCGAGTTTGTCCCTCACCGAAAAGACAATCCCCTCGCCCTGCGCCCCGTCGCGCAAAGTCGTATCGAGAATCTCAATATCCGGTCTTGCCGCGTTAGCGGTTTGTTGCACTTCGCGCATTATAACCTCCAAAAACCGCCTTCAGGCGATTTTTTACCCCGCAAGCTGCTTTAGCAGCAGGCAGCCTATAAATCGGAGGGCCTGAAAGACCGCAAAAAAATCCACAAGCCCACACGTTTTCATTCCTTTTTTCCCAAATCCCATTCCATCACGTTGATCGCCGAAATGTACGCCCTTATTGACGATTCTATTATATCGGTGGAAACCCCGCGGCCGTTCCAGTGGCGGCCGTTCAGGGCGATTTTCACAACGGTTTCTCCCTGGGAAGCGGAGCCGCCGGTAATCGCGCCGATTTCGTAGAGTTCCAGTTCCGGCTCCCTGCCGATGATTTTGTTGATCGCCTTGAAAATAGAATCAATGGGACCGTCGCCCATGGAGACGAGTTTTTCAAAGCTGCCGCCCTTGTGCTGCAGGCGGATAACGCCCGACGCGCCCAAAGCGGAGCCGGTGTTCACCGCCCAGTGATCGAGCTTCCATGTTTCGGGCACCGTTACCGCCGTATCCATCACGAGAACTTCAATGTCACGGTCGCTCACCACTTTCTTTTTGTCCGCCAGATCCTTGAATTCGGCAAAGACCTTTTCAAGCATTTCGCCGTCCAGCGGAAGGTTCAGAGCCTTGAGGCGTTCCTCAAAAGCATGACGGCCTGAGTGCTTGCCCAGGACCATCCGGTTCAGGGGAATACCGACCGATTGCGGAGTCATAATCTCGTAAGTTTCCCGTTTTACCATAACGCCGTGCTGATGAATCCCCGCTTCGTGGGCAAAAGCGTTATCGCCGACGATTGCCTTGTTCGGCTGAATTTTTACGCCGGTCACCTGACTCACCAGGCGGCTCGCGGCATAGAGCTGGGTACTGTCGATTCTGGTGTCGGCGGAAAAATAATCCTTCCGCACCCGCAGCCCCATGACCAGTTCCTCCAGCGAGGCGTTTCCCGCGCGCTCGCCGATGCCGTTGACCGTACACTCAACCTGATCGGCGCCGTTGGTCACGGCGGCAATGCTGTTTGCCACGGCAAGGCCCAGGTCGTTGTGGCAGTGCACCGAAAACCCCGCCTTCTCCATGCCCGGCGTGTGCTCCCTGATATAACAGATGCGTCCGCCAAATTCGGCGGGCATCGCGTAGCCCACCGTGTCGGGGAAATTCACTGTCAGCGCCCCCGCCGCGATTGCCGCGCCGAACACCCTGCAGACAAAATCAGGATCACTGCGAAAGGCGTCTTCGGCGGAAAATTCCACGTCTTCGCAGAATTTTTTCGCGTACCGCACCGAGGCCGCCGCCTGTTCCAGCACCTGCTCCGGCGTCATCTTGAGCTTGTACTCCATGTGTACCGGCGAAGTGGCGAGGAACACATGAATACGCGGACTCGCCGCGCCGGCCAGCGCTTCCCTGCCCGCGTCAATATCGCTTTCACGGCAGCGGCAAAGCCCCGCTACCGTGCAGTCCTTAATAATTCCCGCGATAGCCTTCACCGACTCAAGATCGCCGGGACTCGACGCCGGAAAACCCGCCTCAATAATATCAACGCCGAGTTTTTCAAGCCGCCTGGCGACCTCTATTTTTTCAGTCAGATTCATGCTGCAGCCCGGCGCCTGTTCGCCGTCTCTCAGGGTGGTGTCAAGCACCCTGACAAGCCGTTTGTTTTCGCTGTTCATACTGTTTCCTCCTCAATACACTCCGGCCCGTAAATGGCTTTAACCCCATTCAGGCTTCGGGAAATGAGGTAAGACTGATGATTTCCCCAAAGGGAAACCGGCCTTACCGTCTAGCTAATTAGTACGGATAAAATTAAAGGCAGGGAAATGACAAGGGAAAGCAGGGTATGGCGCAAGACAGAATCCGCCGTACGCGCGGCGCAAATGCCCGCGCGTACATCAGTGAATCCGCCTGATTGTCTGTCATTCCGTTTCAACACGCTTTTCTCTCCAAGCCCGCAATTCAGGACTTGACTGATTATGTCAAAAAACGAAAATTTGTGCAAGATACGGCGGAGGGAGAGGGAAAACCGAAATGCGGAATATATTATATACGGGGACAAGCTGCTACCCCGGCTTGAGAATATTTTGGACGAAACCTACGGCCTTTTGTGGCGCAGGGGTGACTGACACCCTTGCGTTGACGCCCGTATCAGGGTCCCGCGTAATTATTTTCCTCAGATGCTTTTCAAAACGAGATCTCGAAACCAGGACTGGCAATTGTCCTAAGATTGTGTTAAGCTTATTCATACCTGAGCTTGTCCCAAAACTAACCGAGTGTTGGGACAAGCTCTATATACATTTTCTGAGGTAGTGGAGATGGGGAATATGAAGCTTTTTAGAAATCCTATTTCAATCAAGACAATTACTGGCAAGACAATTACTGGTAAGACAATTACCGGGAAAAATCCTAGCGGCATAAAACCAATCTGGACAGTTGATACTCAAAAATCTAAGGAACTGATAGATTTTGAACCATTTGCAAGGCGGGTGGAATTATGGCAAATGGATTAATACGAGGTACTGCTACCAGCTCTTTTGGTACAAATGGAAGAATAAATCATGACTCATCAAAGTTCTATGATTCTAAATTATATAATGAACTAGAAAGCAATAATGATAATATATCTAACGAAATTAATACATTCCCACCAAAATATTTAAATACAATAATAAATGGTTCTTGTACCAATATGAAAGAAATTCCTGATAATTCTCTACATTTGATGATAACATCGCCACCTTATAATGTATCAAAAGAATATGATGACGATTTATCATTAAAAGAATATTTAGATTTATTGAAAAATGCGTTCTCTGAAACTTACCGTGTTTTAATAAATGGTGGCCGAGCTTGTATTAATATTGCCAATCTTGGACGCAAACCTTACATACCTCTTTCTGATTTTATTTCAAAGATGATGGCTGAAATCGGTTTTAATATGCGAGGAGAAATAATTTGGAACAAGGCAGCAAGTGCAAGTCCTTCTACAGCTTGGGGCAGTTGGCAAAGTGCAGCCAATCCAATATTGCGCGATATTCACGAATATATTTTAATTTTTTCAAAAGGCTCCTACCGTCGGGAAAGATCCAAAGAAGAAATGCTAGAGAAACAAAATACTATTACAAAAGAACAGTTTATGGAATGGACTAAATCTATTTGGGCCATGAATGCCGAAAGTGCAAGAAGGATTGGACATCCGGCGCCATTTCCAGAAGAATTGCCCAATAGGTTAATTCAATTATATTCATTTACCAATGATATAATACTTGATCCTTTTATAGGCAGTGGAACAACCGCAGTAGCTGCAAAAAAAATAAAAAGAAATTTTGTAGGATATGATATTAATGAAGAATATATAGAATTGGCAAATACTAGAATAAAAAATGCCATACAAGAAACGAGAAGTTTATTAGAAACAAACGAAAATGAAATGCTGGAACAAGAATCTACAAAGAAAAATAGTAACCCTAAAAAGGGCACAAAAAACTTTGCATGACAGGACATTAGGAAAAAAAAAGAGCGGCCTTGCCGGTAGTAAATGTAGTAAATCAGTAATCGAATGGTAAAAGAACGGAAGGGATCTATCCCTTTCCAAAAACGATTAATTCGTGAGGCTGTTCCAAAACTTCAGTTTTTGGAACAGCTACCTTGATTTTGGCGGAAAAACCGGGCCTTTGCCGGTTTTTCCTTAAAAATCGCCAGCCTCGTTATGTGCAGTACGCCCTTCTTATAAGACAGTTTTTAATGATGCATTAACCGATGGATTTTCTGTATTAATATATTTTAGATCATTATTAAATTCAGATTTTATTCCTGTTATAAATTCATCCAACCATGATGGAGTCATTACTTTTATTTTATCAAAATCAAGAATGATTTCTTCGGAAGATGTTATATTTTTAAAAATATA
>JAITIC010000176.1 GCA_031279635.1 Treponema sp. | reverse complement strand
GTGCGCTCACGTTCCCGGCATAGCCGGGGGCACGGTTTTAGGACAGGCCCGTGCAGTTTTTCAGGCTTTCAGCCTTGCAAAACTGCGAATTTCAAGGTTGCTTTCCCAAAACTGAAGTTTTGGGAAAGCCTATATACCTCAACATACATGAACACCGATTGCCTGACATTCCCGCAGAATGTTTGCCGTCCAGTGTTTCCAGTTCCCTTTTGGGCGTTGAAAAAGGCCCCGGCACGGGCGTTATCCCAACAGTTTCCCTTCCGGCTCATGCCTTGCCGTACCGTTGGTTTTTTCAAAAACAGTAAGGGCGGGGAAATTGTGCTGATCAAAAAGCAGGCGCTGCTGTCCTCAGACGACACGCTTCAGCTCATCCAAAAATCGTATATGTTATACCATTGATACGGGTTTTTTACGCACTGTTTTTCGAGGGTCTCCGTAAAAGACCGCGCAAGGGCTTCGATCCTGGCGTTCCGCTGTGATCGGGGACAGTTGAAATCCACGTCGGCTTTTTGCACCAGCATATCGTATTCGCCCTTTATGGAAAGATCCCCACGGCGCACGGCGAATACAAAGTATACGCTGGCCTTTAAGAGGGCGGCAAGAAAAAACGGCCCGGCGGGAAAAGGCGCCGGTTTGCCGAGAAAGGGAAACGTGAAACGCCGGTGACCCCGGTCTTTTACAAGACCGCCGGCTTCCTTTGCCCTGGCCGTCCGGTCACCGATGATAACGATGAGGCCGCCCCGCGAGAGGCAATCCTCAAGACGCTCCACCGTTTCCGGGCCGATGTCACCCGCGTTCACCAGGTGGTTTTCCGATTCGGGATTGATGTCCCGGAGCATGCGGTTGAATTTTTCCGTTACGGTAAAGTCTACAATAGAAAACACAGGAAAGGAAACCGAAGCCCGGGTACGGCTAAAGTCGGCCAAAGCCCGCAGCATATCGGCGTTGCCAAAGTGGGAACAGATAAGAAGCGCCCCCCTCTTCTGTTCTATGTCGGCGACAAATTTATCCATGTCGTCATCGTGGTAATGTATCTGCTTTTCCTCGATCCTGCCGGCCCATGCCGCGGCTTTTTCCACTACGTACAGGGCAAAAGAAGTGAAGTGTTTATAAGAGGAGCTGAATTTTTTACCGCTTGCCGTGCTGACCATTTCAAGAAAACGCCGGGATTCTTTCCTCCGCTTGCCGCTGAAAATAAAATAAAAAAAACTTATGGGAAAAGCCGCAATGCGGATTAGGGGAAGGGGCAACAGCCGCAGCATACCCGTTAACAAGCGGAACTGCAAATACGACTTTGCCGCCTCCCGCTCCTCTGTCCAATGCCCGCCCGAAGCTTCTCCGCCCGGCTCACTCATCGGCACTGTCCTGGCTAAACAGCGCTTTTATCTGCTCCCTCGGCTTCTTCCCCTGGGTATCCTGGGGAAGAATGTCAACATATCTGAATTTTTTGGGAATCACCGTCCCTTCAAAATATTTCGCCAGGTAGTTTGTCCAGTATTTGTTGATTTCGGCTTTTTCCTTGCCGTCAAATTGGGCTTTTGCCTTGCTGTTCAGAACGATCGCCGCGGCGAGGTACTGCCGGCGGTCCTCAAAAGGGACAACGCAGGCATCATCGACCATGCCGGATTCAAGAATACGTTCTTCAACTTCGGTAAGGGATATCCGCTTTTCCTCGATCTTGACGATAGAATCCGCCCTTCCTTTGAGGATGAACCGGCCGCCGGGCAAAAGCTCCACGAGATCGCCTGTAGGAATGGGCGGAACATTGGGTATTGGCAGATGGATCATGAGGCAGCCGGCCTCGTTAGCTGAAACCTTAAGGCTGGCGAAAGGCCTCCACTCCGGGCCGTCTTTGGACTGCCGCCAGGCAACACCGGATCCCTCGGTGCTGCCGTAAATGTCAATCGGCCAGAACCCGAAAAGGCTGTTTGTTTTTTCGGCGGTTTCAGGAAGGAGAAACCCGCCCGAAACGATAATATAAGGTTCCTTCATACTGAGATTAACGCCGGATTCGGTTGTCCGTTTAAGGAAAGCCGGGGAAGTGTAGATTATATACGGCACATCGTCGAGTTTTTCAAATTCCTCGGGCCGTTCTATGCGTTTCCGCCTGAAAGGAACGCCCAGGGTAAATGGCAGTATAATACTGAAAATAAGTCCGTAAATGTGATGTTGATTTACGGTAACGATATTTTTCCGTTCGTGCCAGGCATCAACCCAGGACTGGGGCAGTCCTATATTTACCTCGAATTCCACTATCCTGTGCGGTATTGCCTTGGGCTTTCCCGTAGATCCCGAAGTAAAGATCACAAAAACGGATTCCACCGGATTAAAAGGGATATGGACGATTTCACCGGATGGCGCGCCGCCCGCGGCAAGAATTGCGCCGATTTGCAGGGCGCCGGGAATCGCCTGATCGGAAATTATGCCGGCCTCACTGCCGGTTATCTCGGCAATATTACCCGGCGTGATGTTTGCGGTAAGCAGCACTTCTTTTTTACACTGAAACAGGGCGATAAACGCCACCAGAAAATGCCAGTAATCCTCGGCGTGCAAAAGCCATTTGGCCTTTGGGGAAGAAGCAAGCGCGGCGCGGATAAGTGCGGTTTCGTGGAAAAGATCCCGCCAAGTCTTGTATTTTCCGTCCGACCAAGCGCCGTCAAAGCAGAGTACCGTATCCATGGGGCGGGAATCCGGGGTAAATCTCGAGAAGGGAATTTCTTTACTGCCCATAACAACCATCCTTTTACGCAAAATATTTGAAAAAATTTACAGGGTATATTTTTTCATTATCTCAAGCGCCAACTGTCGCCCTATCTTATTACAGGATAAGGAATTAGTCAAGTGTTATGTACTAATGTGTCTATCAGCCACTACCGGGTTGATTGGACTAGACACACTGATATGAGTAATTACAGAAATGATCCTCCGCGAAGCAAGCTCCGCGGTATCTTAAGCGCTGCATTAGTTCGATCGGAGGCTCGTTCGATAGGAAGTTTATTATACCCTCCCCCGCGCAAGCGGGTTCTTGGGTTTAATACCAAAATGTTGTAAACGCTGCGTCATTTGAGCCGGAGCAAGCTCCGGGGTATTAAACCAGACTTTCGAATAAAAAACCAAGCACGGACAGCGCGGACAAATAAGTGGATTTGCAACTAAAACTCCGTGTATTTCCGTGGTTATTTTTCGTTGGAATTATCCTGGGTGTTAGCCTAATCATCCTGCCAGGCTTTGTTCCGCAGCACATTGTCCCAGGAAACTTCCAGGTGTTCCCGCATGGCGGACTCGGCAAGATCGGGGTCGCGTTTGCGCAGGGCGGCCAATATCTTGCGATGACGTACAATACCGTCCTGGTTTCTGCCGGGAACGAGAACGCCCCGGCGGATCACTTTCCGGAGAATTTCGGAGACTGACTCGATAAAAACCGCGAGCAGCACATTCCCGCTGGCCCTGGCGACGGCTATATGAAAATCGCAGTCCAGTAAAACGCGCCGGTCAATATCGTTCTTTTGGCGCTCCATTTCGTCGGTAAGCTCTTCCATTTTGTCCAGTTCCACGTCACTGGCTTTTCCCGCAGCGATCCTCGCGGCAGTCAATTCCAGGGAATAACGGATAACGTAAATGTCATCGTCGGAAATGTTGTCCAGCTTGATAAACCGGTTGAGAATTCCCGATATGGTGGACGCTTCAGGCCGGGTAATATACGAGCCGTTGCCGGTCTTCATTTGTACCAGACCCCGCTCTTTTAGGAGCTTGAGCGATTCGCGTATGATGGTCCGGCTTACATTAAATTTCGAAGCGAGGTCCGCCTCGGATGGCAGCTTGCCGTTTCCCGCGAGGGAACCGTCCAGTATGGATCCTTCCAGAATATCAGCGACCTGCTCGTAGTAGTTTACTTTTTGCAGTTTTATATCCGTCAACGCCGGCATGATTACCCGTCCCTTTTCCCAAAGTATACCCTGTTTTCAACAATAAAACTATACCGTTGATCCCTGGTTTTTAACCTTTATCCGTCTGATTAAACCCGTTATCCCGGGCCAGAGAATTACCCCCAGGGAGACAAGCAAAAAGGCGCCGGAAATTTTCCTTGTTAAGAACGGGAAGAAGTCTCCCCGGCTCATCATAAGCCCCCGGCGCAGATTGACTTCGCAAATGGGTCCCAGGATATAGCCCATGATGATGGGGCTTAAGGGAATGTCAAAGAGGGTGAGGGCGAATCCCATAAGGCCCCAGCCGAAGAGGGTCCACACGTCGAACATGCGATTATTGACTCCGAAGGAACCCAGGAGGCAGAGAACCATCACCAGAGGGATAAGGGTATTTTTCGGGACTTTCATAAGGTGGATAAATCCCCGGATGCCGAAATATTCAATCACAAAGGTGATAAGGCTGCACACCAGCAAGACCGCAAAGAAAGTATAGATCAGGCGGATGTTTTGGGTATAGAACATGGGGCCGGGGCTTAATCCGTTCATGACGAAGCCGCCCAGGAGGACGGCGGTAACCGTATCGCCCGGTATACCCAGGGTCAACAGGGGAACAAAGGTACCGCCTATACAGGCGTTGTTCGATGACTCAGAAGCCACAAGGCCGTCGATAATGCCGGTACCGAATTTTTCCTGATGTTTGGAACTTTTCTTGGCAATGCCGTAAGCCAGCATGTTACAGGTTACCCCGCCCAGGCCGGGCAGTATGCCTATAAAAGTTCCGATTACCGATGACCTGATAAAATTCCAGAACTGTCCGGCAAATTCTTTTAGAGTAAGCCAGGGACCGGATCGTTTTACTTCAGCTATGCAGAGTTTCGCTTTTTTCTCTTTCCGTACATTAAGGATTTCCGAGAGGGCGAAGAGCCCGACCAGGGAAGGAACCGAATTAAAGCCTGCGTCCAGAGGGTGAAAGCCGAAGGTGTACCTCGTAAAACCGTCGATAGGCGCGGCGCCCACGCAGGCCAGGAAAAGTCCCAGTATGCAGGAAATAAGTCCTTTGGATATGGATTTTCCGCACAGCGCCGACACAAGGGTTAAGGAAAAAATCCCCACAGAAAAGTATTCATAAGCCCCGAGCTTGAGGGCGAATTTCCCCAGGACAGGAGTTAAAAAAAGCAGGATGAAAATACCGAAGAGAGTTCCCAAAAAAGAATAGAATATACAGACCATCAGGGCTTTGTATCCTTCGCCCCGGTCGGCCATGGGGCCGCCCTCGAAAGTGGTAGCGATTGACGCGGGGGTACCGGGTATTTTTAATAGAACCGCCGAGATAAGCCCCCCGGAAATGCCGCCCACGTAAAGGGCGATAAGCAGTACAAAGCTGGGGATGATGGACAGCTTAAAGGTCAGAGGCAAAAACAAGGCTACCGCCAGGGTTGCGGTTAGGCCGGGAATGGCGCCGAAAATAATCCCGATGATAACGCCGCCTGTAAGCAGCACATAGGGCAGAGGCGAACTAAATGCCTGGACGAAACCTTCGATGAGCAGTCCCATACATGTCTCCTGTTAAAAAAGTCTCCAGAATATTCCCGCAGGCAGGAGCATATCGAATGCGAATCTGAACACCACCCAGACTGCTGTGGAAAAACCAACCGCAATGGCCGCAATTTTAAAGTAATTCCGTTCTTCCTTGGGCCTGAGTATGATCAGCTGCAGGAAAAGATATATAATTGTCATAGACAGGAAGCCAATAACAGGGATTCCGAGGATGAGTAAAAATATCAACCCCACGGTTTTTTTCGCTTCCGGGCTTGTGACCGCGGCGAGTTCCTTCACGTCATTGGCTGCGAGCCGCCTGCCGGTAAGGCCGGAGTGTATGCCAAGCCCCAGATGAACCAGGCTGACAAGACAGCCCATCACGCCGACGACTCTTGGCCAAAAGCGGGCGTCAACATTGGTAACGACCAGTATTTTAATATTAAAAGAAAAGATAATTACCAGAGTGAAAAAAATCAAAAAAAACAAGCCTAAAAGGGCTTCTTTGTATCTACTGTAAAAGGCCACCGGCTTCCTCCGCAATAATACCGGCGTCCGCTTTGACACGGACACCGCAAGTGTTATTTAACCACCATCGCGTCTTTGTATTTCAGAATGGTATCGTACTGCTTGTCCAAGAAAGCTTTTGCTTCCGACCCTGTCCGCGCGGAAGGGGTGATAAAATATTTCTCGCAATGGGCTTTAAAGGCGTCGGAATTAACCGCTTTCCGGGCGGCGGCGGCGAATTTGTCCACAATGGCTTTGTCCGTGCCGGGGGGCATCCAGTAGCCAAAAATTTTGGTGTAGTTAAAATCAGCCCCGGTGGCTTCTTTCAACGTAGGGATATTCGGCAGATCCGCCAGTTTTCTCGTGCCGAGCATTACGAGGGGTACGAGATCACCGGAATCAAAGTAGGCTTTGTATGTTCCATAAACGCCCTGCCCTATATCAACATCCCCATTGATAAGGGCCGGAATCTTGGTGTTTGTACCGCCTACATCGATCCTGGTTACCGGAACGCCGGTACTGTCACCAAATATAAGGGAAGTAAGGTGGGCGTCAGTGCCGACTTCAATACCGTCATTAACAGCATTGGGATGCGCTTTACCATAGGCGATATATTCCTGAATGGTTTTAAATTTACCGGCAGATTTTCTGCTCATCACGTAAAGATTGGAATCATCCTCAATAACCGTTGCCACGGTTTCCATATCTCTGTAGCTAAAATCAGCTATGCCCAAGGCACTGGAAATGAGAAATGAGGTCTGAGACCACAGAACCGTGTAGCCGTCCTTCGCGGAATTCAGCACCTGCCGCGCCGCTACAGTACCGCCGGTACCCGGCATATTGGTGCAGACAACGCTTACGCCCAGTTCCTTGCCGATCAGTTCCGAAAGGGTTCTGCCGTGTAAGTCTGTGTCGCCGCCTGCGCCCCAGGGGATGTACACCTGAATGGTCTTGGCGGGATACGCCGCCGCGCCGCCGCCTGATTCTTTCGCGCCTTCCGCGAAAGCCAACGTGCCGATCAAAATCAGCGCCACTAATGAAACAAGCCTTTTCATTGTTTTCCTCCGTAAAAATAATACTGCCGCTTACAGCGGCCGTTTTCCCCAAAATTATCCCATGATCTTTCTCACCGTCCCGTCGATACCCGCCTTGATTAGGCTGAATTCGTCGCCGCAGAAAAGAAAATCCACTTTTCTATCAAGCCAAAACCGGATAAATTCCTGATCCCCAGGGCCAATAGAAGTACCGCAGGGAATACGGCGGGCTTTGCATTTTTGAATGACGTTTTCGCAATGGGAACGCAGTACAGGCTGTTTGAGCTGCGCGAGTAT
>JAITIC010000143.1 GCA_031279635.1 Treponema sp. | reverse complement strand
AAGTCGGTTACTTTATGGACAGACCTTGCATTTGCTCCCGTTTTGTACCAAAACGGTGCGCAAAATGCCTATTTTAAGGAAGTCTGTCCATAATGTGTCTACATTATGGACAGACTCTAAATAATGCTTGACGCTTGCGGCCTGTTCCAGCGTCGTCCCTCCCCGCGGCATAATGCCCGGTACAGGGCATAGCCGTAGTCGCCCCGGCTGTCCGGAGGCTCCGTGCCGGGAAGCGGGCCAAGATGAACAATCAGCGCATGAGGGCCGCCGGGGCAGCTTATGCTCAGGGCGGGCTGTCCCGCGGGCGGGGGAACAGGGCTGCGAGTGTCATCGGGCAAAGGCAATGGAAAACAAACCCTATGGGACTAGCCCCTCTGCCCCGCCGCCGCTATACTGAACCCATGCCGCTCCTGATGGTTTCCCATCTGCGAAAACGCTTCAACCTGGAAGCGGGCTTTTTTGCCCGCTTCGGCCGTTTTGTCAACGCGGTAAACGACGTCTCCTTTTCAATCGGCGCCAACGAAGCCTACGGGCTGGTAGGCGAATCCGGCTGCGGCAAAACCACCACGGCGCGGCTCCTCGTGCGGATGTACGAAGCCGACGGTGGAAGCATCCTGTACCACAGCGAATCAGGCCCAACGGAAGTGGCCGCCCTGCGAAAAGCCGGACTGCGGCGCTACCGCGAAAAAGTAAAATACGTGTTCCAGGACCCGGCCCGCTCGCTCAACCCCCGGATGAGCGTATACGAAGTACTCGTCTCAGGCCCGCGCTGGTCCACACTGCACCGGAAAGCCGGCGAAAAACAACTCCGGTGGGAAGCGGCGTCCGTCCTTGAGGAAGTGGGCCTTTCCGCCGCCGACCTGGACCTGCGCCCTTCGGAATTCTCAGGCGGCCAGCGCCAGCGAATCTCCATCGCCCGCGGCATCCTGATGCGCCCCGAACTCCTCATCTGCGACGAAGTGGTCTCGGCCCTGGATGTTTCAATTCAGGGCCAAATCCTCAACCTCCTCCTGGACATCCGCCAAAAGCGGGACATCTCCTTTCTGTTCATCGCGCACGACCTGAAAGTCGCCTGCTATTTCTGTGACCGCATCGGCGTCATGTACCGCGGCGAACTGATGGAAGAAGCGCCCGCCGGGGAACTGTACCGGCGCGGTCTGCACCCCTACACCCAACTGCTTTTTTCATCAGTTACAGGGGGGAAGTCTCCCCCCCCGCTCCACACCTTCGGTGTTCCGCTCCCCCCCTCAGCGGGGGGAGTCCCCCCCGCAACGCCCCCCCTTCCCGATGAAAACCGCTGCGCCTTTGCCGAACGCTGTCCCCGCTCCCGCGAGCGTTGTTTCGCAGAAAAGCCCCCCTTGAGGGAAACAGACGCGGGGCATACTATCCGCTGTTTTGAATTTTAAACACGTGGTATACTATCCCCATGAAAATCAACGATCCCAGGGTAAACGAAAATTTTACCGAACTGGCCGGGGCCCTTTCCAGGACAAGGGACAGCGCCCTGATTGAGGACTTTCTGCGCTGCCTCCTCACCCCCGCGGAAACCGCCGACATAGCGGCCCGCTGGGCGCTGGTCAAGGCGTTGAATGAAAAAATCCCCCAGCGGGAAATCGCCAAAAACCTGGGGGTTTCACTCTGCAAAATTACCCGCGGTTCACGGGAACTTAAAAAACCGAACTCCGCCTTTGTGCGCATCCTCGCCCTCAACGTAAACAGGTAATTGCCTTACAGAGAGTTGTGGGGTATAAATCTTATAACGGAGGTCTTTTATGGCTAACAAACTTATTTCGGTGAGAACCGTAGTAGCCGTCGGCATCGGCTCGGCCCTGGTTTTTGTGCTCATGCGTTTTGTAGCGTTGCCCACGGGGGTTCCCAATACCAATCTGAATTTAGGAATCGCCGTCCTTTCGGTATTTGCCGCGATTTTTGGTCCCATTGCGGGGCTTTTAATCGGCTTTATCGCCCATACCCTTACCGACCTGACATTCGGCTTCGGGATATGGTGGACATGGGTTATCGCCGACGCCGTCTACGGGCTTGTGATCGGCCTTTTCTGGAAACTGTACCGGGTTGAAACGGGAGGCCTTGGAGTCAGGCAGGCGGTGATCTTCAATGTGGTACAACTGCTTACCAACGCCGTTGCGTGGATCGCCATTGCCCCCAGCCTGGATATTCTTGTTTATCAGGAACCGGCCGACAAGGTGTACCTTCAGGGATTGGTGTCCTCGGTACTCAACGCCGCGGTGGTGCTTGTCCTGGGGACACTGCTCCTTGTCGGTTATTCCCGCACCAGGATAAAAGCGGGAAGCCTCAAGGCTGAATAGTGAGTGAACGGAAATCCGGCCCTTCCGGGGCGCCGGATTTTGCCCTTCAACTTAAAAACTTCAGCTTTCAATATACGGCCCAGGTTGAGCCGACCTTGTACGGGATCGATCTTTCGGTCAAAAAAGGTGAAAAAATCCTGATCCTGGGGCCATCCGGTTCGGGCAAATCGACCCTGATCCATTGTATCAACGGGCTTGCGTTCCACGCATACAAGGGCCGAAGTTCCGGCGTTTTTACCCTGCTGGGCCGTGACCCGCGGAAGCTGGATATTTTTGAAATATCCAAACGCGCCGGTACGGTTTTACAGGATACCGACGGCCAGTTTGTGGGCCTTAGCGCCGCCGAGGACATTGCCTTTGCCGCGGAAAACGACTGTGTTCCCCCGGCGGAACTGCGCCGGCGGGTAGAGGCGGCGGCGGCCCAGGTGGGGATGAGCGGACATCTCGCCAAAGCGCCCCAGGATCTTTCAGGCGGGCAAAAACAGCGGGTCTCCATTGCCGGCGTGCTGATGGATGAGGTGGACTTGCTGCTCTTTGACGAGCCTTTGGCAAACCTCGAGCCCGCCGCGGGAAAGGAGACAATAGAGCTTATCGATTTGCTCCACAAGGAACGGGGCAAGACCATAGTGATAGTGGAGCACCGGCTTGAAGACGCGCTTCACCGGCCCGTTGACCGCATTGTGCTCTTCGACGGGGGCCGCGTTATCGCCGACCTTCCCCCGGCGGAACTGCTCGCTTCGGATTTGCTGCGGAAGGCGGGCATACGGGAGCCTCTCTATTTGGGCGCCCTCCGCTATGCCGGCGTGGAAATAAAAGCTTCCGTAAAACCCCAAAGCCTTGAAACCTTAACTTTTGATCCGGCGCCGTTAAAAAAATGGGCCGGGGAAGCGGGGAGCGCCGCCGGAGGAGCGGGAAGCGCCGCCGGGGAAGAAGCCGAACCGCTGCTTGAAATCCGGAACATCTCTTTTAGTTACGGGCGGTCCGGCGGCGAAGCGGAGAACGCCGAAGCGGCGCTGTACCGGGTTTCCTTTTCGGTGGGGAAAGGCGAGTGCATGAGTTTGGTGGGAGAAAACGGAGCGGGCAAATCCACGCTGGCAAAGATCATCTGCGGTTTTCTCAAGCCCGATTTGGGGAGCGTGTTTTTTGACGGAACTGACATTGCGGGATTTTCAATCATGGAACGGGCGGAACGCATAGCCTATGTGATGCAGAACCCCAACCAGATGATCTCCTGTCCCATGATATTTGATGAAACCGCCCTGGGCCTGCGTACCCGCGGCGTCGGGGAAGGAGAGACAAAAGACAGAGTCTATGAAGCGCTGATGATATGCGGACTGTATCCGTTCAGGAATTGGCCGGTAAGCGCCCTGAGCTACGGCCAGAAAAAACGCCTTACCATCGCCGCTATTCTGGTACTCAATCCCCGCTTCATCATCATGGACGAGCCCACGGCGGGACAGGATTACCGTCATTATACGGAGTTCATGGAATTTCTAAGAGGCCTCAATAATCACGGCGGCGGGCGGGAACTCGCCATGCTCCTGATTACCCACGACATGCATCTGATGCTGGAATATACCCGGCGGGCGGCGGTGCTTTCCGCGGGGAAGTGTATCGCCGTTAAGGAAAGCGCGGAACTACTCAGTGATGACGAGCTTATTGAAAAAGCCCGCCTTAAACGGACCAGCCTCTACGACCTTGCCCTGATCGCGGGTCTGCCCGATCCCCGCGCGTTTATCCGCCGCTTTATCGCCCACGAGGAAATCCTCAGGAAGCGGACCGCGCCATGAGCCGTTCCGCAAAAAGGCCGCGGCAAGCGCCCGGCCCCCATCCGCGCAAGCGCGGCAGCGGGGGACGCATGCTGTCCTATATTGAGCGGAAGTCCCCGGTTCACGCCCTCGCGGGGGCGGTAAAATTCATCGTTTTTCTGCTCTGGTCGATTCTTACAATGGCAGGTTACGATACCCGGGTCATGGCCGTCATGGCGGGCCTGGGGCTGCTGCTCTTTTTCATCTCCCGTATCAAATTCAGGGAAGCCGCTTCCATATTCAAGGTGATGAGCGTCTTCCTTGCCCTGAACCTTGCGGCGGTGTATCTGTTTGCCCCCGAACAGGGCGTCGCGGTTTATCATTCAAGGCATGTGATTCTGGAGGGGGCGGGCCGTTTTACCCTGACGGCGGAACAGTTGTTTTATGAATTCAATATTTTCCTCAAGTACATTATGATAATTCCCCCGGCGATACTCCTTATGGTTTGCACACACCCAAGCGAATTTGCCGCGTCCCTTAACCGCATAGGGCTTCCCTACACCATAGCTTACGCGGTAAGCCTTACCATGCGTTACGTCCCCGACGTACAGCGCGATTATGAAACCATTTCCCAGGCACAGCAGGCGCGGGGCATAGAGCTTGCGAAACGGCGTTCCGATGGAAAGCGGGTTTCCCCGCTCAAGCGGCTCCGGGGTTCCGTCCGGCTCCTCCTGCCCCTGATCTTTTCATCATTGGACCGCATTGACGTGGTAAGCCATGCCCTGGAACTGCGGGGCTTCGGCAAACATAAAAAGCGGACATGGTATTCGGCGCGGCCCTTTTCCGCAGCGGACATTGCCGTACTTGCCGCCGCGTCCCTGCTCTTTGCCCTTGGCCTATGGGTTACCTTCAAAGACGGCGACCGCTTTTATAATCCCTTTTTATAGAGCCTGTCCCACCGGGACAGGCTTGAGCCAGGGACGCCGTCTGTAACAATCGCCTTGCTGTTTACGCTGCTATTGTTTCATCAGGCGGCGCGCCGTGTCCGCAACATTCCCCACGGTAAAGCCGAATGCCTCGAACAGTTTACCTGCGGGCGCGGAAGCTCCAAAACGGTCTATCGCTACACACGCGCCGTCCAATCCCACATATTTACCCCAGGGCGTGGCGCACCCGGCTTCCACGGCAATGCGCTTCCTGACATCCGGCGGCAGCACCTCGTCCCGGTATGATTGCGGCTGCAAATCGAAGACATCCGATGAGGGCATGCTCACTACCCGCGCATCAATACCCTCCTTTGCCAGTTCCTTCCGCGCTTCCACAGCCAGGGAAGTCTCGGAACCGGTTGCAAGCAGTATCAGGTCAGGCTTTGCGCCGGTTTCTTTTTCCAAAACATAAGCGCCCTTCAACGCACTTCTGGACGAATGTTCCAGCGGGGGCAGATTCTGGCGGGAAAGTACTATCGCCACAGGTCTGTCCCCGGATCTAAGCGCGGCCTGCCACGCCGCACGGGTTTCGATCTCATCTGCCGGACGGAACACGGTGAAGTTTGGCATAGAACGCAGCATGGCCAACTGCTCAATGGGCTGGTGCGTCGGCCCGTCTTCACCGACGCCAATACTGTCATGGGATAGAACCGCAATAAGCGGCAATCCCATCAGCGCGGAAAGGCGCAGCATGGGTTTCATATAATCCACAAACACCAGGAATGTCGCCACATAGGGACGAACACCACCGTGCAGCAAGAGGCCGTTACCTATCGCGGTCATGGCAAGTTCGCGCACCCCGAAATGAATATTTCTGCCCGCGTAATCGGCTTTGGAGAAATCAGGTATACCGCTAAGCGCGGTCTTGTTTGACGGCGCCAGATCCGCCGATCCGCCCATCAGCGAGGGAATTTTATCCTTCAGTTCGTTTAGTATGCGGCCTGAAATATTACGTGTGGCGTCCGCCTTGTTCAAGGATGTCCAGTAATCATCACCGAACACCGTCTCCGGAACCGCGAAACCGCCGGTATCCCTTTCAAATACCGCGGCCGGCTCCGGATATTCCTTCCGGTAACGGGCGAAAAGACCTTCCCACTCTTTCTCCGCGGCCTCGCCCTTTTTGGACAATTCCGCATAGTGGGCGCGTACCCCGGCGGGTATTTCGAAGGCTTCCGCAAGGGGCCAGCCCAGCGAATTGCGCAACGCCGCGATGTTCTCCGCGCCAAGGGGCTCGCCGTGCGCCGAGGCCTTGCCTTCTCTCGCGGGTACGCCGTAGCCGATTTTCGTCGTTATCTTTATGAAAGAGGGTCTGTTCTTCTCCGCCCTGGCCTCGGCAATCGCTTTGCCTACGGCAGCAAGATCATTGCCGTCCGCCACGTTCAGTACCTGGAAACCGAAAGCCTCCATACGCTTTCCGGCATCCTCGGTGAAGGCAAGCGCCGTGCTGCCCTCTATGGTAATCGAGTTCGAGTCGTACAGAATAATGAGCTTCCCAAGTCCCAGGGTACCCGCGAGAGAAAGCGCCTCGGAGGATATACCCTCCATAAGGCAGCCGTCTCCGCAGAGGGCATAGGTGAAGTGGTCAACCAGGGGAAACCCGTCGCGGTTGAACCGGGCCGCAAGATGGGCCTCCGCCATGGCCATCCCGACGGCCATGCCAAGCCCCGCCCCGAGCGGGCCGGTTGTCGCTTCGACGCCTTTTGTGTGACCGTACTCCGGATGCCCCGGAGTCCTGGAATTGAACTGGCGGAAATTCTTTAATTCTTCGATGGTAAGCCCCGGATACCCAAAGAGATGCAGCACCGCGTAGAGCATGGCGGAACCGTGGCCGGCCGAAAGTACGAAACGATCGCGGTTCCGCCACCCGGGGTTTTGCGGGTTGTGCCGAAGATATTCGGCGAAAAGCTTGTAGATAATAGGCGCCGCACCCAGTGGAAAACCGGGATGCCCCGAATTAGCCTTCTGTACCGCGTCGGCGGCCAGTACACGAATCGAATCAACGGCGAGCTGTTCTGTATTTTGCATGGAATTATTCCTCCTCTTTTGCAGCGTTCATGAATCTTCCCTATTTATATTCGATACCAAGATTGATAGTTGAGCCTGTTCCAAAACTAATTGAGTTTGTATCGCCTTTTTTTTCAGCCCATTCTACATAATGCAATACCGCCATCACAGGGTCTCCATTTCGATCCGGGGAAACATACCGGAATCAATATACCATAGAAGTCAAGGTTGTGGAAGAGGCGACCCTGTATTTTTGCGGGGAAGCGGCAGGGGCGCGGCCTGTCTGTACACAGCCGCCGCACACGGCGGAAAACAAGATCAATACACCCGTTCTATTTCCTCGCGCATAATTTCTACCCATCGTGTCGCGTTTCGTGGATTTTTGCCGAGGGTATTGTTATCTTTCATGATGAACTCGCATATACCGCCCTTTGTTTGCTCCACAGCCCTGCGGCAATCCCGACGGACAGTGTCCTCGTTCATCACTTCCATTGCAAGGGGCGTGGGCATGGGCTTTACGCTTGCGATGTAATTTTTATCAAGTTTTTCCGGCACCGTCGACCAATCTGCCCAGGGGCTTACCGACACACGGCGGAGGCGCGGCAACTGCTTGACGTACTTCCAGCGCGGCTCGTACGGCTCGCAGCAGCCGTAACAGTTAAGGCCGAAACGGCCGGCGATGCGTTTGTGATAGGGAAGGATGAATTCGCCGTATTGATCCGGGTTTACACGCACCGTCTCCTGGGAATCGACAAAGCCCCACATATCCATGGTAGTAATATAACCGTTATAACCTGGGCGAGGAAGCTGCTCCGTAAATCCGAAACCGCCGGAACCTACATAGGTTCCCCCGGTATTAAGGGCGAGGAGTTCGTTTTGCTCCAGGAAGTCAAGCATTTTAAGTTTCCCTTCGCAAAGGAGGTTCATCATCCTGTGGAAGTTCTCCGGTTCGGCAATAATGTCTACCATGAAATCCTCGAGCCCGCGAATGTTGACGAAGTCCCAGCACATTCCCAAAGTCCACCACCAGGTGTTTTTACGGCGGATTTTTAGGATTCCGTCAAAGGTATTATGGGCAAGTTCCATCAATTTTCGGGATTGTTCCCAATCGATGGTGATATTGGGATAGTGGATTTTGCCGAAATCCGAATCGTAATCCTTGAGGGCCTGGATAACTTTGTACGTGCCGCCGTTGCCGCCGCCTACCTTGCCAAGTTCCAGGCCCCAGCCGTCGTCACTGTAACTGTAGGGGACATCGAAGTAGTCTTCAATAACCTTGTCGTCCTTCATGCCGTCCGCCCAAAAGATCTGCTTGCGGAGGGACATTTCCCAGACCCTGGCCAGCGGGTCTTCGCTGACCAGGGATTTGGCGTCAATTATCTCGTTCCAGCCGTTTTCCGGGTCGATAAACACAACCGGATCGGTAGTTTTCAGGTCGTTGTGGGCCGTCCAGAGGGTTTTCTTTTTGGCCATATCCGGACGCAGCGAAATTTCAGCCGTCCGGGCGCCCAGCTTCCGCAGGCAGTCGGTTTCCTTTTGGGAGAACCTGAACGCGGTCGCCATCGACTTTACTTCCGGGTACCCCGCTGCGGTCTGCATCGTAGCGGGATCTTCAGCCTGAGCAATTAACGCCATGTTACACTTCCTTTAATTTAAATATTCATCCACATTCTCGATGGCAACCGGAATCTGCGGGATTATATAGTGTCTGTCCACAAAGTCGGTTACTTTGCGGACAGACCTTGCATTTGCTCCCGTTTTGTACCAAAACGGTGCGCAAAATGCCTGTTTTAAGGTAGTCTGTCCATAATGTGTCT
>JAITIC010000081.1 GCA_031279635.1 Treponema sp. | reverse complement strand
TACCTTAAAACAGGCATTTTGCGCACCGTTTTGGTACAAAACGGGAGCAAATGCAAGGTCTGTCCGCAAAGTAACCGACTTTGTGGACAGACACGAACTAATGCAACGCTTAAGATACCACGGGGCTTGCCCCGCGGAGGCTCATTCCGGAAATACTAAAGCGCCACGCAGGCCCGTACCTTTGTATAGGTACCGGTTAGCGTCCCGGCAGGACTGCCGGTGTTCACAAACCGGCGGCCGGCGCCACTGCATTGCCCGTGCTCATTCCTCCCTCTTCCCCCCTCTTTTCCTTTGTGTTATATTTGCGCATGGACTACAAAGAGGCCGGGGTGGACATCGGGGAAGGCTACCGGGCGGTTGAGCAGTACCGGGAGCTTTCCGCGCGGACGGCGAATGAGGCGGTGCTGAACGGTATCGGCAGTTTCGCGGGGATATACGCGCTGGCAGAGGCCGCGTCGGGCATGGAGGAGCCGGTGCTGGTATCCGGCACTGACGGGGTTGGGACGAAACTGGACATCGCCTTCAAAATGCGCAAATACGACACGGTGGGAATTGACTGCGTGGCCATGTGCGTAAACGACGTGCTCTGCCACGGGGCGAGGCCGCTCTTTTTTCTGGATTATCTTGCCTGCGGAAAACTCGACGCCGATGTGGCCGTGGAAATAGTGAAGGGCGTGGCAAGGGGCTGCCGGGAAACGGGAATCGCGCTCCTGGGAGGGGAGACCGCGGAGATGCCCGGTTTTTATGATGTGGGAAAGTACGATATCGCCGGATTTTGCGTGGGTATCGTGGACCGTAAAAGCATTGTTGACGGCTCTGCCGTGCGGGAAGGGGACGCGCTCGTGGGCCTCGCTTCTTCGGGGCCGCACTCCAACGGGTTCAGCCTGATTCGGGCGGCGCTGCCCGATCTGTGGGAGGACTTCGGCGGCATGTCTTTAGGTATGGCTTTGCTGGAACCGACGAGGCTTTATGTAAAGCCGGTGCTGAGTTTAATGGAACATATTGAGATTCACGGCATGGCCCATATCACCGGCGGAGGATTCTACGAGAACATTCCCCGTCTTTTTGCACCGTCCGCGATGGCGCGTGACGGGGCTTTGGACGCGGTTATTCGGGAAGGCTCCTGGGCAATTCCGCCGATTTTCGCGCGGATTGCCGCCGCAACGGCGCGGGCGGCGGGCGGCGGGAAAGCCGAAGCGCTGGGGGCGGAACTGCTCAAAACCGACACGGAGACCAAAAAGCGGATGTTTAATACGTTTAACATGGGGATAGGCTTTGTGCTGGCCGTGGCGCCGGATGATGTACGGCGGGCGCTTGAACGCCTGGACGCCGCCGGCTTTCCCGCCTGGGAAATCGGCCTGATAGAAAGAGGATGCGCGCAAACGGCGCCGGGTGCGGCGGTGGGACCGAAAGGAACGCTGCGTTTTGTCTAAAATCAATATCATGGTCCTCGTTTCAGGCGGCGGGACGAACTTTCAGGCCCTGCACGATGCGGAAATAGCCGGCAAACTCAAACCGGGCAGGCTCGCCGTGGCCGTTTCAGACCGCCCGGAGGCTTACGCCCTGGAACGGGCAAAGCGCTGGGGTATTCCGGTGTATGTTCGGGAGCCGGACAAGCGTCTTCCCAAAGCGGAGCGGCGGGAAGAGCTTTCGGACCGGATATTGCGCATCGCCAAGGATAACGACATTGGCCTTATCGTGATGGTGGGTTTTCTTTCGATTTTGGCGGGGAAGATTATCCGCTGCTATGCAGGCAGAATCATCAATCTGCATCCGAGCCTGCTGCCCAAATACGGAGGCAACGGAATGTACGGGGAACGGGTGCACCGGGCGGTACTGGATGCGGGGGAAACGGAATCGGGCTGTACCGTCCATCTGGTGAACGCCGGAACCGACACCGGCCCGATTCTGCTGCAGCGCCGGGTGCCGGTGCTGAAATGGGACACTCCCCCGGTCCTCGCGGAGCGTATTCATGCTGAAGAGCATATCGCCATTGTGGAGGCAACTGCCATGATGGTCGGCCGCCTGCACAAGCGGCTGCTCGATCAGGCAAACCGGGCCGAAGCTCCCTCCCCTGAAGTTTCCCCGTATGGCAGCTCTTGGGGAAATGATCCCGCCGCGAATAAGACCGGCTGACATAACAATCGAGCCTTTCCCAAAACTTCAGTTTTGGGAAAGGCTCAATCAACAATATTGGAGACAAAATGAAAAAGCGGGCGCTTATCAGCGTGTTTTACAAGGACGGCGTTTCGGAACTGGCTTCATTTTTGAGCGGCTCCGGCTGGGAGATTCTTTCCACCGGCGGAACGGCGAAGTACCTGCAGGAAAACAGGATTCCCGTTACCGATGTTTCTTCGGTAACGGGCTTTCCCGAATGCCTTGACGGCAGGGTGAAGACTCTGCATCCGGCTATTCACGCCGGAATTCTCGCGCGCCGGGAGGTCTCCCATCTGGAAACGCTTGAGAAACTGGGCCTTTCAACCATCGACCTTGTATGCGTCAACCTTTATCCTTTTTTTGAAAAGGTACAGGCCGGCCTTTCCCTTGAGGAAACGGTGGAATTCATCGACATCGGCGGGCCGGCCATGCTCCGTTCTTCGGCGAAAAATTACCGTGACGTGATTGTCCTCTGCGATCCGGCGGATTACGCCGGGGCCGTGGCGGGTATTAAAGCCGGAAACGTTCCCCTGGAATTCAGGAAGTGCCTCGCGGGCAAGGTCTTCGATCTTACCTCGGCATACGACGCCGCCATTGCCCGTTATTTGTTAGACGACGAGTATCCCCGCTACTGGCCGCTCTCGCTTGCAAAGGGGCAGGATCTGCGTTACGGTGAAAACGGCCACCAGTCCGCGGCGCTGTACCTGCACGCCGACCGCCCCGGCGTTTTGGGCGGCATGGAGCAGCTTCACGGAAAAGAACTGAGTTACAACAACATCAGGGATCTTGATCTGGCATGGAAGGCGGCCTGCGCTTTCGGCCTCCCCCGGGCGGGGGTAGGCCCTGTAGGAGAGGAAGAGGTACGGCGCCTGGTTCCCGCCGCGTCCGGCGGCGTCACCGGTGACCGGGTTTGCTGTGTCGCGGTAAAACACAACACCCCCTGCGGAATCGCCCTGGGTAACACCCTGTCTGAAGCCTATGAGAAAACTTATGCCTGCGACCCGGTATCGATCTTCGGCGGCATAGTGGCGTCTAACACAACGATTGACACGGCAACGGCGGCCAAACTGGGAGAGCTGTTTCTTGAGATCGTGGTCGCCCCGGATTTTGAATCCGGCGCGCTGGAAATGCTCAAACAGAAAAAAAATCTCCGCATAGTGAAACTTGTCCAAGCGCCGCTTGAAACCCACGAGTACACCGCCGTTGATGGCGGCCTTTTGGTTCAGCAAAGTGACCGGAAACTCCTTGAAAAGTGGGAACTGGTTACCAGGGCCGCGCCCGCCGTGGAGGACATAAAAGACATGATCTTCGGCATGAGGGCGGTAACTTTTGTGAAGTCCAACGCCATCATGATCGTCAAGGACGCGGCGGCGGCGGGCATAGGCGGCGGTCAGGTAAACCGTATCTGGCCCACGGCGCAGTCGCTGGAACGGAGCGCCGCCGCGATCAAGGCCGCCGCCGAAGCGGGTAAAATTCCCTGGAAAGATCCCGCACCCGCCAAAGTGCTTGCCTCGGACGCATTCTTCCCTTTTGCCGATGTGATAGAGGCCGCCGCCGAAGCGGGGATACGGTCCATCGTTCAGCCCGGCGGCTCGCTCAACGACAAACTTTCAATAGAGGCGTGTGATAAATACGGCATCGCCATGGTCTTTACCGGAACACGGCATTTCAGGCATTGAGAGGACAGGCATGAAAATCCTCGTTATTGGTTCGGGGGGCAGGGAACACGCCCTGGCCTGGAAACTTGCCTGTTCCGCGAAAACGGAAAAGGTGTTTGTCGCTTCGGGAAACGGGGGAACGGCAGCGGAAGCGAAATGCGAAAATGTCCCGATAGCCGCGCAGGAAGAGCTGGTTCAGTTTGCCCTTAGGGAGAAAATCGGCCTGACCGTGGTAGGCCCTGAGCTTCCCCTGGCTGAGGGCATTGTAGACCGTTTCCGCGCCGCCGGCCTTGGCATCGTCGGGCCTGAAAAAAAAGCGGCCCGCCTTGAGGCAAGCAAAATCTACTCCAAAGCCTTTATGGAAAAATACGGCGTCCGCTGCGCCAAAAGCGGCGATTTTACCGATCTGGATACGGCGCTGGCCCGCGCGCGGGAACATTTCAGTGCGGGCGCCCCGCCGCTGGTGATTAAGGCCGATGGTCTGGCCGCCGGCAAGGGGGTAGTAATCGCCTCTGACTTCAAAGAAGCGGAAGCGGCCCTCTCCGCTTTTTTGCAAGACAGAAGCCTTGGCGATGCGGGCGCGTCCGTGCTGCTGGAGGAATTTCTTGCGGGAAAGGAAGTCTCGGTGCTGGCCGCGGCAAGCGTCGTCGCGGGTAAAGGAACCATCCTCCCGTTTATTTCCGCAAGGGATCACAAGCGCCGCTTCGACGGCGGCCGCGGTCCCAATACCGGCGGCATGGGCGCCATTGCCCCGGCGTCCGATTTTTCACAGGCGGCGCAAAATGATTTTTCCAGGGCCATTCTGGAACCCACGCTGAAGGGAATGAAGGCCGAGGGCATGGATTACCGCGGTTTTATTTTCTTCGGCCTTATGGTACGCAACGACCGTTGTTACCTGCTTGAATACAACGCGCGCCTTGGAGACCCTGAAACCCAGGCGGTGCTGCCGCTCATGGATTCCGATTTCGCCGATCTCTGCGTCGCCATACTGGACGGCAGCCTGGGGGATTTTCCTCTCAAGTGGAAACAGGGCGCGGTCTGCGCCCCGGTGGCAGCAGCGGACGGCTACCCCGGCCCTTACCGCAAAGGGGACATAATCGCTATTGACGCGGCGGCCCTCGCGAAAACCGGGGCAAAGCTCTTCGTCGCCGGCGCGGACTCCGCGCTTCGCACATCCGGCGGCAGGGTGCTGGCGGTTTCCGCTTTCGGCGCGGACGCCGGCGAGGCGTGTACCGCCGCTTACCGGGGACTTGCCGCCATCAGCTTTGCCGGCATGAGTTGCCGGAAAGACATCGGGCGGGAATTTACCGGCTAACATTCCGGCTGTATCGAAGCCGCTTGCGCGGCATCAGGGGGGTGCAGCCCGGATAAGGGCTTTGCGAAGCATTTCCAGGGCCGACAAACTGCGGGTGGAGGCTGGCGTGGGAATGTCCCCAGCTGTGCCGGGGCGCGCAACGGAATAACCTGACCAGCCGGAATCCCGGAGGGCCGAAGACCCGAAACGCTAACAGTCCTGTTATGTGCGGTGTTTTTTGCCCGCCTCCAGCCGGCAGCCACGGATGACGGCGGGCTGTCGTCTGTTTGGTTTTATAGTTTTTTGATGGCATTGACTTCTATTTCAATGCCCCTGAAGTCTTTATCGACTTCCCCGCTAATTTCTACCGTGTCATTTTGATTAACGGAAAGGCCGGTCCATAATCTGTTGTCGATTTCAACGGTTATTGTTCCGGAATCATCCGAGAATAGATATTTTTCATCGCCCAAAAACCTCTCGATTTTTCCCCTCAAGACTACCGGAGAATCATCCCGAAGATTTTTTGCTTCCGCAACGGTTACCGGGTCAAGTCCGGGCCCCGTATAACCCTGTGCATAACCTGTTAACCCGGCCAGGGCTAATAGAACCGCCAAACACACCAAATGTTTCCCTTTCATACAATGCTCCTGAAAAATTATTAATTAGTGTCTGTCCACAAAGTCGGTTACTTTGCGGACAGACATCGCATTTTCTCGCCTAACGGCTGCGAAAATGCGTTTTTAAGGAAGTCTGTCCATAATGTGTCTACTTTGTGGACAGACACTAATTATACTCCCTTTCTCAACCGGTTTTCTATAAATCCATGAAGGCTGACAGAACTGAGATCTTCAATTATGGATATCCTCATGCGTCCGACTTTTCCTTCATCGGTTTCGACCGCTATAGCCGCCAATACCTTGTTTTCAGTACCCCGGCCCCGTTTTCCACCAGTTTCAGGGCCTCCAAAGTATGCTTCATCCACTTCTACCCTCCCGGAGAGTTTTTCCCTCCCTGGCCTCACCATTGCCCTCCGCAGTTTATGCAGCCAAAGCCAGGCCGTTTTATAATTTCCAAGCCCCAATACCCGCGGTAACCCCAAAGCGCTTGTTCCATTCTTTTGTGAAGTAATATACCAAATCGCCCGAAACCATATATGCAATGATTTATGCGTATCCTGAAAAGTGTCCCAGATAAAATGGATTCTTGATGGCCGCATTGTGCGCATTCATAAAAATTGTCTTTTACCGGATAACTTCTTTTGCTTCTGCACAAGGGGCACGTAAATTTTCCAGCCTTGTATCGTAACCTGATTATATATGCCCTGCACTGGCTCTCTGTCTGAAATTCCTTTTCAAATTTTACGCTAGGCGTATGGGGGTCAAGATAGAGCCACTCAATACGGTCTTTGGCTTCGTTGTCATTATATAATTCGATAAACTGTTTTGCGGAAAGCCCGGAATCGCTATAGGCATCAATAATTTTTTGGCGGTTGATGGCAATGTCCCGCTCGGTTTCGGTACATGCGTTCCAGGTTTTGGGGGGAGTCTTCTTTGTGATCCGCCTTTATAACCGCCAATGGTTACCTTCACCTCGGCTTTTGGAACGGGATTTAACTCACTTTGAAGGGCTTCAAAAGGCATTTGCAAGCTGGCGGCATAGGGCCGCCTGGATGTCTTCAGGCAGGTTTTTGATATGATATCGGTATTCTGGCCCGCCGTTGCCGTCAACGGTGCGATATGGCCAGTTTTTTTCTTTTGCCCGCTTATTAACCGCTCGTTTTGTGATTGACAACAAATCAGCTAGAAGATTAGCGGGAAGCCATTTTTCCATTATCTATCCAACCCTGATTGAGTCGCCCGATGAACATCTTAAACTTTTAACGAATACCCAGGGACCATCTCATAATGCTGACGCAAACTAGATAATCCCTGTTCTATAAGACAAACCGTTCGATCAGAGATAGATCACCGTTCTTTCTTAGCAAATTTAATAACTTGATCCTTTAAATCGGATTCTATCCGTATATTTAAGTATTTATCTTTCATAATCTATCATCTCCTATCAATATATATCATTTAATCGGATAGGTCAACTGAAATTTTCAAGAGATTGACAATTTTTTGATATTTATCTACATTAGAAAAGTACGAGAGGGTTATGATAAATCAACCAAAAGATAGAAATATGACCGTTAGAATACCGGCACAGTTAAGACAAGAAATAGACGCTTTAAGAGAAGTATATTTCCCTGAAATCCAAATAAATTCTTTTTTGGCTTATTTGGTAAGAATAGGTTTAGAAGAAGAAAAATTAAGAATAGAGGAAGATAAATTGCGAAAAGAGTCCAGATTGAAAAATGTTGCAAGAGTTGAAACTTTCAATCTAGCCAATACTAACCTATTGAGACTGTCGAATTAATCCGTCAATAGGCAAAAACTACTATATATGGTGTGTTAAAGGTAATTGATACGCTATATATAGTGTCTTAAACCCTTCCGAAACACTTTTTCGACAGCCTC
>JAITIC010000093.1 GCA_031279635.1 Treponema sp. | reverse complement strand
CAATCAATATCCATATCAAGGACGATAACGCCGCAGTATTCTTCGTTAAAATTGTAGAGATTCCTTGCCATGGACAGGATCGTTTTCTCCCCGTCCCGGTACGGCCGGGTATGGATCGTATCCGGGCCGCCGTTTTCCGCCGCCTGAAACCAGGGCGTTGGCCGGGGGTCATAGCCGCTGTCGGGAAAATTTCCCCGGCGGCCAAAATAGGCTCCCCTGATATATCCGTGAATTCCATAAAATCCGGCATACCCCGTATCGTCCTGATTCATCCACCTGTTGGCATCCCTCAAATAGTCCCAAATATCCTCTTGTGAAGCCCCGCCGTTAATCATTTTCTGTATAGCATAAAACGTGCTGTTAAGGGTCAACTCCGATTGAGAAAAACCTATTTTTATATCTTCCTCGGCGGCGTAGAGGGATTCATAAGTATTTTCCGTCAGTTGTTTCCGTAAAACCCCGGAAACAGAAAAATACCCTATCACCACCATCAGCAGCAACCCAAACAAAAGCGGCGACAAATAGGTTAAGGACTGCTTAAATACCCGTATCCATTCCATAATGAACATACCTGTAGGATATTAAAAATCCCGGTTAATTTTGCCCTTGCCATACCAAGACAAGGGAGGCTGTTTTAAAATTTCAGTTTTTGAAACAGCTTCAAGATAAAGATCATCTTGACGCAGCGGGGAGAAGCAGTTTTTTTAACACGATGTAGACCAATGCTGCGGTAATAATACCGTTAAGCGGCGGAATAAAAAAGGGAACCGCCGAGGTAGTAATCCAGGCGGTGAAAACGCCCAGAGCGTAGGCGACGATCCCGGGAACATGAAAACCGGACCGCATGGAAATATCCTCTTCGGCGGATTTTTCATGAATGAGAATATCACCCGCATTCTCCCCGCGTCCGAGGATGCTTGCTATTTTTACGCCGGCAAGCACCCCGATAAGGGGCGGCACGAAGGAGGAGAGCAGGCTCAGAAAATCCGTGAACCGCGGCAGAATCCCCGCGGCGCCCAGTGCCGTGCCGGTAATGCCCGTAAGGAGGGTACCCAGCTTCAAACGTTTTTTCGGAAGTCCCAGCAGCACCGACACCGCTATGCCGCCGGAATAGGCGTTCATCATATTAAGGGACCAGGAGGCAAAGATGAGGAAGATCAGCGATACCGCCGGGAATCCCATGCGGCTAAGAATTACGGTTATATCCGCGTTTCCCGCGGCAATGCGGAGAAGGGCCCCGCCGAGAAACACCGCCGGCAGCGCGAAAATGAGACCGATAAAAACACCCAACACCGCGTCCCCGGGTTTTTTCGCGTAGCGGCAGTAATCCCCGACGGTAAAGGCTCCCATGGCCCAATCCCCCACCACCAGGCTGACAGCCGTTACATAGGAGAGCGGTTTCACCGGACGCCAGACAGACAGGGCGGGGCCGGCTTCCGAAAAAAACACCACCCGGATCACCGTAAAAACCAGGACGAAAAAAAGCACCGGCGCCATAACGTAGTAAAGGTGTCTCAAACCCCGGTACCCGTACAAGGCGGAAAAACCCATAACGAGGCCCCAAAAGATCGTAGCGCCCCAGGCCGGGACGGCAATACCCAAAACGTCCGCCGCCATGACGCTAAAGGAAGCCCCGCATATCGCGGCCTGCACCCCGAACCAGCCTGCGCTGGTGATGGTTATCAACCCGGCGGGAATACACCGGGCGCCCCGAACCCCCAGGCCCTCCGCACAGATGACGATTGCAGGCAGACCCGAGGCGGAACTTTGCATCCCCGTAAAACCCGCGCAAAACAGGAGCATAAGACCGCCCACGGCGGTAGAAAAGATGGCCCCGCCCAGGGACAGCCCCTCACCCAATATGCCTCCCACCATAAGGGCCGGGATACAGAGCAATTGCCCTGCCGTGATTACGGCTATGCCTCCCCAGCCCTGTCTGTCCTGTTCCTTCACCTTAAAAGAAAACATCCTGTTCATAAATCCGATCCTTTTCCGGCTCAAAGATAAAAGAAATTTTCAACCGCCATGCTTTAGAAACTCTTCCAGCCGTTTGTGCATGGCGTCGTAGTCGAAATTCTCGGCCTGTTCCCGAAGCCAGATGATAAGATCCCCGTCCTTCTCATACCGGCAGCGCTCCAGTTCCCCCAGAGCTTCCTCGATTTCGTTGGAGTTGAAACTCCCCGCCGCCGCGGATAACCGGACCAGCAGCTCCCGCTCCGGCGCCGCCCGGCCTTCCTTTTCCTCCTCCGGCCGCTGCTCCTCCCATTCCTCAAGCAGCCTTCCCAGCCCCTCCGTCAATTCCAGCGCCTGCCGCCGCAGTTCCCCATGTCCGGCTCTTACAATATCCCAGTTCCCTTCCTTAGACGCAAATTCCAGCTTCTTTGCCAGTTCGGCAGTCCCGCCCGCGCAGATGGCGTTTAAGGTGCCCTTGAGCCCGTGAACCTCGACGGCGTAGTCCGCCAGGGAGCTTCCCAGATGGCCGTCCATTTTGCTTATCAGGCCGGGGGTGTGGGTAACAAAGGATCGGAGGATGGGTATCAGCGCGGCGGCACCGCCGTAGAGGTCCAGGGCGGCGCCGGTATCAACGCCGTTGACCGGGTGCTCCAAAAGCCAGCGGCTTTCATTGCCGGTTCCGGCGGCCGCCCCCGGCTCCCCCTTCCGTTCCCGCTCCTGGTTTTCCGCTTCCCGCAGGGTCTCCTCACTTTGGGTGTCCCTGACCCACTGGTTCAGCGCCATGTCCAGTTGTTTGATATCTATGGGTTTGGCGATAAAGTCGTTGAAGCCGTTTTCCAGAAACATTTCTTTGGTCCCCTCTACCGCGTTGGCGGTTAAGGCTACAACTATCACCTGCCGCGCATAGGAGCTTCCCATTTCCCTGATAATCCGGATCGCTTCTATCCCGTCCATTTCCGGCATCATGTGGTCCATAAAGATAAGATCGTAGCGGACTTCTTCCGCCCTGATCCGTTCCACCGCTTCCCGGCCGCTCAAAACCGTATCCACCTGTAACCCGTAGGGCATGAGCAGGCCGGTCATTACGTCCAGGTTTGTCTCAAGATCATCCACCACCAGCACTTTCCCATAGGGCATATACGAGCGGATCAAACTGTTCCCCCGGCTTCGGTTCCGGTCTTCAATAAAGCGGAAATTCCTGAGATTGTCCGCCGCTTCCCTGCCTATAGGAGTTTGATCGACGATCCCCTGGGGTAATGATATGCGGAACACGCTGCCTTTCCCGTATTCACTTTCCGCCGTAATGCTTCCCCCCATCATATCCAGAAGGCCCCTGCTGATGGAAAGCCCCAGGCCCGTCCCCTCGATCCGCCGGTTCGCCGCCGTGTCAAACTGGGTGTATTCGGAAAAGAGTTTTTCCATGTCCTCTTGTTTAATTCCCCTGCCGGTGTCTTCTACGGTAAAGCCGATCCATGCCACGCCTTCCCTTTGTTCCCAGCCGATCCGCAGAAGGACTTCCCCTTCTTCAGTGTACTTGAAGGCGTTGGAAAGGAGGTTGTTTAATATCTGCCTAATCCGCAGTTCGTCGCCGTAGAGTTTTGACGGGACGGTTTCGTCCAGTTCCAGCTTGAATTCAACGGGCTTTGAACCGATGCGCACGATGTTAAGCTGGACGGCGTCGTTGATCACGCCGGAAAATTCGTATTCCCCCGGAAAAATTTCAAAATTCCCGCTTTCGATTTTTGAGATGTCCAGAATGTCGTTGACGATTCCCAGAAGGTGGGAACCGGAGTGGTAAATTTTTTCCAGGTTAAGCCGTGTTTTACCGGGCAGGCCGTCCTGGAGTTCCACTTCCGAAAGGCCGAGTATCGCGTTGAGGGGGGTACGGATTTCGTGGCTCATCCGGGCAAGGAAGACGCTTTTTGCCCGGGACGCGGACTGCGCCACTTCGGTCTGCAGCTCCAGTTCCCGGGTTCGCTCCCGTACCGTAGCCTCCAGGTTCAGGTTGGTTTTTTCCAGCAGGGTGTTTGTTTCGTGGATCCGGCGGAACAGAGTGTCGAAACGCCGGGCAAGAATAAAGGTGGTGACAATGGTGAAAAGAACAAGCGCCGGACCGCTGATGTTGATAGCGCCGTACCGTAAATAAATACTGTTGATAAGGTCGTAGGCTACGGCGCTGTATATGATAACGGCGCCGATCAAAAGATTGCCTATGGACGTTTGGGTGAAGGACGCCCACAGAAGTTTCGGCAGGGAAGGCTTTTCCTGGGCCCTCCACAAGGCTCTGAAATCCCGGCAAAACACATAGGCTATATCGTAGCAAAAGATGTACACAAGCTCAAAGAGGGCTATCACCCAAGACACATACAGGAGGTCGTCCCCAAAGGGGTTGGAAAATATTCCCTGGGCGATGACGCACAGAACGCAAAGCCCCCCGCATATCCTGTTGAGTATCATGGTTTTTCCGAAATTAAGGTGTTCCAAAAAGATCGCCTGCGCGAATATCAACATATAAAAGCTGGCGTATTCAAGCCGGAGGGTAATATTGCTGTCCGGAATAATACTGTAGATCGCGCTGCTTCTCATCAGAAAATAAAGCCCCAGGAGGATGGAAAAGAAACAGTAATAGAGGTTATACCGGTACTGCGGCTGGTATAGAAAAAGATAAAAATGGTAAAGCCCCACGAAAAGAAACACCGCACAGAGCGCCAGTATCAGGGATTCGTCATGATCTTTCCGGATGATCCCGTAGTCGCCGATATAATAGGGTTTTTCATACCACAGGCCCGTTATATCAAAGTGCGGCGCCCCTACAATGCGGAAGGCCAGTATATTGGTCCCGGAGACAAACAGGGAACTGTCCAGGGGAAACGAAATATTCCTCCGGCCCCT